>OMTG01000096.1 GCA_900313905.1 uncultured Actinomycetes bacterium | reverse complement strand
AGATGGGCCTCTCCTATATCTTCATCAGCCATGACCTGTCGGTCGTGAAGCACATCTCCGATACCGTGATGGTCATGTATCTGGGCCACACGATGGAGCTGGCATCCAAGGATGAGCTCTTCGGCAATCCGCTCCACCCGTACACCAAGGCCCTCCTCGATGTCATTCCCCGCATCAGCCGCGAGCGCATCCAGGACAAGAAGATCCTCGAAGGCGATGTGCCGTCACCGACCAACCCGCCTGAGGGCTGCGTCTTCCATACCCGCTGCACGAGCTGCATGAAGGTCTGCTCCAAGCGGGCGCCCGAGATGCACGAGATTGCACCGGGCCACTTCTGTGCCTGCCACCTCTTCGACAAGGACCTCACCGAGGCCGAGCGCCAGCTCGATCTGAACGAGACGCTGGTCGCTGAGGAGAAGGCAAACGCCCTCGCCTAGCGCCCAGGACACGCAATGGGAAGGGGACGTGCTGCTTGATTGCGGCACGTCCCCTTCCTATGCCTATATCAGGAGCTCACTGGTAGCGCAGCGCCTCGATTGGGTCGAGACGGGCGGCACGCCTTGCTGGCCCATAGCCGAAGATGATGCCGATGAGGATGCAGATGCCGGCCGCGACTATGACAGAGACCGGGTCGATGGCAGGGGTGAGGCCTTCCAGGCCTGCGCTGGAGAAGAAGCTGCCAGCGAGCCCTGCGACCACGAAGGCGCCGAGATAGCCGAGGATGATGCCGAAGACGCCACCCGTGATGCAGAGGCTGATCGATTCCAGCAGGAACTGCTTCGCGATATCGGAGCTTGTGGCGCCCAAGGCCTTCCTGAGGCCGATCTCGCGGATGCGCTCCGTCACATTCGTGAGCATCATGTTCATGATGCCGATGCCGCCGACCAGAAGCGAGATCGAGGCGACAGCGGTCATCAGCACCTGGAATGACATCATGACCGAATTCACCTGGTCGATCGTCGACTGCAGTGAATAGACGTAGATATAGCTGTCTGCCTCGTCGTCGGAGATGCGGAAGCGGGTCTTGAGCCAGCTGGTGACATCGGATACGACCTGGTCCATATCGGCGCCTTCGCGGGCAAGCGCGACCGCAGATGAACGGTCTGAGTAGCCACCGGCCCGCACCAGCGTTTTGGAGGGCATATAGGCCTCGACCGAGCCTGAGCCGGCATACTGCGTCTCGATGACGCCGATGGCGGTGAAGCTTGTCGAGCCGAGGCGCACCGATTGGCCGATAGCCTCCTGTGCGTCAGTGCCGAAGAGACGGTGGGCGCCTTCCTCGTCGAGCAGGATGACGGAGCTTGCCTCCTTGTCCTCATTGCTGTTGAAGAAGCGGCCTGCCACGAGTTTCATGCCGGACATAGCGAAGTAATCGGAGTCCACGCCGGTGATCGAGCAGCTGATTGCGTCCTGGCCCGAGCCGATATCGATATAGCTGCGTGCAAGCGGGCTTGTGGATTCGAGATCCGGGATATCTTCCCTCATCTCATCCAAGGCCGCATCGTCGAGCTTCCCGGTGTCGGTGAAGACATTGAGGTAGACGAGCCGCGCCTGGTTGGCACCGATCTGCCCCAGGATCGACTGACGTATGCCTCCGATCAGTGCCGTCATCGTTATCACGGCGGCGATGCCGATAACGATGCCAAGGATCGTGAGGAGGGAGCGGCCCCGGTTGGCATCGAGCGCCTCCCAGGTCTCCTCCAGATAGTCGCGGGCTCTCATGTTCGTCCCCTCATGCTCAAGTGCTTTGCTTCCCAGGTAGCTTCCTCCTCGTCGGTGAGGAGCTTCCCGTCGCGGATATGCACGGTCCTGTCGGCCCAGGAGGCGACCTCCGGATCATGGGTGATGAGCACGATGGTCCGGCCCCGCTCCTTCAGCTTCTGAAAGGTCTGCATGATGAGGGCAGAGGTGGCTGAGTCGAGGTTGCCGGTGGGCTCGTCGGCCAGGATCAGCGGCGGATCCATCACCAGGGCACGGGCAATAGCGACACGCTGCATCTGGCCGCCCGAGAGCTCGTTCGAGCGGTGGTCATAGTACTCAGGCGGCAGACCGACTGCCGCGAGCGCTGCCGCCGCCAGACGTTCCCGGTCGACGGGCGCCCCTTTGCGGTAGAGGAGGGGCAGCATCACATTGCGGATCACGCTCGCCCGTGGCAGAAGGTTGAAGGACTGGAAGACGAAGCCGATGCTCGAGGAGCGGATCTCAGCGAGCTCGTCGTCCGTGAGCTCGGAAACATCGATCCCGTCGAGCGAGTAGGTCCCTGAAGTCGGCGTGTCGAGGCATCCGATGATGTGCATGAGGGTGGATTTGCCCGAGCCGGAGGGCCCCATGATCGAGAGGAACTCGCCCCGTGGCACGGAGAGGGAGACGCCCCGGAGCGCATGGGTCGCCACGCCGCCTGCATCATAGATCTTGTGTATCTTCTCCATCTCGATGAGGGGGCGCATGGCTAGCCCTCCTGGACAGCCGACGAGCCGACCGAGACGGAGCTTCCTGTCCCATCTCCTGTAAGGACCTCATCGGACGAGCCAGAGAGGTCGACGATCTCGCCCTCCTCGACACCCGTGATGGCAGCCTCGCTGCCATTCTTTGCGATGACCTCGACGTTGCGAATCTCCGAGCTCTCGATCTGCCCTCTGTCGTCGAGCGTGACGACCGTGACCGTAGTCTTCTCGCCGTCATCCGTGATGGCGGCAAGCGGGACGATCAGGGAGTCTGGGACATCCTGCGTCGTGATCGTGGCATCTGCTGTCATTCCCGGCTTCAGCTTCGGGTCGGGCTCCGGGATGATGAGGGTGACCTTGTAGGTGGCGCTGCCTGTGCCATACATGTCATCGCCTGAGGAGACGGTCGCGATGCGTTCGACCGTGGCATCGAGGGTGACATCCGGCAATGCCATGAAGGTCACTTGGGCGCTCTGGCCGATAGCGAGGCTCGAGATATCAAGCTCGTTCACCTGGGTCGTGACCCGCATCTGGGAGAGGTCGGCGATCTGCAGAAGCGGTGTGCCGTCCTGGGCGCTCGCCTGGGTCGAGGCCCCTTCCTGGGCACCGACGGCCACGATGGAGCCAGAGACAGGGGCCGTCACGGTGCGCTTCTGCGCAGTGGCCTGGGCATCGGCGAGGTTCTGCTGGGCCTGCTCGAGGGCAATGCGGGCGCTCTCCACGCTGTCCTTCGCGCTCACGACCGAGGAGTAGTAGAGCTCGTCGGGATCCTGCATGGCGCTCTGCTCTTCGGCAGTCGTGGCGCTGTTCCAGGCGGTGAGGGCCTTCTTGTAGCTGGCATAGGCCTGGTCTGAGGCTGCCTTTGCGGAATCGAGGGCACGCTGGGCGCTTGCGACCTGCTGCTGGGCATCTGCGACCGCGCGGTCGAGGGAATCATTCCTGATCGTGAAGAGGACATCCCCTGCCTGGACGCTGTCGCCTTCGGAGACGCGGACGTCCTGGATGATCCCATCGACCTCGGGCGTCACGACCGTGGAGGAGATGGGCTGTGTCGTGCCGGAGACGCTCACGGTAGAGGTGAGGCTGCCGCGATAGACTGTGGCGGTCGGAGGGAGCGTGGGCTCCGTATCCATCGATGAGAGGAAGGAGGGGAGGAAGATGGCAAGGAGCGCTGCTGCAGCCACGATGAGGCCGATTGCGAGATGGCGGCGCTTCTTCCGTTTCTGCTCTTTGCGGCGGCGCTCGAAGGCCGCCAAAGCCTCGCTCTCCTCCAACTCATCTGCGCCTGCAGACGATGCTGCTGCCGCTCCAGGAATGACCTTGGTCTGGTCCTCTGCATCTTCTGGAGAGGGGATCCGGAATGTCTCGGACGTGCTCGTGTCGGTGCTGGAGGTCATATCGGGCGTTGGGTCGGACATGGCATGCTCCTTCATCTGGCTCAGGGAGGCACGGATTGTCTGCAGACGTTGCTGAAAGCAACCTCAAAACGATGGTAGGCCATCTCCTCTGGCTGAAACGAGGGCGCGATGCCGATTCGGCAGGCGGCACAAGAAGAGGGCCCCTGCCGAAGCAGAGGCCCTCTCCAGATTGCATGATCGATGCAGCTATGCGCTCTTTGTCATTCCCTTGTAGTGGAAGTCGACGAGGATATCGAGGCCATCGAAGCCCTGACGCAGGACGTAGGGGTTCTGTGGCCAGTCGACGGGAATCGTGCCATAGTCGGTGCGGACGAGCAGGTTGTCGGCCTTGATGGTGTTCTCCTTGGCCGTGGCCTCGTCGGTTGCGGCACGGGCGGCATCCACATAGCCATCGAACTCGGGGCTGTTGTAGAAGCTGGAGCGCTGGGAGGCGTTCGTGCTGTAGAAGTAGGAGCCCATGTGCTCGATGCCCACGAAGGAGAGGGTGGACCAGGTGACGGTCGTGATTACGAGAGAGCCGTTCGAGCGGGAATCGCGCCAGAGGCCGGCATCGATGGTCTGGACATCGCAATTGACGCCGATGGCGGACCAGTAGCTCTGGATGGCGACCATCACGGCCTGGTCCTGGCTCCTGACCTGCGCGGTGAAGGAGAGGTTGGTGGCGCCTGCCTCAGCGAGGAGCTCCTTGGCCTTGTCCGGATTGTACTCGAGGACATCGGCGCCGTCGTCGCTGCCGGTCTCCGAAGGCGGAATGAAGCCCGTGCAGGGAAGGGCTGCGCCGGAGAGGATCGTGTCGCAGAGCTCCTGGCGGTTGATGGCAAGGGAGAGGGCCTGGCGGACGCGGGCATCCTGCAGCTGGGGCTCGTTCAGGTTGAGGTTCACGAACTGGGTCGCTGCCGGCGTGTAGTAGACAATCTGGTCCTTCACATCGTCGTCTGCCTTGTACTGCTCGAGGAGCGACGTGCTGAAGAAGCAGAGGTCGATGTCGCCGTTCTTGTAGTTCATCATGCGGGTGTTCGCATCATCGATGTAGAGCACATCGATCTCGTCCAGGCCCGGCTTGCCCTGGTGGTAATCCTCGAAGGCCTTGAGGACGACCTCGGTGGAGTCGTCGTTGCTCTCGATGTAGAAGGGGCCGGAGCCGATGAAGTTCGTGCCGGTGCCCCAGTCGGAACCAGCGGCCTCGCAGGCTGCCTTCGGGTAGATCGAGGCATAGAACTGGCAGAGCATGTTCAGGAAG
This sequence comes from uncultured Actinomycetes bacterium, assembly GCA_900313905.1. Lineage (GTDB taxonomy): Bacteria > Actinomycetota > Coriobacteriia > Coriobacteriales > Atopobiaceae > Olsenella_L. The sequence goes on along the minus strand of OMTG01000096.1, from coordinate 14,687 downwards.
GAGGAGTACACCTGGCGGAGCTTGATCGTGAAGTGCGTGTCATCGACCACGGTGAAGCCGGAGAGCTCGGTCGCGGTGCCATCAAGCACCTCCTGGCCGCCCTCGATGTAGACGAAGGAATCCGCCTCTGCCTTCTGGGCCAGGAGACGCGTCAGCGAGTACTGCACGTCCTCGCTCGTCATCGTGCTTCCGTCGTGGAACTTGATGCCATCCTTCAGCTCGAAGGAGTAGGTGAGGCCATCATCGGAGACGGTCGGGAGCTCGGTCACGAGGAGCGGCTCGACTTCGAGGGTCTTCGTGTTCAGGGTCACGAGGGTGTCGCAGACATTCTCGGAAGCGCCCCAGGTGTTCGAAGTGGTCTGGGTATCGAACGAGGACTTCGGGTTCTCGACGCCGACGCGCAGGACAGCGCTCGTGTCAGATGAGGCGCTGGAATCGTCGCTCGAGCCGCCGCAGGCAGCAAGGCCGACGCTCGCTGCAGCGACAGCGGTGCCGAGCGCTCCTCTCAGGAATGAGCGGCGGGTGATCTGCTCGGGCAGGACACGGCTGAGCACAGCGGTGCGCGGTGTCTTCGATGAGGGCATACGGGGTTCCTCTCTTGTCAGGCTGCCTGGCATGAGGCAGCGTCAGAGCATGAAAAACAGCTCCATAAGTCAAAGCCACTGTACTTGAGGCATACGGAGCAATGCAAGATGTGGAGCGGAACGTTAATAATCAGAGGTAGATAAAAGCAGGCTGAAAGGCAGGATGCCGCCTTCCAGCCTGCAGCTTGTATCATCTATGCACTTATCTATGCGCTTTTCGTCATTCCCTTGAAGTGGAAGTTCACGAGGATGGAGAGGCCATCGAAGCCCTTGCGCAGGACATAGGGGGTCTGCGGCCAGTCGACGGGGATCGTCGCATAGTCGGTGCGGACGAGCTGGCGGTCGGCGGCGATCGTCTCTTCCTTCGCGACATCGTCGGTCGTGGCGGCGCGGGCGGCATCCACGTGCGCATCGAATTCGGGGCTGTCGTAGAAGCTGGAGCGCTGGGAGGCATTCGTGCTGTAGAAGTATGATGCCATGAATTCCACGCCGATGAAGGAGAGGGTGGACCAGGTCACGGTCGTGGCGACAAGCGAGCCATTCGAGCGGGAGTCGCGCCAGAGGCCGGCATCGATGGTCTGGACCTCGCAGTTGACGCCGATGGCGGACCAGTAGCTCTGGAGGGCCACCATCACGGCCTGGTCCTGGCTCCTGACCTGTGCGGTGAAGGAGATGTCAGTGGCGCCTGCCTCCTCGAGGAGCGCACGTGCCTTGTCCGGATCGTACTCGAGGACCTCGGCGCCCTCATCCGAATTCGTGACCGAAGGCGGGATGAAGCCCGTGCAGGGAAGGGCAGCGCCGGAGAGGACCGTGTCGCAGAGCTCCTGGCGGTTGATGGCAAGCGAGAGGGCCTGGCGGACACGGGCGTCCTGGAACTGGGGCTCGTTCAGGTTGAGGTTCACGAACTGCGTGGATCCGGGCGTGTAGTAGACGATATCGTCCTTCACTGCATCGTCTGCCTTGTACTGCTCGAGGAGCGACGTGCTGAAGAAGCAGAGGTCGATGTCGCCGTTCTTGTAGTTCATCATGCGGGTGTTCGCATCATCGATGTAGAGCACATCGATCTCGTCCAGGCCCGGCTTGCCCTCGTGGTAGTCGTCGAAGGCCTTGAGGACGACCTCGGTCGAATCATCGTTCGACTCGAGCTTGTAGGGGCCGGAGCCGATGAAGTTCGTGCCGGTGCCCCAGTCGGATCCTGCGGCCTCGCAGGCCGCTTCGGGATAGATCGAGGCATAGAACTGGCAGAGCATGTTCAGGAACGAGGAATAGACCTGGCGGAGCTTGATCGTGAAATGGGTGTCGTCCACGAGCGTGAAGCCGGAGAGCTCGGTTGCCGTGCCGTCGAGGACCTCCTGGCCGCCCTCGATGTAGACGAAGGAGTCGGCCTCGGCCTTCTGGGCCAGGAGACGGGTCAGCGAATACTGCACGTCCTTTGCTGTCATCGTGCTGCCGTCGTGGAATTTGACATTGTCCTTCAGCTCGAAGGAGTAGGTGAGGCCATCATCGGAGACGGTCGGGAGCGCCGTCAGAAGGACTGGCTCCACTTCCAGGGTGTCAGGATTGAGCGACACCAGGGTTTCGCAGATGTTCTCGGAGGCGCCCCAGGTGAGGGAGGTCGTCTGGGTATCGAAGGAGGCATCGGGGTTCTCGACGCCGACCTTCAGGATGGCGGAGGTGTCCTGAAACCCGGAGGCGGCATCGGAGCTGCCGCAAGCGGTTGCTGCCACCGCCGCTGCTGCGACGGCCGAGCCGAGGGCTCCCTTCAGGAATGAGCGGCGGGTGAGGCTTTTCGGAAGCGGCCGCGAGATGGCCAGACGTGAGGACGAGGGCATGGGAGGTCCTTTCTTTCGCCGTGGATCGCATTTGCGCATGCAGGCAGCATACGTCATTCCCTGTGCGGCCTGAATGGTGTGCATTGCGGGCAGGATGCAGGCGCTTGCGTGTCCAAGCTGAAGAAATTGGACGCTGTGCGGCAATTCTGCCGGCAGGATGTACACAATGGTAGGGTACAGCTGAAAGAGCAGAAAGGATTTCCCGTCATGAGCGATGTAACCGAACGTTTCATGTGCTACTGCGCAATCGCCTCCCAGTCCGATCCTTCGAAGGACATCTCGGAGCCGGAAAACATCCCGACGACGAAGACGCAGTTCGAGGTCGCCGAGGCCATCGCATCAGATCTCCGCGAGCTGGGCGCCGAGGATGTGAGCGTCGACGAGCATGCCTATGTGATCGCCCATTGGCCCGCCTCGGAGGGCCTCGAGAATCTGCCGACCCTGGGCTTCTGCTGCCATATCGATACTGCGTGGCAGACCTGGGGCGATGAGGTGCATCCCCAGATCAGGCGCTACGAGGGAGGAGAGCTTACGATTGGCACGGGGCGTGACGGCAAGCCGGTCACGATCAGCCCGAAGACGAACCCCGCCCTCGAGCATATGGTGGGATGGGACCTCGTGACGAGCGATGGCACCTCGCTGCTTGGTGGCGACGACAAGGCAGGCGACGCCGAGATGGTGAGTCTCCTTGCCCGCCTGAAGGCAGACCCCTCGATCGCGCATCCGCGCCTTGCCTTCTCCTTCGTGCCCGACGAGGAGCTTGGCCATGGAGCGGCACTCCTCGACCTCGACAAGTTCGGCGCCGCCTATGGCTACACGATCGACGGCGGCCCGCTCGGAGAGTTCTGCTATGAGACCTTCAACGCTGCCGAAGCGAAGGTCAAGGCATCCGGCCGCTCGGTCCATACCGGCACGGCAAAGGGCCTCATGATCAATGCTGCCGAGGCCATCATGCAGTTCCATGCCCTGCTCCCTGCCCAGGAGCGCCCGGAGTACACGGAAGGCTATGACGGGTTCTACTATCTCGAGCGCATGGAGGGCAACTGCGAGGTTGCCGAGGCGGATTACATCATCCGCGACCATCGCCAGGAGCTCGTGGAGAAGCGCAAGGAGATGATGCGCCGCGCCGTGGAGCTCGTGAACCTCCAGTACGGCGAAGAGGTGCTCACGATCGATATCCACGACCAGTACCACAACCTGGCAGATGTCGTGACGAAGCCGGAATACCGCCATCTGATCGACAATGCCCGCACGGCCTATGCAGCGATCGGACAGGAGATGCGTCCGATTCCGATGCGTGGCGGCACCGACGGCTCCCAGCTCTCGTTCCGTGGCTTCCCCTGCTGCAACCTGAGCGCCGGGTACTACAATGCCCACGGCGTCCGCGAGTTCGTGCCCGTGCCCGAGCTTGAGGCGATGGTGGACATGCTCGTCGAGCTTGTGCAGCTCTATGCGAAGGAGCAGTAGACGATGGGAGAGATGGAGAAGATGGAGACGATAGACCCGAAGGCATTGACCGAGCTCACCCGCGAGCTCATCGAGATCGATTCCCCGGTCGGCTACTATCCCGAGATCCATGCATGGCTGAAGGAGAAGCTTGCCAGCTGGGGCTACACGATGGAGGTCGACCGCAAGGCAACCGCCTATGTGCGGGTCGAGGGCGAGGATCCGAGCCGCACCGTGATGGTCGGCGCCCACCTCGATACGCTAGGCCTTGTGGTGCGTGGCTTCAACGACGACGGCACCCTCAGGGTCCGCCAGCTCGGTGGCGTCAACTACCATTCCCTCGAAGGGGAGACCTGCCGCGTGCTCTGCCGCGATGGTCGCGTGGTGCCGGGGCAGATCATCTGCACGAAGCATTCGGTCCATGTCTTCGAGGATGCGAAGACCATCCAGCGCGACGAGGACACGATGGCGGTATCGCTGATCGCCGATGTGGCAAGCCCGGCCGATGCGAAGGCGCTGGGCGTCACCCAGGGCGCCATCTGCGCGATCGACCCCCACTTCCAGGCCTTCGACAATGGCTACATCGTGTCGCGCAACATCGACGACAAGGGTGCGGTTGCAGCATTGCTCGATACGCTCCGCTGGCTCCATGAGACCGGGAAGAAGCCGGCCTACACGACGCTCTTCGCCTTCCCGATCTACGAGGAGATCGGTCACGGCGGGGCATATGTGCCCTCTGAGGTCGAGGAGTATGTCGCCCTCGATATCACGCTGATCGGGCCTGACTACGATGCGGATGAGCATCAGGTCGGCGTCATCTGCTCCGATCACAAGGGCCCCTATGACTGGGAGCTCACGAACCGCCTCATCCGCTGTGCCGAGAGCGCCTGCACGCCGGGACGCTGGAACACGCAGGTCTGCTTCCATTACTCCACGGATGCGAATGCTGCCTATGTCCTCGGCAACAACCTGCGCTCTGGCGCCTTCGGCATGGCCTGCCTCAACACCCACGGCCGCGAGCGCTGCCATGTGGATGCGCTCGTCGAGACCGAGCGGCTGGCCCGTGCCTATCTGATGGATGCCGGCATCGACCGAGCCGAAGCGTGATGCTTTTCCGTCTTTGCCGAAAGACGGTGGCTGAGCGCAGGGCAAGCGGGCAATATATAAGAGCATGTGAGAAAAATGACATCCGCCCGCCCAGGCGGTCGTACGGAAGGAACAGCTATGAGCGATGGCAAGCAGGACAAGAAGGATTTCATGGCAGGCCGCAACGGAAGCGATGAGCTGGCAGTGGCATCGCTGCTTGTTGCTCTCATCCTGCTGATCATCAACTGCTTCGCGCAGCAGCTCTGGCTCACGATTATCATCCTCGTCTTCATCGTCTACGGGCTCTTCCGCTTCTTCTCGCCGGCCTCCGCAGCCCTGAGCGAGCAGAACGAGCACTTCGCCAGCCTGATCGGCCCGGCTGCTCCGTGGCTCCGCGATCCTGCTGCCGCCTACAAGGAGACGAGGACCTACAAGCACATCCAGTGCCCGAACTGCGGCCAGATGGTCCGCGTCCCTCGTGGCAAGGGCGCCATCCGCGTGACGTGCCCGCGCTGCCACGAGAAGTTCGAGACCCGTTCCTAGGAGCGATGGCATGTACCGGCTGTTCCTTGCTGGGGGCATCGCGTCCGGCAAGTCGACGGTCGCCCAGCTCCTTGCGGCGCATGGTGCTCTGCGCATAGATCTTGACCAGCTCTCCCGCGCCGTCCTGGCGCCGGGAGAGCCTTGCGTAGCAGAGGTCGCAAAGGCCTTCGGCGAGGACCTGGTCGATCCTGCCACAGGCGCCCTCAGGAGGGGCCTCCTGGCAGAGCGTGCCTTCCAGAGCAAGGAGGCGACACGCCAGCTCGAGACGATCGAGCTTCCTGCCATCCTGGCCAGCCTCAAGGCCATCCTCGATGAGGGATGCGCAGATGTCTGCGTCGTCGAGATACCGCTGCTCGACCGGGCGGAGTATATGCTGTCCGAAGCCGACGAGGTGGCCTGCGTCGTGGCGCCTCTGGCCCTGAGGCGCGAGCGTGCGATCGGGCGCGGCATGGCGGGCGAGGACTTCGACCGCCGGGTGGCGCAGCAGCCGAGCGATGCCTACCTCGAATCGAAGTCCGATACGGTCTTCCGCAACACCGGCAGCTACGACGATCTTATGCGTGCGGTGGACACGTGGTGGCAATCACGCGAGGCAGCTGGCTGGAAGGGGCGGCATTGACGAGACGCAGGGGATGCGCAGGCTGGATCGTGCGGCTGGGCTGCATCGCGCTCGTGGTCTATGCCCTCTGGTATGGGATGGGGCAGGGATCGGGTGGCTTTGTCCAGAAGGCTGAGCGGCTCCTCTATCCGGTCTCGTACAAGTCAGCCATCCTCGAATCCTCCGAGCGGCACAATGTGGATCCCCTCTTCGTCTGTGCCGTCATCAGGACAGAGAGCGGCTGGGACCCTGATGTCTCCTCCGTGAAGGGCGCCAAGGGCCTCATGCAGCTCATGCCGGCGACGGCATCCGACCTCATCCGGCTCGGCCTTGTGGATGGAAGTGCCTTCTCGGCTGACAACCTCGCCGATCCCGCGACGAACATCGAGTTCGGCTGCGCCTACATCGAGCTGGCCCAGAAGCAGCTCTCAGGCATGGATGAGGTGATCTGCTCCTACAATGCAGGCATAGCGAAGGTCCAGGAATGGCTGGCCCGAGGCGATGGCAGCGTCGCCGAGCTTTCGCAGGAGTATCCCGAGACGGCAGACTATCTGAAGAAAGTGAAGAGCGCCTACGGGCACTACCAGGATCTCTATACCGCCCAGCTCGAAGAGGCGGATTAGCTGCCGGGCTGCAGAGGGAGCGTGCCAGGCAGGGAGGGGATGGCCGAGATGGCTGATATGAGCGAGGAAGAATTCCATGAGCCAGAGGCCGGCAGCAAGGAGGCGCGCGAGCGCTTCGGTGCCGAGCTCAAGCGCTTCGGGCTCGGGGCGGACTCCTCGAAGCTCGAGGTCGTCTCGCCCTACGAGCCGGCAGGCGACCAGCCCCAGGCCATCGAGAAGCTTGCAGACGGCGTGAGGCGCGGCCTCAGGTACCAGACGCTTCTGGGCGTCACGGGCTCCGGCAAGACCTTCACGATGGCAAAGACGATCGAGGCCGTGAACAAGCCTACCCTCATCATGGAGCCGAACAAGACGCTTGCCGCCCAGGTGGCAGGGGAGATGAAGGACCTCTTCCCGAACAACGCGGTCGTGTACTTCGTGAGCTACTACGACTACTACCAGCCTGAGGCCTACGTGCCGCAGTCCGATACCTACATCGAAAAGGATGCCTCCATCAACGAGGAGGTCGAGAAGCTCCGCCACCAGGCGACCTCGAGCCTGCTCTCGAGGCGCGATGTGATCGTCGTGGCATCGGTCTCCTGCATCTACGGCATCGGCTCGCCCCAGGACTATGCCGGCCTTGCCCCGAACGTGGACAAGTCCGAGCCGCTCGAGCGCGATGACCTGATCCATGCCCTGATCGATATCCAGTACGACAGAAACGACCTCGACCTCTCGATCGGCACGTTCCGCGTGCGGGGCGATACGGTCGATGTCTGGCCGCCCTACTCCGAGAACCCCATCCGCATCTCCTTCTTCGGGGACGAGGTCGAGCTCATCGCCGAGATCGACAAGGTAACAGGCGAAGTCGTCCGCGAATTCGATGCCATCCCGATCTGGCCTGCCTCCCACTACGTGACGGAGCGGCCGAAGATCAACCATGCCTTGGAGACCATCAACGAGGAGCTCACGCAGCGCCTGGCTGAGCTCAAGGGGGCGAACAAGCTCCTCGAGGCCCAGCGCCTGAAGGAGCGCACCTCCTACGACCTCGAGATGCTCGAGAACATGGGCTACTGCAATGGCATCGAGAACTATTCGCGCCATCTCGATGGCAGGAAGCCGGGCGAGCCTCCCTACACGCTGATCGACTACTTCCCGGACGATATGCTCTGCATCATCGACGAGAGCCATGTCACGATCCCGCAGATCCGCGGCATGCACGAAGGCGACCGGTCCCGCAAGGTGACGCTCGTGGAGCATGGCTTCCGCCTGCCCTCGGCGCTCGACAACCGCCCGCTGCGCTTCGATGAGTTCGAGCAGCGCATCCCGCAGTTCATCTATGTCTCGGCGACGCCGGGCGACTACGAGGAGAGCGTCTCCGAGCAGACGGTCGAGCAGATCATCCGCCCGACCGGCCTCCTCGATCCGAAGATCGAGGTCCGGCCGGTCCGCGGCCAGATCGACGACCTGATCGGCGAGATCAAGGAGCGTGCGGCAAAGCACGAGCGCGTGCTTGTCACGACACTCACGAAGCGCATGGCAGAGGACCTCACCGACCACCTCCTCGACGAGGGGATCCGGGTCAACTACATGCATTCCGACACGGCGACGCTCGACCGCGTGAGGATCATCCGCGAGCTCCGCGAAGGCAAGATCGATGTCCTGGTCGGCATCAACCTCCTGCGTGAGGGCCTCGATATCCCCGAGGTCTCGCTCGTCGCGATCCTCGATGCGGACAAGGAAGGGTTCCTCCGCAACAGGCGCTCCCTGATCCAGACCATGGGGCGTGCTGCCCGCAATGTCTCCGGCGAGGTCATCATGTACGCCGACGAGATCACCGACTCGATGCGGGAGGCCATCGACGAGACGAGGAGGCGCCGGCGCATCCAGGAGCAGTTCAACGAGGAGCACCATATCGAGCCGCATACGGTCCGCAAGGCGATCAACGATATCTCCGCCTTCCTGGCCGAGGCACATGATACGGTCGACAAGCGCGAGCGCAAGGACGGCGTATTCTATACGCCGGCAGGATCCGAAGGGGAAGGCCCCTCGGTCACCGAGGACGAGATCGAGAAGGAGCTCAAGGCGCTTCCGCGCTCTGAGGCAGAGCGCCTCATCTCGACCCTCCAGGAGGAGATGGCGGCAGCATCGGAGTCCATGGACTACGAGGAGGCAGCACGCCTCCGCGACCAGCTCGTCCAGATCAAGGCCCTGCTCGACCATACGACCGAGGAGGACGTGATGCGCCGCCTCAAGGCTGGGGCCCGCAAGGGCTCGGAGCATGCGACGAGGCGCCGCTACAAGGGGCCCCGCAAGCACTGAGGCATGAAGGAACAGAGACGAGGGGAGGCTGCCGGCTGGCTGCCTCCCCTCTCTGCATGCATATTGGTGGTGGACGCTAGCCGCGGATCTCGCGGATCAGGTGCTCTGCGCACAGGACCCCATCGGCCGCTGCGCTCATGATGCCGCCGGCATATCCCGCCCCTTCGCCGCAGGGCCAGAGCCCTGGATTCGAGACGCTCTCGCCGTCCTTCTCGCGGGTCACGCGCACAGGCGAGGAGGAGCGGGTCTCGACACCGGTGAGCACGGCATCTGCGGTGTCGAAGCCCTTGAGGCGCTTCCCCATCTGGGGGATGGCGGCACGGAGGGTATCGGTGATGTAGGCAGGAAGACAGGGCTCGATCGTGCCCCAGGCGACGCCGCGCGGATAGGTGGGCATGACCGAGGCGGGGCCGCTCGAGCTCTCGTGTGCAAGGAAATCGCCCACGAGCTGTGCCGGTGCCCTGAAGGCGCCCCCACCAAGCTCGAAGGCCTTCTGCTCGCAGGAACGCTGCAGGGCGATGCCAGCGAGCGGATCGTCTCCCGGAAGATCATCGGGGAAGACATTGGCGAGGAGTCCCGCATTGGCATTCGTGCCGGCACGGTCCGAGAGGCTCATGCCATTCGTGCAGACGCCGCCCTGCTCACTCGCAGCCGAGACCACATAGCCGCCGGGGCACATGCAGAAGCTGAAGGCGGAACGGCCGGAGGCGAGATGGCTCACGAGCTTGTAGGGGGCAGCGCCCAGGGCAGGATGGCCCGCGGACGCGCCATACTGGGCACGGTCGATGTCTGCCTGCAGATGCTCGATCCTCACGCCCATCGCGAAGGTCTTGCGCTCCAGGGCGACATCGTGCCTCTGGAGGAGCTCGAAGACATCGCGGGCCGAGTGGCCGCAGGCAAGTATCAGATGGCGGCAGGAGATATGCTCCTCGTGGGCGCCTTCCCCATCTGTGCGTACGACCTGGATGCCTTGGACCGAGCCATCCTGCGCAAATTCGATATCGGTGAGGCGGGTCCGGAACAGGGCCGAGCCGCCTGCCTCCTCGATGCGCCTCAGGATGTTCGTGACGACGGCAGGCAGGATATCGGAGCCGACATGGGGCTTTGCATCCCAGAGGATGCGCTCGGGAGCGCCTGCCGCGACGAAGGTCTCGAGGGTGAGGCGGTGGGCTGGGCTCTTCGTGCCGGTCTGGAGCTTGCCATCAGAGAAGGTGCCAGCTCCGCCGAGGCCGAACTGTATGTTGCTCTCGGGGTCGAGCTCGCCTGTCTGGTAGAAATGCTCGACCTTACGGGTCCTCCTGTCGGCGGTGTCTCCCCGCTCGATCAGCAGGGGCTCGAGCCCCGCTTCGGCGAGGCTGAGGGCGCAGAAGAGGCCGGCGCATCCAGCACCGACGACGACAGGACGCTCTTCCAGGGGCGAGGGGGCACGGGTGGGGAAGCGATGGGGCGCCTCATCCACGAGGCGGCAGTTCCGGTCCTGGTGGTGGCGGGCAAGATGCCGCATCACGGCGCGCTCCTGCTCATAGCCTCCGGCGAGGCTGATGCGGACCGTGAAGGTCAGATGCACGTCGGTCTTCTTGCGGGCATCGATGGAGCGGCGCCTGAGCTCGAATGCGGCCAGGTCGGTGCCCTTGAGGTGGCACCGTTTAAGCACCTGGCTCCTGACCAGGCGCTTCTCTGCTTCAGGTGTCCCATCCAGCGTTCCCAGCGGCAATGCTATGTTTGAGATCTCGATCATTGGGAGCGCTCTCCTTTCTCGGTCCTTCGCTATGTCCGGCTGCAGGCGGCAGCCATCTCTCCTGCCCGAACGCCTGAAAGCCAGGCCCAGCCGAGGTTGTAGCCTCCGCAGGGGCCATCCACATCGAGCGCCTCGCCGCAGGCGAAAAGGCCATGGCCTCCTGCCTGAGCAGGGTCTGCCTCCAAGGTCTCGGGGCTGAAGGCAGAGGTGGCAAGGCCGCCCCGCGTCACCTGCGCATGGGCCATGTCGGCGCGTCCCTCGATCCGGCAGCTGAGGCCTTTCAGGAGCTCGGCCATCCGCTTCGGGTCCTGGCCTCCCAGATCGGATATGAGGGCAGCCAGGGCAGGGTCGGCGACGCCTGCGGCAGAGCCGGCAAGGCCAATCAGACGCGCAAGCTGCGATGCAACGTAGCCAGGCGCAAGGTCCAGCACGAGCGTATCGCCTGGCTCTGCCTCGCGCGAGAGGTTGAAGGCGGCGATGCCTGATACCCCATAGCTCCGGAAGAGGAACTCGCCCTCCTCGATGGCAACCGTCTTGCCTCTGCGCAGGAGCGTGGCCTTCCCGTGGGCACGCCTCCCATCAAGACGGGAGAAGGGGAGGCCGGTCGCCGCGAGCGGACAGAGGATGGGCTCCTTCGCAACCTGCGGGAGCTGCGGGGGAAGGGATGCGGCCTGGCTGCCTCCTCCTGCAAGAATGACGGCAGAGGCATGGAGGGTGCCCTGCCCTGCCTCGCCGGCATAGGCAAGCGTCCAGCCGTTCCCATCAGGCATGACCTTCTGGACACCTCGGGCGCAGGCGAGCGCCACGCCGGCACGGTCCGCCCGGGCAAGCAGGACGTCGCGCACGCTTGCAGCCTGGCGGGAGAGGGGATAGAGGCGCGTCTCATCCTGGGTCCAGGCAAGGCCGCATTCCAGGAAGAAGGCAAGCACCTCATCGGCCGGATGCGCGCCGAGCACAGGCGCGACAAACTCCGGGCAGCTGTAGGCGGAAGGGGCAAGATCGGCAGCCGCGAAGTTGCAGCGTCCGTTGCCGGTCGCGAGGATCTTCCGTCCGCAGACGAGGTCCTGCTCGAGGACCACGGCAGAGGCTCCTGCCTTGGCAGCAGCTATCGCGGCGGCAAGGCCCGAGGCCCCGCCACCGACAACCGCCACATCGCATGAGGAAGGCACCTTGAAGGTACGCGCCTCATCGAGCTCCCGTGCCCTGGCACGCATCCGGGAGCTGCCCTGTCGCCTCTCGCCCATGGATGAGCCCCTTACTGCCTCAGGGCATCCATCACGGCTGCAGAGGCGAGGATGGCAGCGATCGCCTCGGGGATGAGGTTCGCAGGGAGATCCTGCTCGATCCTGCCAGCATCGCACATCGTCGCGAAGGAGGGGTCGATCGGCAGCTGGCCCAGGAAGTCGAGGTCATAGTGCTCGGCGGTCTCGCGGGCACGGCTCGGGCCGTACGGCTCGATCTTCTCGCCGCAGTGCGGGCAGGTGAGGTAGGCCATGTTCTCGACGAGGCCGAGGATCGGCACCTCCATCATGCCGGCCATCTTCACGGCCTTGCCGACGACCATCTGGACCAGGTCCTGGGGCGAGGAGACGATGATGACACCCTCGATCGGGAGGGACTGGAAGACGGTCAGCGCCACGTCGCCCGTTCCCGGAGGCATATCGACGAGCATGAAGTCAAGATTGCCCCAGTTGGTCTGGCCCCAGAACTGCTGGAGCGCGCCGCCCAGGATGGGGCCGCGCCACAGGACCGGGTCGTCCTCCTGCTCGAGGAGCAGGTTCGTCGACATGACCTTGATGCCGTTCGTGGTCGTGCAGGGCACCATGTTGTTGCCCTCGGCGGTCACGGTCTGGTCCGAGAGGCCGAACATCTTCGGGATCGAGGGGCCGGTGATATCGGCATCGAGGATGCCGACCGAGGCGCCATGGCGGGAGAGCTCGGTTGCGAGGATGCCGGTCACGAGCGACTTGCCGACGCCTCCCTTGCCGGAGATCACGCCGATTACGTGCTTGACGGAGGAATTCTCGTTGAGGGGGAAGAGCTGGGGGCCCTGCTCGGCCTGGGATGCATCCCCATGCATCTGGCCCATCTCTTCCCTGATCTGGTTCTCTTCTTCTGGTGAGAGCGGCATGGCCCTCTCCTCTCCTGATATGGGGCTGAATCGCATCTTTCATCATACCCGCCCTGCCGTCCGCACGGCACGCGGAGCTGCAATTGGCTTTGGTGGTGCATAATGGATGGTCCGGTATCCGCACAGAAAGGACCATGCCATGCTTGCAGCTTCGCTTGGGTATGCCGACCGCTATGATTTCACTGAAGAGAAGTTCCAGAAGGCCTTCGCGTTCCTCCGCAGGAGCGATCTGGCAGAGCTCCCTCTGGGCAGGCAGGAGATCTGCGGCGATGAGGTGTTCGCGAATATCCAGAGCTACGAGACCGTGCCGGCTGCCTCGAAGCACTACGAGGCGCACCGCCGCTACTTCGATATCCAGTATGTGATCTCGGGCGAGGAGGCCATCGCCGTGGCACCGCTGGCCGAGGTGGAGCCCCTGCAGGAGTTCGATGAGGGGAACGACTTCTGCCTGTACGGCGAGCCGAAGTCCTGCGCCTGGATTCCGCTCCATGCGGGCGAGCTTGCGATCCTCGGCCCCGAGGATGCCCACAAGCCGGGATGCTCCCTGGAGGGGCCAGTGGCTGTGCGCAAGGTCGTCGTCAAGGTCGCCCTTTAGGGACAGCAACCCATAATAAAATCATGAATTAGTGCACACCCTGCCGTTTTGGAATTGCCGCAGATGCCTTCTTTAGGTATTTTTATGGGAGAACCTGTAAGGTAACTGAAATATTGGTGATAGTGTGCGGCCTTGTCCCGAGATGAGGTGCGGTCTTCACCTTGTGGACAGGGGGCGTCAATGGCGAAGGACACAAGACCAGCGGGCTTCGGGAGAGCCCTTGTGACAGCGAAGCTCTCGGGCCTTGCTCTCCATGCCCTCCGCCGCGGCGGCACGAACTTCCCGGGAGAGGTCGCGAACCGCCTCTGCCCGGACTTCCTGGACGGGCTTGAGCCGACGGAGCGCTCCATCTTCGTGACCGGATCGACCGGCAAGACCACGACGACGAACCTCATCGCCGATCTGCTCGTGGCAATGGGGGAGGACCCCATAACGAACCGTGCTGGCTCCAACATCAATACCGGCATCGAGACGGCCTACCTGCATGCTGCCGATCTTTCGGGAAAGCCCCGCAAGAAGATCGCCGCGATCGAGATCGACGAGCGCTGGTGCCCGACCATGCTCCCCGCCCTCAAGCCCACCATCATGGTCGTCACGAATCTGGGGCGCGACTCCTTCCATCGCAATGCGAATGTCGATGTGGTCTACCGGGTCCTCGACCAGGCGCTCGCATCGGCCGCAAAGCTCGTCCTCAACGGCGACGACCTGATCTCCCATACGCTTGCCAAGCAGAACCAGGACCGCATCTATTTCGGGATCGACCGCCTGCCGGAGGATACCGACGAGCCCCGCACCATCATCAATGACTGCGTCTACTGCCCTGAATGCGGCGCGAAGCTCGTCTACGAGTTCAGCCACTACAACCATATCGGACGCGCGCATTGCCCGAGATGCAGCTTCCGCTCGCCGGCGCTCGACTACGAGATGCTGGACGTGGATAGGGAATGGGGCTTCTGCCACATCCGCGAGAACGGCCAGGAGGGAAAGCCGGTCTTTGAATACCCGATCATCGGCCCCGACATCACCGACCTCTACAACGAGATTGCTGCCATCAGCGCCCTGCGCGAGCTGGGCTATTCGGCCGTGCAGATCGGAGCGGCCCTGCGTGGCGTCCGCACGACGAGCTCGCGCTACCAGGTGCGCGAGATCGGCTCGAAGAAGGTCGTGAGCGTCCTCACGAAGGGGCAGAACCCGGTCGGATGCTCCCGCT
>OMTG01000095.1 GCA_900313905.1 uncultured Actinomycetes bacterium | reverse complement strand
GTCCTCCACATAGGAGCCATTGCCGCCGATCATGCCATCGAAGCCGATTTCTTCGAGCTCGGGCGGAACCTCCGCCTTGGAGCGGCCCGTGCACATGTAGACGCGGTTGCCCTTGGCACGTGCTGCCTTGATGGCGCGCTTTGCCGACTCCGGGATCTCGTTCTCGTAGTTCGTGATCGTGCCATCCACATCGAGGAAGACGATCTTTGCCATGCTGTGTCCTTAATCCAGATCGGCGCCGTTCGAGCCGATGACCTTCTGATACCAGTAGAAGCTCTTCTTGCGGTAGCGCTTGAGCGTGCCATTGCCCTCGTCGTCTCTGTCCACATAGATGAAGCCGTAGCGCTTCGACATCTGCCCCGTGCCTGCGCTGATGAGATCGATCGGTCCCCAGGTCGTATAGCCCCAGACCTCGACGCCGTCCTCGGTGATCGTGTCGCGGAGCACTTCGATGTGCTGGCGGAGATAGTCGATGCGGTAGTCATCCTCGACCGTATAGGAGCCCTTGCCATCCGGGACAAGCTCATCCTTCGCGCCGAGGCCATTCTCGACGACGAAGAGCGGCTTCTGGTAGCGGTCGTAGAGCTCGTTCATCGTGATGCGGAAGCCCAGAGGATCGATGGCCCAGCCCCACTCGGAGGTCTTGAGGTAGGGGTTCTTCGCGCCGGCAAAGGCATTGCCCTGGGTGCGCGGAGCATCGGTGGTCGGAGCCGCCGAGCAGCGGGTGGAGTAGTAGGAGAAGCTCACGAAGTCGACCGTGTTCTCGGCCAGGACCTGGCGGTCCTCATCCGTGATATCAAGCATGATGCCTTTTCGCTCGAGCATGCGCTGAATCGAGCGCGGGTAGTACCCACGTGCCTGGACATCGATCAGCGAGAGCTCGCGCTGGGTGTCCAGCTGTGCGGCACGCACATCCTCAGGACGGCAGCTGAAGGGATAGTAGGCGCCTGCCGCAAGCATGCAGCCGACCTTGTTCTCGGGGTCCACCTCATGGGCGATCTTCGTGGCCCAGGCAGAGGCGACGAGCTCATGATGGACGGCAGCCCATTCCACAGCCTCGTGGCCCTCGCCCTCCTCGAAGACGATGCCTGCGCCCATCCAGGGCAGATGGAAGATCATGTTGATCTCGTTGAAGGTGAGCCAGTAGTGCACGAGTCCCTTGTAGCGGGTGAAGAGGGTGCGGACCAGGCGCTTGTAGAAGCCGATGAGTTTGCGGCTCCTCCAGCCACCATAGGCCTCGATCAGATGCATCGGGCAGTCGAAGTGCGTGATCGTCACGAGCGGCTCGATCCCATGCTCCTGGCAGCAGCGGAAGAGATCCTCGTAGTAGGCAAGGCCTGCCTCGTTCGGCTCCTCCTCATCGCCCTTGGGGAAGATGCGGGACCAGGCGATGGAGCAGCGATAGGTCTTGAAGCCCATCTCCGCGAAGAGCGCGATATCGTCACGATAGGTGTGGTACATGTCGATCGCAGTCTGGGCCGGATAGTAGTGGTCCGGATCGAATGCCATCATCTTCATCTCGCCCGAGACGACCGCCCTGCGGTCAGGGCCAGCAGGTGCCACATCGACATTCGCGAGGCCACGCCCGCCTTCGTCGTAGCCGCCCTCGCACTGGTTTGCTGCTGTCGCTCCGCCCCAGAGGAACCCTTCCGGAAAGCCCATATGCACTCCTTCGCTGCCGTGTGGATGCCAGAGGCATCCATCTTCTCCTCACTGCATGAGGAGAAAAGCATGCCACAGGGCGCACGTCCCGCATCCGCTCTCCGCGCATCTGACATCTCTTTTCAGGTAGACGGGCAGGAGCTGCGCCTGAGCGTGCAGTGCCTTGACACTTACATCTCAAAGACCTCGAAGCGAGCGCTCTGCAAAGAGCCCCTTCCCTCAGCCCCGCTTCTCAGAGAGCCCTTCCGCTTCGCCCACTCCGGCAGCAAACCCTGTGCCAGCATCCTTTGCCGCCCTCATCATTTCAGCTGCATTTCATTGCAAATTCAACTATTTGAACTGTGGAGCTGGGGTTAAGACGTAGTTTCTGCAACGCCTGCGGGTGCGGGAGGCCCTGTGGCCGCGTGCCACAATGCGAAAAAGACAGGGCAACCAGCCTGCCACGGCCGGGACGTGCGTGCGCCAGGCAGGGTCAGCCGTCCCCAGAACAAGGAGGCACGCATGCTTGGTATCGTTCTGCTCTATGTCGGGATCGTCCTCATCAGCAATGGCTGCTACAGCCTGCTGGGCATCAAGGACAAGTCCAATGTCGTGATGAACCTCTTCACGGGCGGCCTGGGCCTAGTCCTCAACATCATCTCTATTGGCATCGGCGTTGCCCAGGGAGCTGATGCCTCCTGGTACTACGCCTCCGGCACGGGGCTCCTCTTCGCCTTCACCTACCTCTATACCGCCATCAACACGATCTTCGATTTCGACAAGCGCCTCTATGGCATCTACTCGCTCTTCGTCGCAATCAACACGATCCCCGCAGGGCTCCTCTGCATCACGCAGGGCTATGGCGGCAACTGGATCTACGGCCTCATCTGGTGGGCATGGGGCATCCTCTGGCTCACGGCCTTCATCGAGATCAACCTCGGCAAGCCCTTGGGCAAGTTCACGGGATATCTCGGCGTGATCGAGGGCATCGTGACCGCCTGGATCCCGGGCTTTCTGATGCTCGTCGGCATGTGGCCGGCATAAGCTGCGGCACCTCGGCGCAGGACCTGGGGCTTTCCTCGAGCCTGCGCTTTTCAAGGGACGGAGCGTCCTTCGTCCTCGATTTGCAAGCCAAGCACAGGAAGGAAGTGTGAACGTTCATGCAACTGACCGAACGCGAGCAGGAGAAGATGATGATCTCGCTTGCCGCCATGATCGCCGAACGTCGCCGCGAGAAGGGCATCAAGCTGAACCATCCCGAGAGCGTGGCCCTCATCTCCAGCTTCATCCTCGAAGGCGCCCGCGAGGGCAAGACCGTGGCTGAGGTGATGGACGAGGGAGGCCAGCTCCTCACCCGCGACGACGTGATGGAGGGCGTGCCCGAGATGATCCCGATGATCCAGGTCGAGGCCACCTTCCCCGATGGCACCAAGCTCGTGACCATCCACGATCCGATCAAATAGGGACGGGAGGAAGACTGCAATGATTCCTGGAGAGTATCACCTGGGCGAGGGCCCTGTGCCCTACAACGTGGGCTATGAGGCAATCGAGCTCGAAGTCACGAACGTCGGAGACCGTGCTGTGCAAGTCGGCTCCCAGTACCACTTCTATGAGGCAAACGAGGCCGGCCTCAAGTTCGACCGCGAGAAGGCCTACGGCAAGCGCCTCGATATCCCGGCCGGCACGGCAGTGCGCTTCGAGCCTGGCCAGACCCGCACCGTCCGCCTCATCGACCTCGGCGGCAAACGCCGGGTCTATGGCTTCAACAACAAGGTGAACGGCTATCTGGACACCCACAAGGGCTAAGGAGCGTGACATAGATGAGCTTCATGATGGACAGAGATCAATACACGCAGCTCTATGGCCCGACGGTGGGAGATTCCGTGCGCCTCGGCGACACCGACCTCTTCGCTGCCGTCGAGCGCGACCTCACGGTCCACGGCCAGGAGTGCAAGTACGGCGGCGGCAAGGTCCTGCGTGACGGCATGGGCGTCTCTGCGACCGCCACCCGCGAATCCGACCCGATGGTCGCCGATACCATCATCTCCGGCGTCCTGATCATCGACTACACCGGCATCTACAAGGCGGACATCGGATTGCGTGACGGCAAGATTCTCGCAATCGGCAAGGGCGGCAACCCCGACAATATGGACGACGTGGACTTTGTCGTCGGCGCCTCCACCGAGGCCATCTCAGGCGAGGGCCTCATCTGCACGGCAGGCGGCATCGACCTGCATGTGCACTTCCTCTCCCCCGGCCTCTCCCATGCCGCCTTGGACAACGGCATCACCACGCTCTTCGGCGGCGGCACCGGCCCTGCCGATGGCACGAACTCGACGACCTGCACGCCTGGCGCCTTCAACATCCACCGCATGCTCCAGTCCTTCGACACGATGCCCGTGAATGCGGGCGTCCTCTGCAAGGGCTCGGGCGCCACCCCTGAGACCATCGCCGAGCAGATCCGCGAAGGCGCCTGCGGCATCAAGACCCACGAGGACTGGGGTGCGACCTTCGCTGGCATCGACAATTCGCTCAAGGCCGCAGACGAGTACGACGTCTCCTACGCTGTGCATACCGACTCACTCAACGAGGGCGGCTTCGTCGAGAACACGATCGATGCCTTCGCCGGACGCACGGTCCACACCTTCCACACCGAGGGCGCAGGCGGCGGCCATGCTCCCGACATTATGGTCGTGGCCGGCCAGGAGAATGTCCTTCCCTCCTCCACGAACCCGACGAACCCCTACACCACGAACGAGATCGACGAGCTCTTCGACATGACGATGGTGTGCCACAACCTCGACCCGAAGGTCCCTGAGGATGTCGCCTTCGCCGAGTCCCGTGTCCGCAAGCAGACCGTGGCCGCCGAGGATGTCCTGCATGATATGGGCGCCTTGTCAGTCATGACATCAGACGCAATGGCCATGGGCAGGATCGGCGAGGTCGCCATGCGCTGCTGGCAGCTGGCCTCGAAGATGAAGAAGCAGCGCGGCCCGCTCGAAGGCGATTCCGAGTTCAACGATAACAACCGCATCAAGCGCTACGTCGCGAAGTACACGATCAATCCCGCCATTGTGAACGGCGTCGCCGACTACATCGGCTCGGTCGAGCCGGGCAAGTATGCCGACCTCGTCCTCTGGGAGCCTGCCAAGTTCGGCGCCAAGCCCAAGATGGTCATCAAGTGTGGCGTCATCGCCTACGGCGTGATGGGCGATGCCTCCTCCTCGCTCCCGACCCCTGAGCCGCGCTTCATGCGCGACCTCTACGGCGCCTGGGGCAAGGCCGTCTCCGCCTGCAACATCACCTTCGTCTCCCAGTATGCCTACAACCATGGCATACGTGAGAAGCTCGGCCTCGAGAAGATCGTCCTGCCGGTCCACAAGACCCGCGACCTCACGAAGCGCGACATGAAGCTCAACGACTACTGCCCGAAGAGCATCCATGTCGACCCGCACACCTTCGAGGTCACGATCGACGGCGAGCTCATCACCTGCGAGCCCGTGGAAGAGGTGCCGCTGGCGCAGCGCTACTATCTCTTCTGATCCATCTACCACCAGGGAACAGATATGGAGGGCGCCGGATGCACGCATGAGGCTCCGGCGCCCTTCCTGAAGGGGCATCTTATGGTATTGACTGAAATCTTCGACAACGTCTCGAACATCGCCGACCTTGCCGACTACCACGTCGAGACCGCCGACATCGCAAGCGACGACCTTGCGAAGAAGATCCTGCGCGTCACGACCGACCATGGCAACGATTACGGCATCCGCATCCCGGATGAGGAACAGCTCGAGAATGGCAGCGCCTTCAAGCTGGGCGACCACGAGCTTCTGGTCCTGTCCGTGATCCCCGATGAGGTGATCGTGATCGCGCCTGCCGATATCGACCAGATGGGCACGATCGCCCACATGCTCGGCAACCTCCACAAGCCCGTCGTCGTGAAGGGTGGCACGATCACGCTCCTCAGGGACCCGGTCGTCGAGAAGACCCTGGACGAGCAGGAGGTCGTCTACAAAATCGAGAAGCAGTCGCTCGAGCATGCGATGCACTATGCCCAGCTTGCCCATCACCACCATCATGAGCATGAACACCACCACGAGCATCACCATGAGGACGAAGCATGAGCAGCGTGCAGGAGTTCCGCGGCTTTCTCGCCGCGCCGGACATGGGGGTCCTCCTCGAGGCCTTCCAGGTCGCAGACTCCACCTTCCCCATCGGCAGCTTCAACCATTCCTTCGGGATGGAGACCTATAACGCAGAAGGCACCATCCGGAAGGCCCCTGAGTTCGATGCCTGGATCAAGAGCTACTTCCGCGACCAGTACCGCTACGGAGAGGGC
Organism: uncultured Actinomycetes bacterium; assembly: GCA_900313905.1. Taxonomy (GTDB): domain Bacteria; phylum Actinomycetota; class Coriobacteriia; order Coriobacteriales; family Atopobiaceae; genus Olsenella_L. The sequence goes on along the minus strand of OMTG01000095.1, from coordinate 4,514 downwards.
TTCCTCACGATCCTTGCCTATGAGGCGCTGGCCGATGAGGACAGCATGACGCTCTGGCGACTCGACCAGGAGATCACGCTCTCGACTCTGGCTGCAGAGACCCGCACCGGCACGAAGCTCATCGCGAAGCAGATGATCGGCCTGCTCGAGGAGCTCGAAGGCGATGAGGGGTGCCTGGGCGCCTATGCGAAGGCCGTCCGCAAGGGGCAGTGCTTCGGCAACCCTGCCCTGGCATTCGCGATCTTCGCCTTCAGCCGCGAGCTCCCGGTCCGCGACTGCTACCTCCTCTACGGGTACTCGGTGGCCTCGACCCTGGTGCAGAATGCCGTGCGCTCAATCCCTCTGGGCCAGCGGCAGGGCCAGGTGGTCCTGCACCATGTGATCGAGGAGCTCTGCCGCCTCTACCCTGAGTCAGCGATGCTCGATGAGGCACACCTCGGCGCCTCATCGCCAGGACTTGAGATCGCCCAGATGCGCCATGAGTCCCTCGAAGCCCGCCTCTTCATGTCCTAGTTTCCATCGTCTTCAATCCATGAAACCTCATGCAGGGAGGAATGCCTCATGAAACGTGCAGTCCGCATCGGTGTCGGAGGGCCTGTCGGATCCGGCAAGACCATGCTGATCGAGCGTCTGACCCGTGCCATGCAGAACGACTACAGCATGGCGGTCATCACCAACGACATCTACACGAAAGAGGATGCCGAATACATGATCAAGAACTCGGTGCTGCCACCCGAGCGCATCATCGGCGTCGAGACTGGCGGCTGCCCGCATACCGCCATTCGTGAGGATGCCTCGATGAACCTCGCTGCGGTCGAGGAGCTCGAGGAGCGCTTCAACCACACGCTCGACCTCATGTTCATCGAGAGCGGCGGCGACAACCTCGCTGCCACCTTCTCCCCTGAGCTCGTCGACTTCTCGATCTACATCATCGATGTGGCCGAAGGAGAGAAGATCCCCCGCAAGGCCGGCCAGGGCATGATCAAGAGCGACCTCTTCATCATCAACAAGATCGACCTTGCCCCCTATGTCGGCGCCAACCTCGACCGCATGCGCCAGGACTCGGAGAAGTTCCGCAAAGCCGACAGCTTCGTCTTCACGAACCTGATGAAGGACGAGGGCCTCGACAAGGTCATTGCCTGGATCAAGCGCGACTGCATGCTGGAAGACCTCTGATGGACGCCCTGGCCCTCCCCCGCATGCGTGCGGGCACCTCTGACGGCACCATCTGCATGGAGTTCGAGAAGCGCCACGACCGGACGGTCGCGACCCGCCTCTTCCGCCATGGCAACTCCCGCATCTCGTCTGCGATGGCAGTGCCGGACTCCGACCCCTACTACTACCTGATCTCGACAGGCGGCGGCTACACCGAAGGCGAGCACTACGAGGTCGATATCGACGTGGGGGAAGAGGCCCATGCGATCCTCACGACCCAGACTCCGGCCTACATCTACAAGTGTGACCACGGCAAGACGACCTCCCAGCGCCAGGCGATGGCGGTAGGGCCCGGAGGCTTTCTCGAGTACTATGCCGATGAGGTCATGCCCTATGCGAATGCCCGCTTCGCACAGCTGAGCGAAGTGCACCTCGCCAAAGGCGCTGCGCTCATCTATGCAGATGGGCTCTCGAGCGGCTGGTCGCCTGACGCAGAGCCCTTCCGCTTCGCCTCTGCCTTCCTCTCGACCTCATTCTTCAGGGAAGGAAAGCTCATCGCCCTGGACCGCCTCGCAGTCACCCCAAGAGAGTGGGAAGGGAGGCCCCGCCAGGGTGGCGGCATCGGCATCTTCGAGGGCCACTCGAACTTCGGCTCGGTCCTGATCCTGGACGAGAAGCTCAAGGCCTCTGATGCAGAAGGCTTCCGCAAGGCCACCGAAGCTGCACTCGATGGCACCTGCCGCATCGGCATCTCCCCAATCGATGCAGGCGGAATGGCGCTGCGCATCCTTGCTCCCGACGAGCAGCATATCGACCGCATCGTCCATGCCTTCTGCGCCCATTACCGGGAGGACATGCGCCATCTGGCGCCGCTCCGCATCCGCAAGAACCGGAGCTAGGATATATCAGCAGGGAAAGCCATGAGGGCACAGGAGCCGTCTCGCTCCTGTGCCCTCATCTGTTCTGGGCCCTATCTGCCTGATCCGTACGCAAAAGGTCAATGCCGTGGTGCATTTGGTCATGCAAACTGATATATCAGCCCGCTTTAATAGATGCTGTCAGAACGAGGCACCCAGAAAGGCGAGCTCAGAAAGGACATTCCATGGCCAAAGACTATAAGGCTCTTGCCAGCGCCGTGATCGAGGCAGTTGGCGGCAAGGAGAACATCGCTTCCGTGACCCATTGCGTGACCAGGCTCCGTTTCGTCCTGAAGGATGAAGGCAAGGCCTCCGATGCGACCGTGAAGCAGATCCAGCATGTGATCGATGTGGTGCATGGCAATGGCCAGTATCAGGTCGTTATCGGCACCGACGTCGAGCGTGCCTACGATGCTGCCGTCGAGATCCTCGGCACCGACCTGGCCCGGGGCGAGGTCCCAGCCGACGACGGAGAGAAGCGCTCGATCTTCTCGAAGTTCTCTGAGACCATCTCCGGCATCTTCTTCCCCTTCATGGGCGCCTTCATCGCGGTCGGCATGCTCAAGGCCGTCGTCGTCCTGCTCCAGAACTTCATCCCAGGATTCTCGGCGACCGGCACCTATACCGTCCTCTATGCAGCGGCAGATGCGTTCATGAGGTTCCTGCCCTTTGCCTTGGCGGTATCCGCAGCTGACAAGTTCAAGACCAACAAGTATGTCGCCCTCGCAGTCGCCTTCCCGCTCCTCTATCCGTCGATCGTGACGGCCTATGAGGGAGGGGCAGCCCTCGACTTCCTCGGCATCCCTGTCACGCTCGTGAGCTATGCCTCCGCCATCATCCCGCCGATCATCATGACATGGATGCTCGCGAAGCTCGAGAAGTTCCTGAAGGCCCATCTCAATGCGACCATCTTCTCGCTCTTCGGCTACATGCTCTGCATCCTCATCCTCGTCCCCGTCGAGCTCATCGCTGTCGGCCCCATCTTCCAGATTGCCGGCACGGTGGTCGCTGACGCAATCCTTGCGGTCTACAATGTCGCGCCGGTCCTCGCTGGCATGATCTTCGCAGGCGTCTGGCCCATCCTCATCATCTTCGGCGCCCACGCCGCCTTCACCCCGATTGTCCTCAACAACATGGCTACGCTTGGCTATGACTGGCTCTCCCCGCTCTCCTGGGGCTGCAACTTCGCTATGGCCGGTGCCTGCTTCGGCGTCTTCCTGAAGACCAGGAATGCCAAGCTCAAGGAGATCGCCGGCCCGAACTGGATCACCGCACTGCTTGCCGGGGTCACCGAGCCCGCCATCTACGGCGTGAACCTCAAGTACAAGAAGCCCTTCGTTATTGCCTGCATCGCCTCTGCCTTCGCTTCCATCCCCATCGCCCTGGCAGGCCTCCAGCGCACGGCCTTCACCGGCGTGAACCTCATCACGCTGCCCGCCCTCTACTTCTTCCCGGGCGGCTGGTCCGCACCGATCTGCGCCGCCATCGGCTTCCTGGGTGCAGCCATCGGCACCTATATCTGGGGCTTCAATGACTCGATGATCGAAGACCCCGCCCTCCTCGAGCAGGAGATCTAGCACCTCTGCAGAACAGGCCGGGCCCTTTGCCTCAGATGGCAAAGGGCCCTTTTTCGGCACCGGGGCAGCCTCACTCCTCCCGCGGCGCCTCTCCCCTCACCAGGTCACGGTACTGCCCTGGCAGCATGCCGCATTCGCGCTCGAACACCTTGTAGAAGTAGGACATGTTCGCATATCCCACCTGGGCTGCGACATCAGTGATAGAGAGCGCATCGGCAGCGATGAGGCGCTTTGCCACCGCCATGCGCTGCTTCTGCACAAGCTCAGTGAAGGTCGTGCCGCATTCCTTCTTCAGGAGCTTCGTCAGATAGCTTGTGCTCACGCCGAGCGCGAAGGCAGTATCGGAAAGCGTGCAGTCCTGATAGTGCTGCTCGATATAGCGCAGCGCCTGCACCACCGGATTCCGTGCAGACATCGTGCCCGCCGCTGCATCCTCCTCATAGACATTGACGAGCTCGGCCAGGACCAGTGCCAGCAATGCCCGTATCATCTCGTCCGAGCGCGGCGACGGATCATAGCATTCACAGAGGAGCTCATCCATAAAGAGAGGGAGGCGGCGGCTCTGCTCCGAATGGAAGAGGATGAAGCTGTTGTGCGCCGCGCCCTTCGATATCGAGTTCACGAAGAATGAGGTGACGAGCGAGTCGGCATCCAGCCTGTTCAGGAAGCTGCTGTCGAAATACCGCTTGTCGATCTGCACGTTCACGAGGATATCGTTCTCGCCCAGAGGGGCAATCGTATGGATCGTATCCGAATCGACAAGGAGCACCTGCCCCTTCGTCACCGCATAGACCCCATCGTTCACGACTCCTAGGGAAACGATGATTAATGGGCCCATCCCGCCCCAAGGCCTTTCGGATGATGG
>OMTG01000025.1 GCA_900313905.1 uncultured Actinomycetes bacterium | reverse complement strand
CCGGGCCTGCAGCCGGCAGTTTGAAAGCTGATGTCGCGAGGAGGCCGCCTATTCCCTAAGTTCTGAGCCATTTCCCTCTATAGGTAAGGTGCACGCGCCTGGTGCGGAGGCGCCAGAAACTTTAAAATCCAGGGGTCTCAATCCCTCTATAGGTAAGGTGCACGTTCATTGGCACTGGCTAAGTTCTCGCTGGGAGTACAGTGGGTCTCAATCCCTCTATAGGTAAGGTGCACGCTCAAAACACTGATAGTTATCGTGCTGGCAGTTGTAGCGAGTCTCAATCCCTCTATAGGTAAGGTGCACCTTCAGACCATCATCGTCAAAACCTCAACGTTGACTTGATAGGTCTCAATCCCTCTATAGGTAAGGTGCACAGTGCCGTCCATGCCTTCACGGGGACTGTATTCTTCCTGCTTGTCTCAATCCCTCTATAGGTAAGGTGCACACGACGCAACATGGCGTTACTATCGCCTTGAACACAATTGTCTCAATCCCTCTATAGGTAAGGTGCACCAGGCCGCCAGCGATGTGGAGGCCAAAACTGGCCTCTATAGTCTCAATCCCTCTATAGGTAAGGTGCACTTGTTCTGGTGGATCAGCTTCTGAATCCCCGTGCTGACTCTAGTCTCAATCCCTCTATAGGTAAGGTGCACGCTGACCTTCGGCATAGCAGTGAATGACCGCCGCCGCAAGTCTCAATCCCTCTATAGGTAAGGTGCACAGTGCATAATAGAACTCATTTGAATCAAAAGGTGGTTAATATCCTAGTTCGGGCTGCCTTGGGCCCCATCCACTGAAGCCACATTCACAATTCCTACACATTATTTTCTCCGACCTCTGAGAGCATGAAACGAAAACCCGCAGGTAAATAGCTGTGCTGGCCTGGAAATAAACCGGACCTCCGAGGTCGGAGAAGTGAGGATGCATGTTTCCGCGAATTTTGGCCCATTGCATGCATCGCAATGCCAACCGAAGCCACGAGCTGCGGAAACGTTCAAGAAGAATGAAAAGACGTCCTTCTCGGGGGCAGATGCATGCAGCCGTCCCATGTCGGAGATGTGCCATCTATTAGGTGCTGCCTGTTCTACGATTGCGGGATAGGCAGCAGCGCGCATAGGGGCGCTACTAGAAGTACGCACTTCAGCTGACGCCCAATCTTCCAGATGAAGATGTCACAACCACACTTCTTTCGTTTTGGATCCCTACGCATCAAGGGCACCTGGCTCCACAGCAATCCAGAGGCACCATCATCGTCGATAGGCATTGCAGCCCCGTCATCTGAGGCAGCATCCCTCGCAGAGAGGATCGTCAATCTGTCATGATGCGAACATGGAGCAGAACCTCTCCAGCTCATCTCCCATCACATGCACATTGTGGCGGACCAGAGTCAGATGTGGCAGCTGACGCAGTCATCTGCGCCCGTATCAATGACGTCTCAAGAGCCCAAGAGCAAGCAGGCAGACGGATGACATCAGCTGCTCCTGTCGATCATCTGGGTGCTGCAGGATTCCGCGCAAGCCCGACCGTGGCGAACAGGTCATCCAATGCCTCAAGGGAGGTATCTGTATTGAGCCTCAAAAGCCCTCCCACACCCTCCTCAAGCCAGAGTTCCTTTTCGCCGGAGGCGCAGAGAAGCCAGACTTGATCCGGCGGGGACATGCGCCAGTTGCCTCCACCGATACGGTCAAGGTATCGATAGGCGACATGTTCGAAGAGGGTCTCGTCCTCGTAGCGCACGAGGTCTCTTGCATCTTCCAGCTTCAAGTATTTGGAGTCCATGATGAGCGTATGGGGCTCTGAGCCGAACCGCCTTTCCACGAGCATGAAATCAGGCGTCCAGATCGTATTCGCCCGGCTCCTTGCGCCATAGCTCATCTCATTCTCGTCCAGCTTGTGCAGAGCTATCCCGTTCTCTTCACGGCGGTCTCCATAGATGACAGGAACGTAGTACAGGTCGACCTCTTCTGCACCGCCACCCGGCAATGGCCTTGCCAGGAGATAGGTATTGGCGCAGCGCCTCTCGTTCTCATACTGGTCGTAGGTATCCTCGATCGAATATCTGAAGAAATCGATGGGGCTGCTCGCCCACGCCCGCTCGGTGAAGCCTGCCTTATACAGCCAGTCGAGCAGCCGATACAGGCAGAAATATTCGTAGAGCCGATCGGGCTTGGCGACATGCAGGGCACGGGATTCCCTGGTGTACCGCAAGTCCGCAAACTCCCTCCATGCAGACATGGCCTTGAAGAAGGGCTGATAGCAGGATGTGTCCCTCAAGGCATCCAGCGCAGCAGGAAGCGAGAATGTGCGCTTGTCCACACCCGGAGCGCACGCATCGAACCTTCTGAGCACGGTATCGCATGAGTCCACGAGCTTCCCGAACAGGGCTCCCCTCTTGCGGATCTCATCAACGCGGATCTGGAACAGGGTGCGTGCCGGAAGCTTGGCATTGCCGCCGAACCTGGCATTGCCCATCTCGATCAGTGCATCGATGCAAGAGAGCTGGCTGGTTGTCTTCTGCTCTGCGGCAAGCAGATCCTGGTGGAGCGTACGGGCCCTGTCGCCGATGCTCACGATGAATGCCCGTACCGCCTCGTTCTGAGGGGTATCGAATGAAGGGCCACACCCCTGTCCTGCAGGAAGCTGGTTCGGAAATCCATCATCTGGATCGGATATTCCCTTGCTGATGAGGCTGATGGTGTGGGCTATGCAATCCGAGCAGGCATCGAGCGAGCCATTGGCCCAGTCGGTGTCGCTATCGGTCGCCAAGGCCCCTCCGCCCGGTGCGGCATCGCCAGGAGCTGAGAACATCCACTCGGCAGCCTGGTTGCGATCTGGCCTGAGGAATTCCTCGAGTACCTTCGCATTCTCGAAATTGTCGGCAATCGATGCAGAGAGCGCCACGATATCCATGGAGTATAGGCTGAGCTCTGCATCATCTGCGAACCGCACATTCACTTCCACACGAGCAAAGCCGACCGTCTTAGAGAATGCATGCCTGGAATCTGCCTTGAGACTCCCGGTAAGGTACTTCGGATCGAAGGTGAAGGAGTAGCTGAAGCGATTGTCCGATGGCTCCACCGATGCATGCGTCGGAAGCTCGTTGTGGTCATTGATGCTGAAGGTGACCTTTTCTATCTCCACCTTGGAGACCACCGTGAGCGAGATGCAGTATGTGCCGCCCTCTGCCAAGACTCCATCTGTGTACAGATTGAGGTCACGGGAGTTCCGCATGCTGAGTGGGACCTGCAGATGTGTTGGCCAGCCTTCGGGAAGCACAGAATCCGGATCTTGCACCTCATCAATGGAGAGCGGCGAAAACTCCGCATCACCGAAGCTGAACTCTGCAGCCATGAATCCTCCTTGCCCTCTATGGGAAGCCACCTTCGCACAGACGGGCATGCAGCGAAGATGGCGCACTCCTCACGTTCCGGCATCCAGCACATTGCGCATTCCATAGGCAGGTGCAGCGCAGCCGCCCAGACACCATGCTAGCATTACTATCGCACATGCCAGCCTGACAAGGCATGTCCAGATGGAATCAGCTCTGAGCGATCAGGCCATCTGGTCATCGCCAAGCCCCCTTCCTGCCAGGGAGACGGTTGCATGGCCATGCTTCCCACATCCAGCCGATCCGCCTTCCCCCATCGCTTCCACGGGAGGCTTGCCAGCCTTGGAGTCGCATCTTCCCATGCGCCCTGCCTGCATGCAGAAGCGGCTCATGCTTCCATGGCAGGTTCCCCAGGCGAATGCAGCGCATGACTTTGCCGCCAGGAATCGGAAGGCAGCTCAATCGACAGATTCCATGCTTTCACCAGCTTGCAGAATCGGGAGACTGCCATCCACCTTCCGTTCCCCACATTCCGGATTGCCAGCCCCTGTGTCACCCAAGCTGCAAAGCGATAGGCGCTCTGCCCCTGCAGCCCACTTGTCTGCTGGACCTCTCCATCCCAGACGTTCAGCAGATGGAGAGCTGGATGCAGCTCGCAGCGCATCGATCTGCTAGACGAGCGCAGAGAAGCCGCAGCCTGCATATCCCCTTCGTCGATGACCCTGAAACAATCTGGCTTTCGATAACGCCACGCATTGCAGCAAGGCCAATGCAGACATGGATGCTTTGGCAGCATCACAGACGATTCCGTGAGGGCCGGCACGCATGCTGTCCAAATCTGGATGGCAGAGCAGAGAGCATGCCTCCGCATGTCTGAGATTTGCCTCGGCATGCGCACATCCCGCCATATGGTTCAGAAGCAAAGACCATGCTGTCTGCCTGTACCATATCGGCGCACATGCCGGCCCTGCCACCGCTCGCCCACCTCGGCAGCTGCAATCTCGCTGTTCGTAGCGCCTCTCCCCATCATGTTTTCGTGCTCGGGAACCTTCACAATGGCGCTCCTGCATGTGCGGCAGGCCATGCCCCCGAGCTGGCATACGCGATGCAGGAGCAAAGGATGCCGGCCGTAGCCTCTGCGCGGCCGGTTCCTCATCGCGCCCCAGCTAGGCGTCCCTGCGCCGTCCTCTCAAGCCCGCAGCAGCAAGCGCTGCACCCGCGGCGGCAAGAAGCGGGCTGGCAAGTCCGGACTGGTCTCCGGTCTCAGGAAGCGCTGCCCGCTCGCCAGATGCAGAGGCCTCTGTCACAGCAGCCTGGGGCTTGGCCTCCTGGCGCATCGCGCCCTGCTGCAGATCCGGCGCAGCGCCCTCCTCTTGAGGCGCCATCTTGTCATACAGGAACACCAGCTCGCGGGTGCCACCTGCGCCGACGTAGCCAGACCCGCATCCGCGCACACGCCATCCGGGCACATCCGGCGCCATGGCATCGACCACGACATCCCCAGATTCCAGCACCTGCCAGTCCGCGATGTCCCTGCCCGTGGCGGCATCTACCGCATGGATGATGTACAGGTAGGAGGGGTCATTATCGTAGACAAACGTGATGACATTCCTGTCTGCGTCCTTCGAGAGCACGATCGTGGACCCCGACGAGGAGACGTAGCGATAGCCGGCACGTGCTGCCGAACCCTCGGCCAGAGGAACTGCCGTGACCGTCTCCCCGACAAGGCCATCTGAGGTCTCGCGGCTGAGCTCAGTGCCATCCTTGGCCTGGTGCACCACGGTATAGGTCGTCTTCTCGCCTGCGAGCTTCCATGCGGCATGCAGGACCAGGTCGTGCTCGATCGGCATATCGAATGAGAACCGCGCGGGAGTGGCAGAGCCTTCGCCGTAGAAGTACCAGCCGCCGAACAGATAGCCCTCACGCGCAGGATCTGCCGGCTCTGACACCTTGGCATCCCATGCGACCGTCTGGCTGTCGACCGCCGTGCCGCCATGCGTGTCAAAGACGACAAGATGGTCGGCGTGCACCCATTGCGCATAGAGGTTGACATTCGATGCAGGCATCTCAAGCTCGCCGTTCAGGCAGTTCGTCGACGAAGGCCTGGTAGCCCAGCCAGCAAAGACCATGCCGTCCGGAGCCTTGAGAAGTGAGGGATCCACACCGCTGCCCGCCTGGAACTTCGTCCCATAGCGGTACGTCGAGGAAGCCTGTGCCTGGCCGTCTACGTAGTAGGTCACGGTATACGACCTGCGGGCATAGTGGACCTCCATCACATTCTGCTTCCGCAGGTCAAAGCCCTCCTGCTCAGAGGGCAGGGCGTAGGTGTAGCCATCGCTCATCCGCTCCATATCGGAGAACTTGTGCCAGCTCCCCCACTCGATGGTCGAGGGGTCGTTGCCATCCCAGACAGATGTGGACACCCGCCATTCATACGGGAAGACAGGGTTTGACGGGTAATCGGTGATGTACTGCCAGACGGCAGACGAGTCCCACACCCTTCTTTGGAGGCCGGCGTTCTCCTCCGCATACGATCCCGGCTCGACGCCCTCATTCACGCTGTAGATGTACGCATGGTATGCATTGTCGCCGAACGATGCCCAGAACGGGGCAATCAGGTTCCCCTGGGAATCGAACATCACATCGTTTGCCGTGACAGACCCGCTGCCTTCATCGCGGTAATAGCCTGACATGGCGCTGACCCATCCAATGAAGTGCGCCTTCTGGCCGTGGTATTTCGTCCGGTAGGCCTCGAGCGCCTGCTCTGCCGAAGGCAGCTTGAGGCCCTCGGCGAAGTTCTCGGTATGGGATGCGATGAGGTTGCTGTCGTTCATGTACGTCTGCCCATCGGCGATCACATAGAAGCAGAGCTTCACGGGCTTCCAGTCGTAATAGACGTTCACGACGGTCGAGCCGTCGCCGGCGATCTGTGCCGATGTCTCGTGCGAGTACTGGTAGTACTGGAACCTCGCGCCCTTCGACGTGTCGAGCCCGCGCGTCTTCGGCGTGGTGGATTCGGTCTTCCCGGTCTGGTGATAGGTGCCTATGAGCTGGTAGCTCTTCGATCCCCCATAGACGTCTCCCGGCTTCTCGGCAAAATAGCGGATCTCGTAGCTTGCCTCGCCCGGAGTCCAGAGCGCCTCAGCCGTGACATCGTGGCCAGGCATAGTGTCGGGCAGGGCATCTGCAATGCTGTCGCCATTCGTGTCCCATCCGGCGAAGACGTAGCCAAGCTTCGTGGGCGCCTCTGGCGTGGCAACCGCGTCCCCCACGTGTCCCGTGATGGGCGCGACATAGGACCCGCCTGTCTTGAAGCAGATGCTGCAGCTCGCGACATCCTGGTCATAGCGCAGGACGATCTGCGCGTTCCCGTCTGCCGTGGCTGTGGTCGAGAGGTCCGAGGGCTCCGTCACGCAGTGATAGCCTGCAATGTCCTCCGGCGTGGCATGCACGACCGTCCCCACCGGGGCGGTGAGCGTCTTCTCCTGGTCGACACGATAGCCGTTTCCTACCTGCAGCTCGACGAGCACCTTGTACTTCGTCAGCGAGCTGTCGTAGACGACAGTGCAGACAGGGTTGTGGTCCTCGCCGCTCGCCACTCCAGAGACAGCCGATTGCGCAGCATCCCTCAGATGGTATCCCCCCAATGGCCGGGCTATCCGCGGACCACTTCTCGCCCTCGGAAAGCTCACGCTGCCATGAGGGCGCGATCTGCTTGCCGTTCCCGTCTACGTACTGGACGGTCACGCGATAGATGCCATGGGTTTCATACGAGCCATCGGTCCCAGAATCCAGATTCTGTGTCCCAGCCGTCGTCTGGCTGGTATCCGCAGCTTGGGCCTCAGCCGTCGCCTGGGTGGCGTCTGCAGCAGGCTCTTCGGCAGAAGCCGCACCCTCTGCATCCGTGGCAGCAGAGGCGTCTCCCGCCTCATCGGCAAGCGCCGTAGCTGGCGCCACCACGAGTCCGGCCGACAATGCCACGGCAGCCCACACGGCACCCGCCCGCTTGGCGCCAGGACGCCGAGGCTCTACATTCTTCTCCATGAGATAGCGCTCCAAAGCTCTGGGAAACATTCAGACAGCCAAAAAGCATTTGGTTTCAGCGAACTAACATAGAGCTGGACGTTCCCTGCGTCTTCGAGATTGACCAGTTCTTCACCATGCCGACACGCGGAGCCATCCATCTGGCCTCTCGGCAGGTGCCGGCCACGCCGTCAAACCCGCCGCAGGTCAGCCGGGGACCACGCGTCCCTAGCGTGCAAGGAAGGACTTCTGCGAACCAGGCTCCAGCTTGTCCGTGGGCTTGAGATGCCCTATGAGGAGAGGCGAATCCGGGTCGTGCAGCCTGTAATTCTCAGCCACGCGGGCGGCATTGCGGTTTGCATAGCAGTACTTGCATCCATTGATGCAGCTGTCCTTCAGGCCGATGTCCCTGCTCGCCATGCAATGGCAGCCCTTGCGGCAGCCTTGATGCTTCAGCGTGCGGAACACGATCCCATTGGCCTTGCCGAGCATGTCCAACGTGACGCAGCCGGAGCCGCTGATCCCATACCGGCTGTAGTCGGCCTCGTTGCCACAGGTCTGAATCGGCATCCCGTACTTCGCCGCGATCTGTCCCAGTCCCCTTGCCAGCACGTCCTTCTCGTCTTCCGTCATCGCTATGAGCTCGGGAAAGCACGTCGCATGCCTGGCATACATTTCGACGAAGCTGAAGATGCAGCGGTCCACGTGCCCATGCAGCCTGTCGCACATCCACTCGAACGTGTCCAGGTGCCTCTCGATGGTGTATTCGGAGGTGAGAAGCACTGGATCATATCGCCAAGCGATGCGACCGCTGCCTACGATTCTCTCAAGCTCGAAGAGCGCCTGGATGCTCGTCTCGATGTCCGGGACTCCCGGCTCCACGTCTTTGCCATACGCTGTGATGGTGTAGTAGAAGTAGGTGTGGAAGCGCTCCGTTATCTGGTTGATGCGATCAAGCACCGGAAGGTAGTTTTTCGAGCAGAACAGCAGGCAATCCACCTTGTCGGGCACAAGCTCATACCTTCTCACAGACGTGGGATAGATGGTGTTGCGCGAGTATGCAAACCCCTCCTCGAACCGGTTGAACATCCACGTCGGATACACGCCCACGATGTCTGTCCTCCCGCTGATGTTTATCAGCATGCGCCAGCACTGCCTCCTCTTCTGCCTTTCCCTGCGGAGATCATGATGTGAGGCTCAGGGTGCTGAGAACGTTGCGCATCCCCATCCGGGCTGCCGCATGGCCTGCCAGCTCAGCCCATCAGCCGGAACTGCAGCCGAGCGCCACCTGCGGCACGATGCCACAGATACATCAGACTGGCGAAGCATGGTGCCGCGGCCTGCAGCTGCCTCCCGAATCTCCCCGCATCCGTGTCCTTCCCCTCACGTCGAGAAGAGGCTACCGCCACGGGACTGCTCATTTCCTCCCACAAAGGCGGATTCAATTCTGGAATGCCCTCAGCAGTGCCTGCGAGCCAGGCGCTGACAGTCCTTTGGACGTGCATGCAAGCCCTCCCGGCCGAGCGGCAGCGCTGGAAGAACCTCAGCTGCAGCCATCCCATCTTGAGGGCTTCCTGCCCTTTGCCGGATATCCAGGCAAAGAGGCGCTCCGCAGCAACACGCAATGCAGGGCAGCGCAGACAGCTGCCATGATCATCGGACCTTCGCCAGAAGAAGACGCCCTTGCGATAGATGGCGCCCGCACACAGGCACTGCCTTGTCTGCTGCCCTGCTTCGGGACACCCTTCTCCGCGCAGGAGATATCATGACGGAAGATCTGGCGCAGCTCGACAACCGCGGCAGCGGTGCTGCCATCACGCACTACGTCGAAATCCTTGACCCAGCACCAATCATGTCAGAAGCCCTGAAGCACGCCCCAAGCTGCTGCAACCGCGTTCAAGTGCCACGAGCTTGTGCCCCGCTTCTTGATCGATCAGTCCAAGGCGATGCGCACCGCAGAGGAGAAGCAGGCTGAACAGGTGCACATCCAGGATTGTCCAACGCTTTATGTGCCGGCTCCTCTGCGCCGCATTACGGTGGAGATGGGTTGCACACGCCGATTTGCCGATGAACAGAAGTGAATGCACCTTGCAACCGTATATGCCAGAGCTCATCAGCAGCATCTCCCGGCGTGGCCGTAGTGGGGATCATTGCCGCCTGCTGTTGCGCAGGCATCCTCTTATTGGCGGCAGCACTGCTCTTCTGAAGGAAAGGCCAGAGGCCAGACCTTCGAATCCTCTGATGCACGGCCGCAGGGAGCCAGGACTCTGCCCGACGTCCAAAGAACCTGGCATGCAGGAGGGATGATTCGTCTTGCGGCCACCCATTCCAGATGCGTCCAGGCCGGTTCCCTGCTCCGTTCCCGTACGATAATGAGGTGGTCCCAGAAGGGAGGTGCGATGCTTGGCCGCCTGGCATTCCGCATCGCCACGTTCCTTGCAGCGCTTGCCATGCTCGCTATCCCGTGGCCAGCGCTCGCATGGCTAGCCGATATGGCAGCCGCACGGGATCCGCATGCAGCACCTTGGAAGAACGCATCACGACCTCAGCCGTGACGGCATTGCTCTTCAGTTTGAATATAGTTTTCTTAAAATATTAAATCTGGTGGCGACATCCACATAAATGCAGCAAGTCTGAATAGCATCTGACCATAAGGGTCTTTTACATGGGTCTACAAGTTAGGTGATAAATCGTCGAACCATCCGCCTCATGCTACGATAT
>OMTG01000154.1 GCA_900313905.1 uncultured Actinomycetes bacterium | reverse complement strand
GCGAATGCCTACGACGACGATCTCCTTGTGCGGGCAGCGGATGTCTCGATGAAGGAAGGGCGCAAGGTCGTGCTCGTGCCGCGCGAGATGCCGCTCAACCGGGCCCACTGCCGGAATCTCCTTCAGGCTGCCGAGGATGGCTACGTGATCCTTCCCCCGATGCTCACGTTCTACAATGGCTGCAAGACGACTGATGAGCAGGTCGACCACGTCGTGGGGAAGATCCTCATGCAGTTCGATATTCCTTACGGGAAGTTCCGGCCCTGGGAGGGATGAACCAGGAAAGACCTGGTGGCGCATTCCTGTACGGAGGGATGCAGCTCCAAGATACGGCCGAAGTGCATCCAGATGCTCTTTCCGGGACGGGCTGTGCACGTGCCTCGGAAGAGCGGCAGAGCTCAAGCGCAGCTGATCGGACCCCTTTGGATGGAAGCGCGCTAGTGGGTGGAGCGCTGCGGGACGAGGCCCAAGACCGCAACCACATCGGATTCCGGATCGTACTCATAGATGAGATAATACGGATCCATGGGGCATTTGCGTATAGTAGGTCCAAATTCTTCGACAAGCGATGCAGGAATGTTCGCAGAGCCGCTTTCAGGGAAAGACTCGATCATCGACAGGATGCGGACCAAGTGCTTCTTGACCCGTGGGGACCAGATGACACGTGCTTCAGCCATGAACTGCTCGGTGAGAAGGAGCCTAGCCATGGGACTCTTCGCTCTCTTCCAGCGTGCTGAGGAAGGCATCCACACCTTCCACGTAGCGGCCTTCGCGGATGTCGTCTCGGCCATTGCGGATGCATGCGCGCATGCGCTCCGTGAGTGCTGCTTCTTCGGCGGCCTTGCTGAGCTGGTCTTCGAAGAGCTCCTCGCTCATAAAGACGAAGGCGGCGTTGCCATTCTCCGTGATGTGGACTACGTCCTTGCGGGCAATGTCCTTGATTTCGCGCTGATGCGTCTTGAGGGCTGCAGACGAGTAGATGGAAGTCATGTGAGCTCCTTCGTGGGCGTGAATGAATACCAAATATAATACCAAATTACATACCTATTTAAACCCGTCACGGATGGATGGCATGTTTGCGTCCAAGAGCTGCACACTGCTGCGCTCGCTGGCAGGACACGCAATCATCCTCCCGCCCATGCTCACGTTCTACAATGGCTGCAGGACGACTGACGAGCAGGTCGACCACGTCGTGGGGAAGATCCTCATGTAGTTCGATATCCCTTACGGGAAGTTCCGCCCCTGGGAGGGGTGAGGCAGGAGGCAGCTTTGGTGGATGATGGTGGAAGCGACCAGCTGGTGCTTGTGGATCTCCTCGACCACGAGATAGGCTCTGCCCCGAAGCTTGAGGTGCATGAGCGCGGGCTCCTCCATAGGGCCTTCTCGGTCGTCCTCTGGCATGAGGGGAGCCGCGGCCCTGAGATCCTGATGCAGCGGCGCGCCTTCAGGAAATACCACTCGGGAGGCCTCTGGACGAACTCCTGCTGCTCCCACCCGAGGACAGAGGAGGCACTCGATGAGGCGGTCCTGCGCCGGCTTGCCGAAGAGCTCGGGATAGAGGCTTCGGGGCTTCAAGGGGCGCCTTATGAGGTGGGGAGCTTCGTCTATCGTGCCGTCTTCCCGAATGGCGTGACCGAGTATGAATATGATCATGTGTTCGTGGCGAAGTATGCAGGCGTCTTGGCGCCCGATCCCGAAGAGATTGCCGAGACAGCATGGCTGGATGCTGCCTCTGTGATGCAGGATGTGATGGCGCGCCCTGAGCGCTACACCGCCTGGCTTCCGGGCGTGCCGGCGCTTGCTTTGGGACAGATCCACATGCCCTCTGCCTCGTGATTTGCCTCTCCTTGCGGTGCCCTGCCTCCCGGGATGGCTTATAGTTGACTGAATCCCGATGCCTGCCGCAGATGGCAGGACGCATCTGGGGCAATGCAGAACCAGCCGAGGAGGCACCATGACAGCAGAAGAGATCCGCCGCAAACGTACGCGCATCCTTGCAACATCGACCATTGCCCTGCTCTTTCTGGGCCTCATCTATGCCTTCTCGATGTTTGCAGGTCCCCTCTGTGCTGCCTTCGGCCTGCCGGCATCCGGCATCGGCCTCACCTTCAACCTGATGATGATCGCCTTCTGCCTGGGTGGGCTTGCGGGATCTGCCCTCCAGAAGAGGGTCGGCCTTCGCTGGGAGCTCACGCTTGCAGGCATCCTCTTCTGCATCGGCTTTGTGGGCACGGGGCTCTTCGGGGCAGGAGGCCTTGCGGTCGTCTATGCGCTCTATGGGATATGTGGCGGCCTCGGTGTCGGTATCGGCTACAACGCGCTCGTCGCGACGACCAATGTGTGGTTCCCGGACAAGGTCGGCTTCTCCTCGGGCATCCTGATGCTCGGCTTCGGCGTGAGCGCCCTCATCCTGGGGAACCTCTCGCTCCAGCTTGCAGGAGCCTGGGGCCTGCCGACCGTGCTGGTCGTGCTCGGTATCGTGACCTTGGCCATCACGGTCGCTGCCTCCTTCGTCGTCGAGGCAGCCCCTGCGAATATCGCAGAGACGCTTGGCTGCCAGAAGAAGGAGAGGGCAGGCGCTGAGGATGCCCATTCCGAGAAGCCGTGGGCGACAGCCATCTTCTGGATCTATTGGGTCTGGGTCATTATCGTGAATGCGGCAGGACTCGCCACGATCGGCAATGCCGCCTCCGATGCCCAGCTGGCTGGCTTCGATGCCGCAACAGCGATCTTGCTGGCGAGCCTGATCTCGGTCGCCAATGGCCTCTCCCGCATCATCACAGGAAGCTTCTACGACAGGCGCGGCGTCGTCGCGACAATGTGCCTGGCATCCATCCTGGCCACCTCGTCGGTCCTCCTCATTATCTGCGGCGTCAGCACCACAACGGGTGTCCTCTATGCGGCTGGGGCGCTCCTCTGCGGGCTCTGCTATGGCTCGTGTCCGGTCGTGAGCTCTGCCTTCGCCCGCCAGCGCTATGGCTCTCGGGATTATCCCTTCAACCTCTCGGTCGTGAACTTTAGCCTCGTCGTGGCGTCGCTTGTGAACATCCTCGTGTTGGCTGTGGCTGGTGCCAGCGGACGCCTGCCGGTCTTCATCACGATGGCCGTGCTCTCGGTCGTGGCGCTGGCAGACCTCGTGCCCTTCTCGCGCCTCTGGAAGCATGACACGGAAGGGCGCTGAGCCAGATATGCCTTAGGCCTCGGCCAGGAGCTGGGCTGCCTTCGAGCTGTCAGGGCCGAGGGCGGCAAGCGCACGGTAGAGCCATGCGGTCTGATCAGGCGTGAGCTCATCCGCATTGTGCGCAAGGGCAAGCGTGCGCACCTTCTCGGCGAGCGCTGCCTGCGCTTCCGTAGGCTCATCCACCTGTTCGGGCTTGTGGGCGGTGACGCCGCGATGCGAGCTCACATGGTCGATGAAGGAAAGGACGGTTGCCAAGGACTGCTCCTGTGCGGCCTCGCTCTCTCCTTCAGCGGCCTGGATGGCGGTGATGATGACCTGGGCGGGGGTGCCGCAGGGGACGAATCCCGGCTGGTCGTCCATTGCCTCGGTGATGGTTGCTCCGAGCGCTGCGATGGCAGATGCGAGCTCCTGCTTGGTATCAGACATGGTGGTTCCTTCCTCTGGATGCTTTCGGGGTGCGTGCTCTATGCAGGGCACAGCGGCGCTACACTGTATATGGCACAGGGATATACGTTACCAGATTGATAGCATATATAACGGACTGCAGGAAGACTGCAGAGAGGGAGCACATGATGGCAGACAGCCAGAAGGTCTATGGGATGCCGTTCGGAAAGGTCTGGCAGTGCCTCCTCAACAAGGCGCTCCGCAAGGGGCGCACCGCAGACGAGGTATATGTTCTGGCAGAGTGGCTCTGCGGCTACACGAAAGACGAGATTGTGCGGATGGCTGAGGATGGGACGACCTACGGGGACTTCTTCCGCAATGCGCCCCAGATGAATCCCAAGCGCTCCCTCGTCACGGGCAAGATTTGCGGCATCCGGGTCGAGGAGATCGAAGACCCCCTCATGCGCGACATCCGCATCCTCGACAAGATGGTGGACGAGCTTGCCCATGGCAAGGCCATGGAGAAGATCCTCAGGGCCTGATGGGAGATCCTCTTCCCATGTCAGCATTCCATCAAGCTGTGTAAAGCGTCCTCTTGCCTGGAGGCGATCGTGCACCCAGGAGTTGCAGGTGGCGTAAGCTGGTCTGTTGGAGTGCGCACGAGGAAGGGGAGGCTGCGGTGATCGAGCTCTTTCGCACAGATGAAGGCGTCACCCATCAGGTGGATGAGATCGCAGATGGGGTGTGGGTGAAGCTGACGGCGCCGTCTCTTGCCGAAGCCGAGAAGATTGCATCGTGCCTGAATGGGGTCGACCCTGCCGACATCGTCGCCGCGAACGATCCGGAAGAGAAGACCCGCGTGCAGTACGAGGAGGGCTACTCGCTCGTGCTGGTCGATATCCCGGTCCCCGAGAAGCGCAACGGGCTCGACACCTATCACACCATCCCGCTCGGCGTGATTGTCCTGGCGCACAACGTGATCACGGTCTGCGCCGAGGACACCCCGATCCTGGCACCGCAGACGCCGTCCTGGAGCAATGGGCTCTCCACCCGGGCGCGGCGAATCTTCCTCTGCAAGATCCTGTTCAGCACCGCGCTCCTTTACCAGCATTGCCTCACCGGCATCGATCGTGAGCGGCAGGAGTTCGAGGACAAGATGCGGAAGTCGACGAGCGAGGATGACCTGATCGCACTCCATGAGCTTGAATCGACCCTGGTCTACTTCGCGACCTCGCTCCGGGGCAATGGCAGCGTGCTCACCCGTCTCCAGACCTCGGCCAGGCTCCATCCGGGCCCCAGCAACGAGGATCTCCTCGAGGATGCTGCGATCGAGACCCAGCAGGCCATCGAGATGGCCCAGATCTACCGCGACATGATCGAAGGCACGCGCAACCTCTCAAGCTCCCTTATGGACCTGCGGCTGAACGGCGTGATGCAGAGGCTCACTTCGATCACGCTGATCCTCTCGATTCCGACCGTGATCTCCGGCCTTTACGGCATGAACGTGAATCTCGAAGGGATGCCCCTGGCCGAGCTGCCCGCTGCCTTCGGGATCATCTGCCTCTTCACAGCTGCCATCTGCCTTGTGCTCTCCCTCTGGCTCAGGCACCGCAGGTGGATGTGAGGAGTTTCCCATCTCGGCTATGCTAGAGGTG
Organism: uncultured Actinomycetes bacterium; assembly: GCA_900313905.1. Lineage (GTDB taxonomy): Bacteria > Actinomycetota > Coriobacteriia > Coriobacteriales > Atopobiaceae > Olsenella_L. Next base: position 9,564 of record OMTG01000154.1, on the reverse strand, counting down.
CCGGAGCGCTTCTGGCAGCAGAGGCGTCCGTGCGCTCAGGCAAGGAGGTCTCACATGGGGAAAGCGACGCTGGTGATCATGCGCCACGGCGAGAGCACGTGGACAGACAAGAAGGTCAACAAGTTCGCAGGCTGGGTCGATGTCCCGCTGACGGAGCGGGGGCGTTCCCAGGCCGAGGCAGCCGGGCATCTGATGGAGGAGGCAGGCATCCTGCCGGATGCGGTCTTCACGTCGCTCCTGCGCCGCTCGATCGTCTCGGCCGATATCGCCCTCGATGTGCTGGGGAGGCTCTGGGTCCCGGCCATCAGGAGCTGGCGGCTCAATGAGCGCCACTATGGGGCCTTCCAGGGCGAGACCCGTCCTGCCATGCGTGCGAAATACGGAGACGAGCTCTTCGATATCTACCGCCGGAGCTTCGATGTGCGGCCTCCTGCGATCGACGAGGGCTCTCCCTATTTCCAGGGGGAAGATCCCCGCTATGGGGCGCTCTCGCAGGATGGGCTCGACGAAATCGATCCACGGCAGATCCGCTCGGAGTGCCTAAAGGATGTCATTGCCCGGCTCGAGCCCTTCTGGAAGGCCTATGTGACGCCGCCGCTCCTTCTCGGCGAGACCGTGCTCGTCGTGACCCATGGGTCGGTCGTCCGCTCCCTCATCAAGGTGATCGAGGGGCTTTCGGATGAGGAGATCCGCAAGGTCGATGTGCCGACGGGTCAGCCCCGGGTCTACGAGTTCGAGACCGGCATCTTCGGGGACCTCAGGCTGGCAGGGGAGGGCCGCTATCTCGATCCCGATGCAGCAGCCAAGGGCGCGAAGGAAGTGCGCAGCCTCGGCTCTGCCTGAGCCTGCATGAGGCAGGCCTCGTGGGGTATCATGGCAGCACCGCGCTTTGTGGTACCTGAATCTGCCAGGAGAGCAGGAGGCTCGCATGAAGAAGATTGCCCGCTGCCGCACTGCCATGAAGGTCCTCTCGATCATGATGATAGCCATAGGGGTTCTGGGCATCGCCTTCATGCTGTATGATGCATTCTTCCTCTCGCACTACGTGGGGACCACCCAGATCCAGAACCTGCTCTGGAATCTGGAAGCAGGCCTGCCGAGCTATATCGTTATCTTTGCCCTGGGGATCGGCAGCCTCTGGCCTGCCGTGACAGGCCATGGATATACGCCTGCCCTGGTGCTGCAGATCGTGGTGGAAGCCATCTGGATGCTGACGGCAGCAATGGATCCCCCCAAGCTCATGCCTGGCCCCTACGTCCTGGCTGACCTCTGCGTCAGCATCTATAGGGTGGATTCGCTGCAACCCATGCCGGACTTCCTCCGCTTTGTGCCGGCCATCCTCGGCTTCTTCACGTGTGGATGGCTGATTGCGATGATGATCCTCACCTTCTTGCTCAGCACGAGAGGCGATGTGGGAGTGCGTGGCAGCTCGGATGTCCAAGAGGACGACAAGGATATCTAGCATCCAGGGCATGGGGCCAGCTTCTTCGGGAGCTGGCCCTTGCTTTGCATAACGTGCCGCTTTTCCTGCCCCGCTGCAACAGGGCAGCAGGCATCTGATGGGAAGCCGACGCTTCCTGGGCCAGATGACAGGGACGAATAGGGCTGGAGGCTTTGGGCACAACAAGAAGTTGGCCGGATGCGGGAAGCTCAAGGGGAGGCGTGATGAGAATACTGTTCGTCTGCGATTCGTTCCTGGACTCGAACAACGGGACGACCATCACGGCCCAGCGCTTTGCCCAGGAGCTGGTGATGCGGGGGCACGAGGTCAGGGTCGCCTGTGCCGCGAGCACAGCGCGGCTCGAAGAGCTCGGCTATGTGCCATCAAAGGACCAGAGGGCATGGGAGCCGCCCTGCGATGCTGCCCAGCCGGATATCGCGATCTATCCCGAGCCCCGCTACCATATGCCGATCTTCCAGCCGCTCGTGGATGCCCAGGGCTACGTGATCGCCGATAGCGACCCTGCGACGACGAAGGCTGCCCTTGCCTGGTGCGATATCGCGCACTTCCTGACGTCCTTCAATCTCTGCCACTATGCGGTGGCTATGGCAGAGGAGATGGGAATCCCTGCAACCGCCGCCTTCCATATCCAGCCTGAGAACCTCACGAGCTCGATCCATCTCGGGAAGTGGAAATGGTTCAATGCCTTCATCTACTACCTCTTCAAGTGGTCTCTCTACCAGCATGTGGAGCACGTGCAGTGCCCGAGCCAGATGATTGCGCGGCAGCTTGAGCAGCATGGCTATACGAATGAGCTCCATGTGATCAGCAATGGGATCGCAGATATGTGGACCTACCAGAGGCTGCCGAAGGATGAGGGGCTCAGGGGGCATATCGTGGTCACGATGGTGGGGCGCTATTCGGTCGAGAAGCGCCAGGATCTTGTGATCGAGGCAGCAGCGCATTCCCGCCACAAGGACCAGATCCTCGTCGTGCTGGCAGGCCAGGGGCCACAGGAGCAGCATCTGAGGAAGCTTGCCACGCGCCTCGGCGTTGAGGTGCGCTTCGGGTTCCTGGCGCAGGACAGGCTCAAGAGGCTCCTTTCCATGAGCGACATCTACGTCCATGCCTCGGATATGGAAGCCGAGGCCATGAGCTGCATGGAGGCATTCGCGACAGGCCTCGTGCCCATCATCTCCGACTCTCCGCTCTCGGCGACCTCGCAGTTCGCGCTCGATCAGCGCTCCATATTCCATGCTGGGGATGCGAAGGATCTGGCAATGCACCTCGACTGGTGGATCGAGCATCCCCAGGAGCGAACAGAGATGGGGCATGCCTATGCCGAGGAGGCAGAGCGCTATCGCGTGGGCACCTGCGTGGATGAATTCGAAGGCATGCTCAGGATGGCGCTCGGGGAGCAGAGGACGCCAGCCAATCCAGAGGGGAGCTCTGATGACTGATGGCAGAGGAGAAGAAGGCGGCATCCTCCCATGTCCTCAAGGAGCGTCCTCCCCAGCTCGTGCAGATGCCCCATTGGGGGAGCTTCCATACGCCCAGGGGCTATGACTATCTGAGGGTGAAGCGGGGGCAGACCGCCGGCTACTGGGTCTGCCGCTTCTTCCTCGATATCGCCGCGTTTCTCGCCACGAGGATCTTCCTCGGCTTGAAGATCCGGGGACGGCGGAACCTCCGGAAGCTCAGGGGCGGCTTCGTCTCGATCGCGAACCATGTGCAGGACATCGACTGCGGCATGGTGCTCCAGGCGCTCTGGGGGCATCGCGTCTACTTCGTGAGCATCGAGGAGAACTTTGCGCTTGCCGGCGTGGGGCATATCCTGCGCTGGGCAGGGGCCGTGCCCTTCCCGGAGAAGCTCGAACTTCTGGCAGAGCATGTGAAGGCGATGGAGGAGGCCCTGAGGGGAGGGTCGGTCGTGCATGTCTATCCGGAAGGCGTGCTTGCACCCTACCACAAGGGGGTCGGACCCTTCGGATCGGGCGCCTTCCATCTCGCGGCCACATGCCAGGTACCAGTGGTGCCGCTTGCGATCAGGCAGCGTGGCAGGCGCGGCCTCTGGCGGATCCTCAAGCGCAGGCCCTGCTTCACGCTCGAGATCCTGCCGCCGCTCTACCCTGATGGGTCGCTCGGCAAGCATGAGGCGGCAGAGGATCTCCTGGAGCGTTCCTGGCAGGCGATGGATGCAGCACTGGCATGATGGTGGCTGCGCGGTACAATCGATGGGCTGAGGCGGAAGCGCATGCTGAGGAGGAAGCTGTGACGAACGGGCTGACGATTGGATGCCATCTCTCGACCTCGAAGGGCTATGAGGCGATGGGGAAGACGGCTGTGGAGATAGGGGCCACGACCTTCGCCTTCTTCACGCGCAATCCCCGGGGTGGCAAGGGAAAGGCGCCTGATGAAGCTGATGTGCAGGCACTGCTCCGCCTGATGGAGGAGCATCATTTCGGGAAACTCGTCGCCCATGCGCCCTACACCATGAACATGTGCTCCGCGAAGCCCGATGTGGTCGCCTATACCCGCGAGGCCTTCGCAAGCGATATCGAGCGGATGGAGCAGCTCCCCGGCAACTACCTCAACTTCCATCCCGGCAGCCACCTGAAGCAGGGTGCCGATGAGGGGATCCGCCTCATCGTCGAAGGCCTCAACCAGGACCTGATCCCGGGCCAGAAGACCATCGTGCTCCTGGAGACCATGGCAGGGAAGGGGACCGAGGTCGGCCGGAGCTTCGAGGAGCTCGAGCGCATCATCGAAGGGGTCGAGCACGACGAGCTTCTGGGCGTCTGCCTCGATACCTGCCACGTGAACGATGCCGGCTACGATATCGCCCACGACCTCGATGGGGTGCTCGACGAGTTCGACCGCGTGATCGGCCTGGATCGCCTGTGCGCCCTCCACGTGAACGATTCGAAGAATCCGCTTGGCGCGCACAAGGACCGCCACGAGAAGATCGGGCAGGGGACCTTGGGCCTTGCTGCCTTCCAGGCCATCGTGACGAATCCGCGCACGAAGGACCTGCCGATGATCCTCGAGACGCCCAACGAGCTCCCTGGCTATTCCCGCGAGATTGCAGCGCTCAGGGCGCTCTCAGAAGGCAGGAGCCTCGCGGAGGCTGAGGAGCTCCTGGAAGAGCCAGAGGAGCCAGAGCCAGCAGAGCAGAAGAAGGCTGCTGAGAGCAAGGAGTGAGCATTCTCTTCATCGCTCATCGCAGTGACGTACGAGCAGGCAGGGCGGCAGATCTTTTGGACCTGCCGCCCTGCTCGTCTGATGCCGATGCCTGCTTGGGGCGTCAGTCCTCCTCGATGCGGCCGAAGAAGTCGTAGGCATTCGTGAAGCAGAGGCGCTCTGCGATGTCTGCGCCGAAGCGCTTCTCAGCCTCATCAAAGAGATTCTGCAGCGTGCTGCAGGGATCGAGCCAGCTGGGCACCTCGCAGCCATCGTAGTCGCTGCCGAGGGCGATCGTCTCCTCGCCGCCCAGGTCGAGCCAGTGTTCGATGTGGGCGAAGACCTCATCAGGGGAGGGATCTGGGCTCTTCGAGAGGAAGCCGCGGCAGAAGTTGAGGCCGACGATGCCGCCGGCATCGCGGATGGCACGGAACTCGTCGTCGGTGAGATTCCTCGGCACATCGCAGATGGCGCGGGAGTTCGAATGGGAGGCTGCGAAGGGTCTTGTGGCGCTCTTCGCCACATCCCAGAATCCTTCGTCGTTCAGATGCGAGACATCGACCGCGATGTGGCGGCGTTCGAGCTCAGAGACGGCTTCTCGGCCAAATGAGGTGAGTCCCTCATGGGTCGCATGCCCGGAGCCCAGGGGATTGGCCCCATTCCAGGTGAGCGTCACCATGCGCACGCCGGCCTGATCGATGCGCTCGAACATGTCAGGAGAGGCAGCGAGGAGGCCGCCGCCTTCGATTGTGAGAAGGCCGCAGGTCCTGCCGGAGTCCAATATCTGGTCGATATCGCTTACACAGCGTGCCTGGGCAAGGAGGTCGGGATGCGCTGCGATATGCTCAGACAGGGTGCCAGAGACGATCTCGAAGAACTGGGCGCCCTGCTCTGGTGTGAGCCAGTCAGGGATGAAGACACCGAGGCACTGGCACCAGGCGAAGCCCTTCATCGCATCGAGCGAGAGATGGCCCCTCGACGTGGCGAAGTCCTGGAGCTTGCCTGGAGTGGCCTTGCCGGCATCATCCGGTGCATAGACCGCCTGCCCGCCATTCAGCGTCTCAGGCAGAAGCGGCCAGGCAAGGCGGTCCAGCGTGTCGCAGTGGAGATCGAAGATCTGTGTTCTCATGTGGTGAGTCCTTTCGGAGAGGTCAGTCATCAACTGTGGAAGACGCCGGCGCCCTGATGCTTGAAGAGCTCGATCATCTCGCCCGTGACGCTCAGCGTGTCGTCCACCCGCTCGTCGCCAATCTCGTCGGCATGGAACCAGCGGGCTTCGGCGAGCTCGGAGCGCTGCGTGCGTATCTCATCCGATCCATCGAGATGGCAGAAGAAGCCGGCAAGGAGGGTATCCGAGTAGGGCCAGGGCTGGCTCTTGTAGAACTGGAGGCCTTTGACCTGGAGGCCGACCTCTTCCATCACCTCGCGTCTGACGGTCTCCTCGAGGGATTCGCCGATCTCGGTGAAGCCGGAGACGAGCGCCCATCTCCAGGGGATGTTGCCGCTTCTGGCGTAGCGGGTCATAACGATGCGGTCGCCGTCCACGACGCCGGCGATGATGCCCGGGGCGATCTTCGGATAGATGATGTAGGCGCACTCGGGGCAGACGAGCTCGCGGCTCCTGGGAGCAAGCTCGAGAGGATGCCCGCAGCGGGGGCAGAACCTGACCTCGTGGTACCAGCGGCTGAGCTGTGAGCCGGCGACGGCGCAGAAGCGGGAGGTGTGCGCAGGCGAGAGGCGCAGGTCTCCCAGATTCACGTAGCCAAAGCCTTGGGGGATCGCAATCTCCTCATCGAGCGCCAGATGCACGGCGGTGTCTCCGATATGGAAGAGGAAGACCGTGCGCTCGGGCGCCTTCGAGTAGTCCGCAAGGCGGGGCAGCACAAGGCAGGCGTCCTCGAGGCGTCCCAGGACAGCGCGGCCCTGGTAGTGCAGGACCACGTCCTCTGGCTGGGGCGCCAAGGGCTCGAAATGGTTATCGAAGGGCTTCTCTATATCCTGGATCACGTGTTCTCCTTCACGCTTCTTGGGGCAGGTCGTTCATCCCGTCGTCTTTGCGGCCGCACCAGAGGAAGTCGAAGCAGCGCTGGTTCTGACGCCGCCACGTCGCCTCGTTGTGCTGGCCACCTTCCACGCACCAGACATAGGTCGCAGCTCCCCGCTCGTCGAAGGCATGGGCGAGCTTCCAGGCTGCCTTCGCCTCGGCGGAGTCGAAGAGAATCCGGTGCTGGCCCCAGATCCTTCCTGATTCATGTTCGCCCCAGCAGAGGTAGACCCTCGTATCGGGGGATATGGTGGCACGCTCGAGCTCGGGGATGAGGTGGCGGTTGTTGAAATGGCAGCCGGTCGAGATGCAGCCGCCCTTGCTGAAGACATCGTTGTGGGCGATCACGCCGTAGGCGCTCATGAGGCCGCCCATGCTGGATCCTGCTATGGCAGTGGCCTCGCGGTGTCCCCAAGTACGGTAGTGGCTGTCTATCCAGGGTTTCACGTCCTGGATGATCCACTGGAAGGTCTCCTCTCCGATGCCATGCACCTCGATGCCCATGATCGTCATATCGTAGGGGGAGTACTCGTCGAGGCGCTCGTTGCCGACATGCGAGCACTCCATCCCGACGACGATCATCGGCTTCTCCCAGCTGCGCAGGAAATCGGCAAGGCCCCAGCTCGTCCCATAGGTCGCCTCCTCGTCGCGGAAGAGGTTCTGGCCGTCGAAGAAATAGGTCACGGGATAGCGCTCGTCGTTGCCGGGCGCATAGTAGTCGTCTGGCAGCCAGATATGGAGCGCGCGGCTTCCCTCATGGGGTGCATACCACACGTCGTGCTTCTCGATCATGGAATGGGCCTCCCAGGATACTGTGATGAGGTGAGATGGGTGTGATGGATGCAGCTACTTGCCGGTCTTCAGGAACTGCTCGAGGCGGGCATTGAACTTCTCGGGATACTGGATCGCCATCAGATGGCCGCCCATCACATAGGTCGGGGTCTCGGGGCAGAGCTTGTGGTAGAAGGGCTCTGCGATATCGGCCCAGTGCTCGGCGATGAACATGAGGGTCGGAATCTCCTTGGCGGCCTTCTGGGCGATGGCTCGGTAATCGGAGAGGATGGCATCGCCGAAGAGCTCATGCGTGATCCAGTAGGGGGTCTCGTTCGACATATCGATGAAGAAGTCATGCTGCTCGTCGGTGAGCGGGCCCTGCCACATGATCTCGCGGAGGTAGCTGTCCCAGAAGCCTGCTGCGGTATCGGGATGGTTCAGCACTTTTGTCATCGTCTCCGAGAGCTCCTGTGGGGTGCCTTCGGTCCAGGCAGATGCATCCTCGTTGTGGGGGAGGGGCGACATATCGACTGTGACACAGCCAGAGACCGAATCGGTCCCTGCCTGCTCCATATAGCTCCAGGCCTCGAGGTTGCCGCAGCTCCAGCCAATGAGGGTCGGCTTCTCGATGCCAAGCTTATCGGTGAGCGCGATCAGGTCGCGTCCATGGGTCTGGTAGTCATTGCCGAAGGGGCACTTGGTGGAGAGGCCCTGGCCACGGGGATCGACGAGGATCACGCGGTGGGTGTCCTTGAAGTGCTCGAGCTGGTGCATGAAGACACGGCCCGAGAAGGTGAGACCTGGGATGAAAAGGAGGGCAGGGGCGTCCTTGGCTCCTGCATCCCAGAAGTGGATGTCCACATTCGGCTCGACCTCAATGTAGCGGCTTTCGGTCTTCGTCTCTGACATGGCAGCTCCTTCTTTCTTCTGCGTATGCTCATGCACCTCTAGTTGTACCCGGCCCTGCTCCTGCGCCACACGGGAGATCACGCGGCAGAGGGTCTGGAAGAACTGCGCACGCTCGGGATCGTCTTCTGGGGCAAGCGCAATCTCGAAGGTGACGGGCGTGGCCACATCCTCGAGGCAGTCCTGAAGGGCGGCGAAGTTCCTGCCGAAGTAGGCTGGGAAGGCAAGGCGGTCCTGGATGAGGTCCCAGATATCATCTTTGCTGAGAGGTCCTGCCTCGTCGATCGCTATCCGCATCTCCGCTCCTTTCAGTAGAGCTCCTCGAAGGTCTCGTAGTGGTCGGGCGTGTAGTAGATGAGGCCATCGGTCGAATAGACGAGGCGCTCGGCTCCCCGGCTTCCGCCCTCGTAATCGATATCGCATTCATGCCAGGTCCTGCCTGGAGCGTCTGGCAGCTTCCCATCGTCGTTGTAGAACACCGAGCCGCCGATGCTCTTGCCAGGGCAGACCTCGTCGAGCGTGTTCTCGCCGGGATCCCAGCCTGCACGCCGTGCCTCGGTCTTCGTGATGAAGTTCGGCGGCAGCTCCCCATATTCATGGAGGTAGGCGGCAACCTCCTCCTTCGTGGTGTAGGGAGAGCCTTCGGTGACCGAGATGTCCTGTGAGGATTCGGCGCTGCTCTCTTGGCTGGGGGCAGCCGCTGCACCAGACGCATCAGAGGAGATGGTGGAGCCGCAGGCAGCAAGGACGAGCGCCAGCAGGAAGACGGCAAGCGTCTGGATGAGGTGGAGGGCATGGCTCTGCGTGCGTCTCATCGGCTTGGCTCCTCTCTCGGAGATGGCTGCCTCCATTGTAGGGCCAGAAGCTGCTGCATGGGCGGGCATGCCCTCAAGGTGGAAGGGCTGGATCCGGAAGCTGGGGGATCCTGCAGGGCATGCCAGCCGGAAGCATGCACGAGGAAGGCACCGCGCTGCTCTGCTGCACGAGACGGGCATGCCTGCATGCCCGTGTGCTCAGGCCTCAGAATGTTGCGAAACCTTTTGAGGATTCCAGGTCCTATAACAAAGTTCAAGGCACCACAAAGCGAGCTGAAACTCTTTGTCGCAAAGGAGAGATTCACATGAGCAGCAAGAAATCAAGGTGCGTGAACAACAGGGACCAGAAGAGCCCGCTCGGCGCCCTCCAGGCCGCCGCGGTGGCGGGGAGCGTCGTCCTGGCG
>OMTG01000163.1 GCA_900313905.1 uncultured Actinomycetes bacterium | reverse complement strand
GGCACGTACCTGCGCAAATGGTGAAAATCAATCACCTAACTCGTAGACCCACGTATTTTCCGAAAAACCGAAATGGGCTCAATGGAGCTGCACCCTCCCACAATCACTAGGCATCGGCTCTCAGATGGCTGCCCAGGCTCTCGGTGCGCTGGCGCATGGCTGAGACGATTGCGCGGGCGCAGAAGAGCTCGGAGCGTGCTCTCATGGTCTCGGCGAATGCCTTCTCGTTATCGGTCGGCACCATCGTGCGCTCGAGCATCTGCGCAAGCAGGTCCAGAGAGCTGGCGCAGCGCACGAGTCCCTTCTCGCTCCTTTTCACCATGCACTGGGCATCGAAGCCAAGACGGATGGAGGGGAGGACCTTCGATGCGAGGGGAGATGCTGCAAGCGAGAGGGAATAGGCTGCTTTCTGTGCAGCATCGGAGCAGCCTTCTGCGAAGTGGGCAGCGGAGGCTCCGGCGATGCGTCCGAAGACGATGCAGTTCGCGCTCGAAAGGCCGCCCAGACGGTCTGCGCCGTGCATGCCGCCTGTCGCCTCGCCGGCAGCAAAGAGGCCGGGTGCGGCTGTGGCTCCTGTCGTGTCGATCCTGATGCCGCCATTCGATGCATGGGCAAAGAGCGCAAGGCGGAATTCTGTATCAGGGGTGATGCCGTAAGCGTCGTCCAGCCAGGAGAAGTAGGCCTGGTCGAGCTCTGGGAGCTTGCTTGGGAGATGGGCATAGCGTGCAGGTGCGCCTCCCGTGCCTGAGGAGGCGATAGCGAGGTCCACTGCTGCATCGCCGAGCCGTGCGGTGAGCGGTCCATGGGTGCTTCTGAGCTCGAGGATCTCCTGCGACAGCCCCTGGCCACGTTCGTTCTCGATTGCGAGATAGCGGAAGGTCTTCTCGTTGAAGACGACGGGACCCTTGTCGGTCAGGATGCCAGGCATGAGCTGGATGAACTCGAGGTTGCAGAGCTCTGCTCCTGCAGCAGCGGCCAGGGCTTGGGCGACACCCGTGTTCCCGGATGACCCTATGTTCCTGCCGAAGAGGCCGGATGTGCCGCCTGTGGCAAGGATGATGGCCGAGGAGCTGATGAAGAGAAGATGCTCGCCGATCTCATCCCAGAAGAGGGCTCCTGCCATGCTGCCATCTGGCTTCTGGACGAGCTCGAGGAGATCGAGGTGCTCCAGAACGGTGACGCCCAGCGCATCGAGGCGCTGGGCGAAGGCAGCCCTGAAAGGCTCCCTTCCGAGCCCACGCCAGGTCCTTCTCTTGTGGTCGAAGCAGGGGATGAAGTCACGCTCCTCGGGATGGTCGGGGTGTCTGAGCGCCACACCCTCTTGCTCGAGCCATGCCATCGCAGGCAGGATGCCGGAGACGAGGCAGTGCACGAGCTTCGGGTCGGCAACGCCGCAGCCGACAGAAAGGATTGTGTCTTCCAGGTCCTGACCATCCGCCTCATCCTCAGGGCCGACCAGCCCCAAGCTCCAGGTGCTGCCCTTGAAAGAGGAGCCTGAGAAGAGGCTTCCTTCCGAGGCAAGGATGGTCTTGGCCCCTGCTTCGGCGGCTGTTGTGGCAGCACAGATGCCTGCCAGGCCCGATCCGATTACCAGGACGTCTGCGCTTCCTGCTGGCTCCAGCCTTTCCCTCATGGAATGTGCTCCCGATTCCTCTCATGGTAGTATGGATAGGCTTGGCGGCATCTGCCGGCAAGCGTTTCCCATCTTGGCACATCAGCTCTTGCGCATGCGCATCTGCTGCGCGGAACAGAAGGTTTTCTTCCATGAGCGGATATCCCCCTCAAGAGGGCACACGTTCCATATATCTCGACTATGCGGCAGCAACGCCGGTAGCCCCTGAAGTGCTCTCTGCAATGCTGCCCTACATGTCAGAGATCTTCTACAATCCCTCGTCACCCTATGCGCTGGCCAGGAAGGCTAAGGCAGACTACGAGGATGCACGCTCGCGCCTTGCCCGTGCCATCGGCGCGAAGCCGGACAATGTGGTGATCTGCGCCGGGGCGACCGAGGCGAACAACCTCGCCCTCAACGTGAGCGATGCGAAGATCCTGGTGCCTGCGACCGAGCATGAGAGCGTGCTTGCGGCAGCCGAAGCGAAGGGATGCAGCATTCTGCCGGTTCATCGCGATGGCCTCCTTGATATGGACGCCTTCCAGCGCGCCTTGACGCCTGAGGTGGGGCTTGTGAGCATCTCGCTTGCGAACGGGGAGATCGGAGCAATCCAGCCGATGCGCGAGATTGCTGAGATCGTGGAGGCAGAGCGCAGGAGGCGCCTTTCCGCAGGGGAGAACGTGCCGCTCTATCTCCATACGGATGCCTCGCAGGCAGCCAATGCGCTTGCGATCAATGTGGCATCGCTCCATGTGGATATGCTCACGCTCTCTGCGGCGAAGATCTACGGGCCCAAGCAGGTGGGGCTCCTCTGGGCAGCAGACGGGATAGCGCTGCGGCCGCTTCTCCGTGGCGGCGGGCAGGAGTCGGGTGTGCGCTCCGGCACCGAGAATGTGGCAGGGGCGGTCGGCTTCGCAGAGGCGCTCGAGCTTGCCACGGCAAACCGGGCAAAGGAAGCGAAGCGGGAGATGAGGCTCAGGAACCTGCTCCAGAAGCGGCTCCTTGCGGCATTCCCCTGGGCTGTCGTCTCCGGTCCCAAGAAGGACAAGCTGCGGCTCCCGGGGCTTCTGCACATCTCCTACCCTGGCCTTGAGGCCCGCCGCCTTGTCATCCTGCTCGAGCAGGAGGGGGTCTCGGTCGGGACGGGAAGTGCCTGTGCGGCAAGCCGCATGCAGACGAGCCATGTGCTCTCTGCCATCGGTGCCACACCGGAGGTGGCAGCAGGGAGCCTGAGAATCACGCTGGGGGCGCCCACGACAGAAGAGGACATCGAGAAGGCGGCGGAGCTCATCTCTGCTGCGGTCACGACAGAAGCGGAACGCATCGGGATGGATCCTTTGACAGGAGAGGTAGACAGATGAGCCAGAGCGTATTTCTCGGTATGAGCGGTGGCGTGGATTCTGCGCTCTCTGCAGCCCTTCTGGTGGAGCAGGGCTACGACGTCACGGGCGTCTACATGAGGAACTGGTCGCGCGACCTGCCGGGATTCAAATGCCCCTGGGCGGAGGATCTGGCCGATGCGGAGCGGGTGGCCGTGAAGCTCGGGATCGAGCTTCTTGTCTGGGACTGCGAAGCCGAATACAAGGCCACGGTGGCAGACTACCTCGTGGACTCCTATGCCCATGGCTATACGCCGAATCCTGATGTGATGTGCAACCAGACCGTGAAGTTTGGCACCTTTGCAGACCGTGCTTTCGCCGCGGGCGCCGACCTGATCGCAACAGGGCACTATGCGAGGTGCATCCCTGCAGAAGATTCAGCAGAGCCTGCGACCCTTCTGCGCTCGAAAGATGAGCACAAGGACCAGACCTACTTCCTCTGGCGGGTGCCCGGAGCGACCTTCAACAGGGTGCTCTTCCCGGTCGGGGACTATGCCACGAAGGATGAGGTGCGCGCTGCCTGCGCCGAGCGTGGCCTCGGCATCGAGAACAAGCCTGATTCGGATGGCATCTGCTTCATCGGCCCGGTCGGCATTCGCACCTTCCTGCTCGATACGCTTGAGAGGAAGGCCGGGGACATCGTCGAGTGGGAGACGGGCAAGGTCCTGGGACAGCATGAGGGAGCATTCCTTTTCACGGTCGGACAGAGGAAGGGGCTCGATCTCGGAGGAGGCCCTGCCCGTTACGTCGTGGCGACCGATGTGGAGCGCAACATCGTCTATGTGACCGCTGACAAGGAGTGCCCGGGCCTCTGGACGAGCGGGCATGTGCTCGAGGACTGCCACTGGATAGCGGGACATGCTCCCCAGGAAGGGGACTATGTGGTCCGCACGAGGCATACCGGGCCGCTCCGTCCGGTGCACCTCTCGTGCTCCCAGGATGGGAAGATGGCGAAGGTGGCTTTCACGGAGCCGGTCCGAACCGTGGCACCGGGCCAGAGCGCTGTCCTCTACGACGGAGAGGTCTGTGTCGGTGGCGGCATCATCGCGCCCGACCCGGTGATGCAGCCGCACTCCTAAAGACGGGTGTCGACGGTTCGAATCCGCCCGGAGGCACCATGAATAGATGCAGGCCAGCAGCTAAAACGCTGCTGGCCTGTTTTTAGGTTTGACACGGCTACAGGCCTTTGCACTTTGGCTGATGTCTGCCAAGCCCTTCGCCCGCCGCATCCAGTGCGTTTTGGAGCGCCATTCTGTCCCGCCCTGCGAGCGCGCCCAAGGGGCTATCTCTCAAGATGTCTTTGTCCCAAGGCGAAACAACGGCGTCACTTTACCGTTTGTTTTTCCTCCTAGTTTGTCAAACGTCGTGAGCTGGGATATCTGGTCATCACGTCCTACGGACGAGGTTGAGTTGGTTCAGTCAAGCAGAGCTTTCGATTCCTTGTACCAGCGCCGAATACTTTGCTCGTAGCGGTCGCCGATACGTTCGATGGCCTCTCTTATAGGGACGCCCGATGCCGCAAGCGCGTAGGCCGTCTCGCGCCGTTGGGCGGACGCCCTCGTGTTGCAGGTACGAGAGCAGTACATAGCCTCATTGCCGCGCGATCGGTTTGCGAGGAGCGGCTTACAGCAATATGCGCAGAGCCTAATGCTGTTATCGGCGGCAAGATAGGCAACCTGGCGATACATGTCACGCAGGGGGCCGGGGCGATCGAGGACTCTGAAGCCCCTGCGCCCATGCTCCACCTTGAAGATGTTGCCAGAATACATTGCCTCGGCATCACCCTCGAAGAGGCTGTTCATGAACGAGAGAAAGATATTGGTTGCCATCTCCTGTTAGCTCATGTTGGCGGGATAAATGAAGAGACTTCCAACACCTTCACCGTAATAGGGGTGACCAAAGCCTTCCCTTTCAAGGCCTTGATAGGACTCAAGGGCCTGCTCCAGCCTTGCTACTTCCTCAAGCGTGAAGTAGGAGGAGCGGTCCGGGTCTTGGGCTGGCAGCCGATTCATGTCACGGCGATAGAAAGACCCGAGTCAATCACATTGGCAAAATCGTCGCAGTACGTGGGCAAATGTTTGAGCCCATCGGGGGAAGGCTCGCCATTGGCGATGGCAGCAGCCTTCATGATTGCCTGTACGTTCATGATGAAGGCTTCAATAGTTGCAATATAGGTGAGGTAGAAAGGCTTTGGATTGACTATTGCCTCGGCATGGATGGGACCATTGTCTTTGGGCGCCGCAAGAAGGTGGTGCGGATCGAACTCTCCAAATTCGCCGGCAGCGGGGGCATGGCACGGAGCCAACAAGGAGACCGTCGACTTCGGCGAGGTAATAGGTACGTGGGTCAGCCCCGATGGGTCGGAGCGTTTATCCACGACGCGCGGCACGATACAATGCGGTAGACACGGTGCGCACATCGTGCCGTCGCAGCCAAGAGGAGATTAAGATGCTGAGCCCAAAGGAAAGAGACGAAATCATCAAGTCGATTGGCATCTATGCCAGCAAGCACATCGCATCGACATACGAAATCTCGTTCAACGAAGGCGATTCTTATCGTTGCCGCTATTCGACGGACGACTACGAGGATAACGACGAGGATATCGATTCTCCTGAGTACGAAGAGTGGTACGCCATCGACTTCAAAGTGCTCGAAACCATACAGGATGGGCCGAACAAGGACCCGCGCTTCGAGTACATCACCATCTCTCGCAAGCGCATGCCCTCGCTCGTGACATGCGAAGGCGTAGTCGTGTACCGGACTTAGCCAAGCAAATGGGTTCGTAGGAGGCAAGCCTGCATGAAGAGGTTTGGTGCTTGGGGCACGTACTGTGCCATGGTCGCTGCCTTCGAGACCTTGCTTCCCTCCGAGCGGTGACGCGCCCGAGAAGGCGTACCGCTTCCTCTCCGAGGCCAACCCTTGCATCTGGCAAGGGGAAGTCTGCCGACCCCGCGATCAACATCGAGTACCGCCGGATGTTCGAGGCCTCGGTTCCCAAGGCCGAGGACGAGCCACGTGAGTCAGCCAATATGGCAGAGGGCCTCCTCGCAAGCATGCAGGAGCTCTGCAAGTTCGTGAATGGTATCGCGGACGAATCGGGATTGACATGCTCGGTTGCCGATGGCTAACGGGCTATGAGGACGAAATGGTCGGGTCTTTCATGGCTGCCGAGCTGAAGGAGGACAAGACAACAGGAGAAGACATCTCCTAGACAATGAGGTACGTGGGCTGGGTCTGCGAGACCTTGCAAGCGGTGATCACTCCATGGTCGAAGCATCCGTGGTTGCCCATAGCCTCGGTCTCGAATCGACAGACCAGGCCCTCAGCCTAGTGGCTCACTACTACGTTGTGGGCGTCATGCCCACCGAAGAGCATTGCATGGAACAGTCTGCGCTTGGTGACATATGACGTGGACGGATGCGGGCGCCTTATCTTCGAGGAACTTGAGTCAGCTGCAATGCCGTGCGCTGACTTTGATAGTTCAATGGCGACCACGACGATGTCTGCCCTCTATCGTGGATACCATCATTGCCGTCACTGTCGTCATGCGAAGAGCAACCAGGCATATCGGATTCATGCCGCCCGTGTGCCCAATCTGTGCCAAACATGCGCCGATGCGCCAAAGATGTGCCGAAAATTCCTATCGTGCTCTAGTGGTGGTTAATGCTCTGAACAGGCTTTTCCCGATCATCGCGAGCGCCGTCGCAATCCTCCGTCCCACTCCTGATACGGCCATCGGCCTTCTGCGAATGCAGCTTTGGGATGCTCTGGGATAACAGCAGGCATATCCTGCATGCAGCCATATGGACTTGTGCATACTCGTTGCCACAAGGCAGCCCAGATGCTGCCTTTCATCGTGTTATTGCTGCTCTGAGCCATGAAGCCGCTTACGCTTCAGATGAATCGTCAGCGTGCCTGGCCAGAGCAGCGCCCCGGTGCCTTGGAAATCTCCTCGATGGAGACTCCTGTCCCGCTTCTTCGCCAGGCCACGAAAGACCCGGAGAAGACCATGCCTGATGCACGAGCCCTCAATATCCGCTATGCCACCATCCAGGGCCTTTTCTTCATGGGAGCCTGCGCCCTCATGGGGTTCACGAACATCTATCTGAAATCCGCTGGCCTCACCACTTCGGCGATCGGCATGGTCATCTCCTGCGGCAATGTGCTGGCGACGATCCTGCAGCCGACGCTTGCCGGGCATGCGGATGCGCATCATGTCCCAGCCTGCCGCATCCTTTGCGTGCTCTCGGCTTTCTGCGCCGCAGGATCTCTCCTCTCGCTTCTTTTCTCGTCGGTGCCTCTCCTTATCAGCGTGCTCTTTGCGCTGATGCTTGCGCTGGCTGGCGCCATGCAGCCCTTTCTGAACGTGCTTGCCTTCTCGTTCGAGCGGGCGGGCATCACCCTGAACTACGGCGTCGCCCGTGCCATAGGATCTGTCGTCTATGCCCTGACCTCGCTTGCCTTGGGGTATCTCGTGACGATGTTCTCGCCCCAGCTCATCCCGGTCGTGGCGCTCTCCACGATGCTCGCGGCGGCGCTTCTTGTACGCGGCTTTGGGATGGAAAGCGGGGAGAAGGAGGGGAGCGCCGAAGATGCTGAAGCGGAGGCAGGCAGGAAGGAATCCACGGCGGATTTCATCCGGAGCTACCGCGTCTTCTTCCTCTTCCTCGTGGGCTTTGCCCTGGTCTATATGGACCACCAGATCGTGAACATCTACATGATCGATATCATGCAGAGCATCGGCGGCAATGAGTCGGCCATGGGGACGGCAATCTTCATCGCTGCCATCGTGGAATTCCCGGCAATGGTGATATACCAGCATTTCCATGAGAGGCTGAACACCTGCCACATGCTGATCTTCAGTGGCATCATGTTCTCGGTGAAGCATCTCCTCTCGACGCTCGCCACGAACATCTTCTTGCTCTACCTTGCTCAGACCCTCCAGGCATTCGGATTCGCCCTCTTCATCCCGGCGTCTGTCTATTTCGTGAGTGAGCTTTTCAGCAGGAAGGATGCCGCCAAGGGCCAGTCGCTCATAACGACAAGCATGACCGTGGCAGGGATCGTGGCGACCTCGCTGGGCGGCTTCATGTTCGACCTGGCCGGCGCCCATATGACGCTCGTCGTCTTCTGCATCATCTCCCTTTTCGGCACGTTTGTGATGACAGGAGCTCTGCTGAAGCTCGGGAAGAAAGGCGGGAAGGCTGCGGCATAAGGGGGACACTCCATCTCTGGGCTGGCTCCCGAGCAGAAGCGCTATCATGTGACGGTCGGAGAAGCGCCGGAGGATGGGGTGGCATGGCAGAAGACAGAAGCGGCTCTCGTCCGTCCTTGGCAGATCTCGTGCCCCATTTCGTCCGCACGCAGGCAGGACTGGCCGTGATCCATACGATCAAGCAGGGTGGCGCTTGGGAGCGGGTCTTCAGCACCGGAGGCGTCTGGCAGTCGGCGACGCTTCTGGGCGATGCCCGCATGGAGCCTGCCTTTGCCTATCAGCGGGCATTCGGGCGTGCCTTCGAGCTCGTGCCCAGCATCAAGAGCCTCCTCGCTATCGGAGGAGGCGGATTCGCCTTCCCGAAATGGATCGCAGCGCACCATCCCGACATCGTGTGCGATGTGGTCGAGATCGACCCTGCTGTCATCGCAGCCGCACGCAAGTGGTTCTATCTGGATGAAGCGGAAGAGCTGCAGGAAGTAGCCGGCGGCTCCCTCAATGTGATCTGCGCCGATGGCCGGCAGGTGCTCGATGAGGCTCAAATGAGATCCTACGATGCAATCATCCTCGATGCCTTCGTGGGCTCGGAGCCGGTGCGCTCCCTTGCCACCCAGGAAGCCTTCGAGAGGGCGCATGGGGCGCTCACATCGGAGGGCGTGCTGCTTGCCAATGTCGTGCCGGTGGCAGGGGATGAGAGCCTCCAGTTCCTGAGGGATATCGTGGCGGGCATGAAGCAGGTCTTTGCCCATGTCGCGGTTGACCTCATCGAGGATGAGCGCAATGAAGGGGAGAACTATATGGTCTTCGCCTCCGATCATCCGCTCAGCGTGACCGATGCCATCCCCTTCGACGAGGAATTCTTGGGAGCGCCCCTGCACGACGAAGGATAGGTTGGCTGCGCATATCCCTTGCGTTTCAAGATGGGCGATATATGCAGGCACAAATGGGCAGAAAGTCTCTCTTGCAGAACGGAAACGTTTCGCGTATAGTCATTTCTTGCGTTGCAGCCTGAACCCCACAGGCTCACATATGTTCGGGCGTTTAGCTCAGGGGGAGAGCGCTTCCCTGACACGGAAGAGGTCAGAAGTTCAAATCTTCTAACGCCCACCATGAATGCAGGTCGGAGGCCCTTTTCAGGACCTCCGATTTTTGTATGCAGCCCGAATGGGACGTCAATCGTGTGAGGAAGTCGCGGTTCAGGGATGGCTGCGTGTTCGCAAGGGGCGCTCGGGAAGGGAAGCGAAGGTCCCGGGGGTGCTGCGACATCACCCCTCGGCTTCCAGGTTCGCTATGCCGTGGGCCAGTCCCGGCTCCATGGCCCTGATCGATGCATCCGAGATGCCCCGCTGCCTGGCGACGGCTTGCCAATGCCTCAGCACGGCAGCGAGCCTGTGGACGTAGCCACGTGCCTCTGATGCGCCTACCCGGAAGTAGTCGGCCACCTCGAGGGCGATTCGCGCATCTGCCTCGGCCCGCCCGAAATCCAGGGCGGTGGCAAGGTACTTCTCGCCACCTCCTCGTGTGGGGTTCACGTCGAATGCCGGAGAGAGGGCCCAGCCGCTCCCTTCATGAAGGAAGCCGTAGTTGCGGAGGTGGTTGTCTGTGTTTCCCACGGCGCAGGAGAAGAGCGCACGACGCCACAGCTCAGGAAGGTCCCGGTCGGGGGCTGCGCCACAATCCTCGATGAACTCAGCAAGTTCAAGATACGTATAGGCGCCGCCGTCGTTTCCCTGCACAGCGGACAGTCCGCTCATGTAGGGAATCCGGCGGGACTGGCTCCGGTCGAAGCGCTCCATAAGGAGGACAGAGCGGCCCTTTATGCGGAGCAGGCGTGACCTCGGCACTGCGATGCCGGCACGTCCCATCAACACGAGCATGGCCTGCTCCCATGCCTCGGAGTCGGTGATTGCGTCCTCGTCCGACTTCGGGAACTTCGCTATGCAGAGTGTGCCGTCAGCTGTCCTGACCGACGCCTTCGGACGGGCACCTCCCAAGCTCGAACCCGCATCAATGAGGTCTCGTACGTCGGCATCCAAATCAGATGAGGCGAGATCCGAGGCATCGAGCAGGGCAGGGATATCAACCTCTCGCGGGACTCCGCTTTCGGGCCTAGCGATAGCAATGCCCTTTGCATCCCATATCCGAAGGGCTCCTTGGCGCGTGGCATCGTTCGCGCCTATGAGATAGTCAATCTCGAAGAGCGTGCGCTCTGTCCGCATTTCCCGGTCTGCGGAGAGACGCTCCGAGCGCAGGAGCAGATTCCGTCCCCACCTGTCGGGCATTGCATCACCAAACGCACGGAGCGATTGGAGCCCTCTCGAATGGAAGGTGCCAGGTCCCAGAGGCATGTCAGGCGAGAGCGAGAAGGACTTGGGGTTCCGGAGGTAGCCTGCATCATAGGAGAAGGTCGTCGTCTCGATTCCATGCCGCACGCTCTGGAAGAGGGTGCCACAGGTGACGTCCTCGCCTTCTATCTGCATGGTCACGCGATAGTTCATGGCTTCCTGATTCTCAGTGGGGTATCCTCCTCAGCGCGTGCCCGGCCGATGCCCGTATTGAGTGGGTTGGTGGCATCCACCACCCCGTCCAGTACCCCCAGCACCCGGGCGATGCGGAGGAAGTTCTCGAGCGATCCGGCTCCGGTGTTCAGCATCTTGCTGATCGTGGGGGCGGAGAGGTTGGTCCGGTTTGCAAGTAGGTCGATGCTGATGCGTTGCTGCCGTCTGGCAAGGTTAAGGTTGTCAGCAATTTCACGCATTGCACGTTCGACCGGTATGGGGGTTCTTCCTGCCATCTTGTCCTTAAAATTAAATATTATTAATGTTATATGTCATTATAACAGTATTCTTTTACGCAATGATGATTTCATCGAAGACGGCTGCGAATAGCCTGTGGTTGAAGACCGGAGCGTCAGGAAAGCTGGCCGAGCGAGAGATTCCTGCCACCTCACGTTCAGAGGAAAGACATGCCTCGATTGTGGGAACAGGAGGCCCGCGATGTCTCAGCAGGGGTTTGCTGGCTGGCGAATGCTGGCAGTGGAGCGGAAAGCCAGTCTTCAAGGTTCTCTGCCAGATCTGCCATCGCATCATTTGCCGTGCCAGGTCTGCATATGGCTTCATCTTGCTGGTGCCCCGACCATGGTGCCTGGATCTGTGGATGCGATTTCCTGATAGCATTGAGGTTCCAACAGACGAAGATGCATAGTGCCCATGCAGGCTGGGGAGAAGATCGGCATGAGGGGCAAGCATCCTTCCACGACCTCTGGTGGTATGCACAGGCACATCCTGACCTGCGTGATTCTCGCGGCAGTGACAGTCGTGGCTGTGGCGGCTGCGCTGCTCCTGCAGCAAGCTGACGGCACAGGATCGAGCGTCCAGGAAGAAGCTGCACAGCAAGAGCCGTACGTCCGGATCGGCGTGAGCGGCGAAGGGTACGCTGCGGCCGCATCCACACCCGTCTTCCTGCATATCGAAGGCGACGACGCCTCCGGGGACGTGTTCATGGACAGCTCAGGAAGCGTGGATGTCGAGCTTCCCTCTGGCGACTATACGGTGACTGTAGCCGCTCCAAGCATTGACAGCGATGGCTCGGTCTTCGGGGACAGCGATGGCGTGCCGGCTACAATGGCCGTCAGCGAAGGCGACAACAATGCGGAGATCCCCGTGGCCGTGGCTGCGATCGATCCTGCCGATGTTTCATATGAAGATATGCAGAAAGCGTACAGCTACGCGGAGAAGGCGCGAGTCGATATCGTCACCTTTGACCGGTACATGAATACGGCCCTGTGGAGGCATAAGGACGCTGTCGATGCCCAGGAGGCTGCAAGCCAGGAGGGTGGCCAGGCCGAGGACGAGGAGCAGCAGGCGCTCGCTGCGAACCCTTCCATTGTCCATTCCGTCCCGGATTCGCAGGAATCCGAGGTGGTGACCCTGACCGGCACCCTCCGCATGGAGACGAAGTCCTTCCCGGTGCACCCGGACCAGCAGGAAGACGTGTACTGCCTCGAGCTCCCCAGCAAGATCACCGTGACGGGCACGCAGTATGGGGACCAGTCTGACACCAATGTCATCGTCCACCAGCTGCAGACGCCTTCGGGCGCGGACATCTCCAATGCCTCCTATGTGGGGAAGACCATCTCCGTGACAGGACAGGTCTCCGTCAATGCGACCGGCTCCGACCCTTCCTTCGACATCTCGATGCTCAACTTCTTCGATGATGCCCTCCTGACGAAGGCGTTCTCATAGCCAGGCGCTGGACGGACGAACAGGGAATAGGGGCATCTGCATTCATGACCTGCAGGATTGAGCCTGTGCTTGCTGCCGCAATCCTTCTTCAGGGGGAGAGCGGAGATTCAAAGCTTTATATGCCTGATGGAAATGCGCGGCCCTGCGGCATCGCCTCTTGGCCGCTCCCTTGGTCCGCATGCATCGGTCAATGGCTGGCTGGGTGCTGCGTGTCTTTCCGGGAGCAGCGCATTGGCCTGGCCGTTTTCGCTCACGCTGGTGCACGGACTACAATGGCTCTGTTTCTGTAAGACGGATTCCAGATGGCATTGGAAGTCCATCGAAGTCATTTCGAGATGTATGGGGGCCAACAGCATGGGCGAAGCAAGCGTCGATGAAACGAAAGACGCATATCAGCATGCGAAGATGGAGTATGACCAGATCAAGAGCGAGCATGAGGCTGTTGTCTCACAGCGCAAGGACGCCCTGAAAGAAGCCAAGAAATCGCAGAAGAAGACCATTGCCTCCCTCAATAGCCAGATGGCAAAGCTGGAAAACGACCTTCATGGACGGGTCGCAAAGGTGGGTGGCGTTAGCCTGTATCACGACCGTCTCGAAGTCGACGGCACCACATACAAGCTCGAGCACGGTCTGCGTGTCACCGTCTTCACCAGCGGAAGCAAGTATGCCACGACCAATGTGTCTGGCGGAGGAGCCAGCATTGGCGGCGCTGTTGTCGGTGCAGCCATTGCAGGCGTCCCAGGCGCGATCATTGGCGGCCGGAAGAAGGTGAAGTCCAAGGAGGTCGTCCACGACGAGCGCCATCTCTATGTGTCCGTCGAAAGTCCTCAAGGAGGCCAGGTGGCAGACCTGAATCCCGACCTGGAGGAGCAGGCGAGGTCGCTGGCTGCACAGGTTCCTGGCTGCATCAACCTGTACCAGGGGCTGAGCAAGGATATCCCGCCCAAGATCGAGGCATTGAAGGCTAAGGTGGCAGAGGCGGAGAAGGACGCTGCCGTGTCGGCTGCAGAGGCTGAGCTTGAGAGAGCGGTCAATGATACGGAGCGGCTTGAAGCAGCAAAGCAGGTGCGCGATGAGACGAAGCAGCTCTATCACGATGAAAAGAAGCAGCACCGCTCGCCATTCTTCGGCTCGCATGCGCACGGCGGCCAGGATGATGGCGAAGAAGCGGAGGAAGCTTGCGATCGAACTCCTGTCTCCCGGACAGAGCAAGAGCATCCCGGCGTGCCTGCTCAAGCTGGATCTGGGCAGAAAAGAAAGAGCCTCTCGGTAATCCTCTGGAAGATCCTCGGTGTCCTTGCCATAGTGTTCGGCATCTTCTTCCTCCTTGGCATGCTCGGCGGCGTGCTGGATGGCTATGAGATCTCATTCAACCTCGTCTGCCTTGTTCTCGGCTGTGGTCTCGTCTATCTCGGAATCCGCCTGATGAGGCATGGGAAGACGGAGCTGAAGCCACAGGATTCGGCTGGCGACTAGCCTGCTTGCCCCAGGGAGGCAGGACCGTTCCCGTAAAAGGCCCGTTGTCGAGGCAATCTCGGCAGTGTGGCCGTAGAATCGAAGACATCCATGTACGACCGAGGGGTGGCAATGGCTTCCGGTATCTCTGTTTCGGCAGATGTCCTGCCGATCTTCAACTATTCGAACATCCAGGCGCTGCAGCGACCCATGCGAAGCCTGTGCATCACGAACGACACGGATGCCGAGCTTTCCAATGTGCTGGTACGGGTCGATTCGGCAACTGACCTGCTGACTGATCAGGACTTCGAGCTTCCATCCGTTCCAGCCCACACCAGCGTCGAGATTGACTGCGCGAGCGTGACGGTGGACTCCAAGCGTCTGCTCCAGCTCACAGAGCGCATGGTCGACAATGTGCGGATCGAGGTCATTGCTGGGGGAGAGACGCTTGCCTCCGCGAACTGCGAAATCGTCTTCTTTGCGTTCGACCAGTGGCTTGGAACCCCCGAGACCTTGGCGGCATTCGTGACGCCCAACCATCCTGCGCTTGCGCCCGTTATCGTGAGGGCGTCAGAGATCCTGAAAGGCTGGACGGGAGATCCATCATTCGATGGCTACCAGTCGGGCAATGCCGACAGGGTGCGCATGCAGGCTGCGGCATTGTTCCGCTCCCTGCAGGAGCAGGGCATTGTATATGTAGGCGCACCTGCAAGCTTTAGCGCGGGCCAGCGCATCCGCATGGCTGATGCTGTGCTCAGCCAGCATATGGCGACCTGCCTCGACTTCTCGTGCCTTTTTGCCTCATGCCTCGAAGCTGTCGACCTGCGACCGATCATCGTCCTTATGAAGGGGCATGCCTTTGCGGGCGTATGGCTAGAGGAGGCGACTTTCGCAGAGACAGTGGAGGAAGATGCCACTGCGGTGTCCAAGCGCTTCCAGAAGGGCGTCAGCCAGCTCACGGTAGTGCAGGCCACCATGATCGCGGAGGGCTCCAAGGCCACGTTCGAGGATGCCGAGCTCTCTGCCCGATCCATGGTTGATCCTGCAACTTTCCAGTGCGCAGTCGACATCCGCCGTGCGCGCTACAGCCAGATCATCCCTCTTCCCGTTCGCGTCATGGGCGATGGCGGATGGCATGTTGAGGCGCCCAAGACCGACCTCGGCAAGGCTGTCGCGCCTGACGGCAGCAAGACCTCGACCGCTGTGCTCAATGTGGAGGAGGACGGGCGTACCCGCAAGCAGACCTGGGAGCGCAGCCTGCTCGATCTCTCGATGCACAACAACCTCCTCAACATGAGGCCCGGCCCACGTGTAATGCCGCTTCTGATCTCCTCCATCGATGAGCTGGAGGACTTCCTCGCGCTGGACAACGATATCGTGATCGCCCCGAAGCCCAATGAATTCCCTAACTTGGACGATGCCGCCTCGAATATCATCGATCTATCCGAGTCAGGAAAGCAGCTGCTGCGCAACGAGCTCCATGAGGGTCGCCTGCGCACCGCATTCACCGAAGCGGCCTTGCAGAAGAATCTCACCAACCTGTACCGCTCGTCCCGCTCCTCCATGGAGGAGACGGGATCCAACACGCTGTTCCTCTCCTTGGGCACACTCAAATGGGTGGATGAGAAACGTGGAGGCAAGGTTCGTCTGGCACCCATCATGCTGTTCCCGGTCGATCTCGTCCGGAAGTCAGCCAAGGCCGGCTACGTCATGCGCCTGCGCGACGAGGATCCCCAGATAAACATCTCACTCCTCGAGATGCTGAGGCAGGACTTCGGCATCTCGATCAATGGGCTCGACCCTCTGCCCACTGACGATGCCGGCGTGGACACGCGTCTCGTCCTCAACACGGTCCTCAGCAAGATCATGGACCAGAAAGGCTGGGAGGTCCTCGAGAACGGCATGGTTGGACTCTTCTCGTTCTCCCAGTTCGTTATGTGGAATGATATCCGCAACAGGGAAGATGACCTGCGCAAGAGCAAGATCGTCAACTCCATGATGGAAGGGCATCTCACCTGGACACCAGAGGCTATCGATCCAGACGAGAAGGTCGACCCCTCCACATTGCTGCTCCCTGCAGAGGCTGATGCCTCCCAGATGCTCGCTATCAAGAAGGCGGCTGTGGATGGGCAGAGCTTTGTCCTGCACGGGCCTCCGGGTACGGGCAAGTCGCAGACAATCACGCTGCTCATCGCCAATGCGCTGGCGCGTGGCAAACGGGTGCTGTTTGTGGCAGAGAAGATGGCGGCCTTGGAGGTCGTGGAGCATCGCCTCGCAGGACTCGGCCTCGAGCCATTCTGCCTAGAGGTCCACTCGACCAAGGCAACCAAGAACCACGTCTTCGAGCAGATAAAGATGGCGACCGAGATTGGCCGGGCTGAGCAGCCTGCGTCCTATGCTAGCAAGGCCGCCGAGGTCCGTGCTCTCCGGCAGCGCCTGGATACCTATGCGCAGGGGCTCGAGCAGGTCAACAGCGCCGGCTTCACCCTGCGTGAGCAGATCTGCCACTATGAGGAGCTTGCACGCAAAGCGCGGCCCATGCATGTGAGCCGGGAATTCACGGAATCCATCGAGGGGCAGGAGGACTTTGCTGCGAGGATCAACGCCGCAGAGCGCCTGCTTGCACAGGGCAGGGAGTTTGCGCCCTGTGCCGGCAATCCGCTTGCGCCTGTTCGGGGGACCGAATACTCCCAAGGCATGCGGGAGGAGCTTCCTGCGCTGCTTGCAGCCTATGCCGATGCGCTGCGCTCGCTCGACTCCGAGGCTAGACAGGTCGCGACGATGCTCGGTGGCCAGGCACCATCCACGAAGGATGACTACGAGACGCTTGCCTCGGCCCTGCAATCCATTGCTCAGGTGGATGCGCTCCCCAGCGGCTGGGCCGGAGCCCCCAGCCTGCAGATGCTTCTGGATGATCTCTCGATCCTTATGCGCAATCACGGCAAGCTCGAGGAACTGCGCTCCAGCATTTCCCTCAGGCGCACCGACTCGTTCTTCTCGCTCGATCCTGCAGCAATCCGTGCAAGCTGGGTAGAGGCCAACTCCAAGGGATTGCTGCGCCGTGGCAAAGCCGTCTCGTCAGTGCTGTCTGAGCTCTCGCTCAGCTCGCGCGAACCTGTGGGCAAGGACGGCGTGGCCGAGTTCCTGGATGAGCTCGAGGGATGGAACGCGGCATCTGCCGATCTTGCGAAGCTGCTGGATCGTCTGCTTCCCTATCTTGCCGACTTCATGCATGCGGATGATTCGGTGGACTGGGAGGCGCTCAGCATCCGTCTGGGCGAGGTGCGCGACCAGCTTGACTCAGGCACGCTCTCGCGTGGGCTCGCCGCCCGTGCGGCCGGCACCGCTGGCGTGCCCGGCCAGAGCGCATCCTATCTGGAAGCCCTTGCAGCAGAGCGTGACGTGCGTGCCAAGGTCGAGGCGCAGCTCGGGCCATTTGCATCTGTGGGTGAGGATTGCGGGTGGATTGCCAGCCAGCTCGCAGCATGCGAGTCGGTATCTGGCAGCTTGGATGGGCTCCGGCAATGGATGGGCTGGAATGTCACGCGCAGCCAGGCCCGGTCGCTCGGACTCACGGAGCTCGTCGACTACCTGGACAATCATGCGGTCGAAGACGATACGCTCGATTCGTTCGAATGCGGTGTCTACCGCACCATGGCAATGGCGAGCCTCGACTCTGTGCCGGGCATGAATGCATTCACCGGATCGCGCTTCTCGGAGGTTGTCCGCCAGTACTCCCGTGCTGATTCCCAGCTCCGTGAACTGGCACGCAAGGAGATCTATTACGAGATAGCGGCGCGCACGCCCGACCTCTCTGGAAAAGACGGCACTACGCCACAGGCCGTGCGCCTGCAGCGGGCGCTCCGAAGCCGTGGCCGCAATGTCACGGTGCGCTCGGTCTTCTCGGAATGCGGCGATCTCGTGTTCTCGCTGTGCCCTTGCCTGCTCATGAGCCCGCTTTCGGTCGCGCAGTATCTGGAGCCTGGCTCGGGACAGTTCGACCTCATCGTCTTCGATGAGGCTTCCCAGCTCCAGACCTGCAAGGCGGTCGGAGCACTCAGCCGCGCCAAGGAAGTCGTTATTGTGGGCGACCCCAAGCAGATGCCACCGACCAGCTTCTTCCAGGGCAAGATAGAGGACGAAGACTATGAGGAGGTCTCCGACCTCGAATCCGTCCTGGAGGACTGCCTTGCACTCAATATGCCCCAGACGTACCTCCGCTGGCATTATCGCAGCCGGCATGAAAGCCTGATCGCCTTCTCCAACAAGAGGTTCTATGAGAGCCGCATGTATACCTTCCCCTCTGCGGATGACCGTACGAGCCACGTCGTGTTCAGGAAGGTGGAGGGCATCTTCGAGCGCGGTGGCGCCCGGGTCAACCGTGCCGAGGCAGAGGCCATCGTCGCGGAGATTGTCCGTCGCTACAAGGATGCTGAGCTTTCGGGACAGAGCATCGGCGTGGTCACGTTCAACGTCCCCCAGCAGACCCTCATCGAGGACCTTTTCCAGCAGGCATGCACCGCAGACCCATCGCTCGATGCCTGGGCCCACACCGGCAATGAGCCGGTATTCATCAAGAATCTCGAGAATGTCCAGGGCGACGAGCGTGATGTCATCCTCTTCTCGATCACCTATGCGCCCGATGCCAATGGCCGCATGAGCATGAACTTCGGCCCCATCAATCGCGAGGGCGGCTGGCGCCGGCTCAATGTCGCTGTCACCCGTGCGCGGCAGGACATGGTGGTCTTCTCGTCCATCGATCCTGCCGATATCGATCTCAACAGGACCTCGTCATCTGGTCCTGCATCGCTCAGGGCGTTTCTGGAGTACGCACAGCGCGGAAGCTTCGGTACGGTCAGCATGGTGGATATGCAGGTGTCCGAGGCGGACGATCCCATCGCGCATGAGCTCTGCGAGCGTCTTGCGGCGTTGGGCTATCGCACCAGGACCAATGTGGGGAGGAGCGCCTACCGCGTGGATGTCGCGGTGGTCGATCCAGCAGATGACGGGCGGTATCTTGCGGGCATTCTGCTTGATGGCCGCTCCTACCGCATGGCTGGAACCACCAGGGACCGCGAGATTGCTCAGCCCAAGCTTCTTGAAGGACTCGGCTGGAACATCACCCGCGTCTGGGCCATCGACTGGTGGGAAGATCCGGATGCTGTCGTGGATGCAGTGCGCTGCTTCCTGGAGGAGGCGCTGGCCGCGAAGGGCGAGCCTGTCCCTGCGCCCGGCTCTATTTCGGCTGCGCAAAAGAACGAGCCTGTTTCCGCGTCTCTGCCAACAGACGTTCCTGCAGTGGCATCTGTCCCCGCAGAACCGAAGAGCGAGCCCAAGGCTGAGCCCGAATCGATAGTCGAGCCCAAGCCTGAGCGGGAGTCGGCAGCCGAGCCCATGCCACCGGCACCCGAGCCAGCCTCTCGTCCCATGGTGGATGAGCCCAAGAGGGAACTGGCAACCGAACCTGTGCCCGTTTCCGCAGAGGCGGAGCTGGCATCTGTGCCAGCAGAAGAGGAGCTTCCCAAGGTCGCTGCAGCGGGATACGGCGAGCCCAGCCTTGTGGTTCTCGCTCCCGAGGAATCGGGGATTGGTGGGGCTGATGAGGATGCATCTGCTGTCATTCCAGAATCCGCAGATGCTGCAGAGCCTTGCGGCCGATGCCGTCCCTATAAGCTCGCCCAGCTGGAGGCACCAGCTCCAGATACGGACTTTCTCGCGCTCGATATATCTGAGGTGGCTGCAGTCGTCGAGGCGATTCTGGAGGCTGAGGCACCGATTGAAGAGGGGCTCCTCTATAAGCGCATCGCAAAGCATTACGGTGTGCGGATGGGCAGCAGGATACGGACGAAGTGCGAGGAGGCCATCAAGGCAGCGCACAGCAGGCGCGTCACCCAGGCTGGCCGCACGATTGTGTGGCTTCGCGGACAGGATCCCAAGTCCTACGTTGTCTATCGTGTGCCGCAAGGGGAGGATGACCGGCGCTCGTTCGATGAGCTCCCGCTGGAGGAGATTGCCGCCGCGGCACTGGAGTTCATCGAGAGCAACGGTCCGAGCGAGCAGGAGGATCTGGTGAGAGGCGTGCTGCATGAGCTCGAGTTCTCGAGGCTCACGGCAGCTGCCCGCGAGTATCTGCAGAAGGGCCTCACGTTTGGCATCCGTCGCGGGCTCTACAAGAGGAACAGGTCCACCTACTCTCTCCCAGACGCTGGAGCGTGATGGGGTGCCCCGTGACTAAGGCGGTCACCAGGTTCATGCCGGCCAGTCATGCTTCCTCTGCGTGATGTCTGCCCGAATGGGATGGTTGTCCGTGACCGAAACGGCTTGGCGGTCATAGATACCTGCCAGAAGGAAGCAGCCCAGAGGCATCATCTCTGGGCTGCTTTTTGCTATCGGTATCAAAATGAGGCACTGTATCTGACAGCAGAAATGCTATTCGAGCTTGCTGGCATAGACTTGAATACGGATTCTCTGGTGTCTGCTGTACCACCTATGGTCGGATGGTTGTTCTGCTTGATCTGACAGTCTTAATGGCATGATTCGCAGCAGGTGTCGCCTTCGGGCGCCAGAATGGGAGGGATATCCTTGGAGAGATGGCCTCCAAGGAGAGTCTAGAATCAGCGTCACTGCGGCATCCGGCTGCATGCGCTATGGCATCTCTTGCCTCGAAGGGCCTTCATCATCAATCTCTAGGGCAGCTCGTCCATCTTGCCCTTCTGGTGCCGGTACTCGTTGGGGAGCATGGAGAAGGCATGGCGGAAGTCCCGATAGAACTGGCTCCTGTTCCCATATCCCACCATGCCCAGCACGTCCTCGATATGCCAGTCGGTGTTCCTGAGATACCAGCTTGCCTTCCTGAGCCTGCAGTCCCGCCTGATCTCCGAGAAGCTCGTTCCGCCATGCTTGCGGATATAGGCACACAGGTACTTCTCGTGGTAGCCGAATTCCTTCGCTACATCCCCGAGCGTGCAGCTCTCGCAGTGGCTTTCGATATAGGCAATGATCTCGAGCATCCGGTTGCCTTCCTTGTCAGCGAGGCGGATCGAGCTCGTGTCCCTTCCCTCCTGGTAGAGCAGCAGGAGCTGGGGGATTATGACTGTGAGATAGGCCTGGGCGAGCTGAAGGTAGTAGGCGCTGCCCTCATAGAACACGAGGAGCAGCTGCTGGAACAGGGATTCGATGCGCTCATTGCCGCGGGTCCTGAAGATGATGTAGCCGCTATGGTCGGAATCCTCTGATATGCGGCTGAGCAGGAAGGCCGAGGCGGGGCTCTGCGTCCTGACATCGGGTATGCAGCGGCGGAACAGCTGGTCGCTCAGGTTGATGTTAATCACGATATCGTCCATGCCAAGGGGCATCTTCGATCGTGCGACGCCGCGGTCGAAGATGCAGACATCGCCGCGCTCGAGGACCTGCTCCTGGCCATCTATCTCGTAGGTGCACTGGCCCGAGTAGATGTAGTTCAGGTTGATGCTCGAATAGGTGTAGGCAGGAAGCCCGATGAACCGCGAGTCGCGACGCAGGCGCAGCCCCTCCACGTCGAGATGGTCGAGCTCGAAGCACATGGCGCGCCTGCCGTTCACCATCTTCGTGGGGGTGCCTGCATAGCGCTCGAGGACCGGGTTGTCAGATGCGAGATAGCGCTTCTCCTTCTCCGTAAGCGTGAAGAGCATGGTGTCGAGCTCGTCTTCCCTCATGGTTGGCTACCCCTCTTCCCAGAGCTTTTCTTATCCAGAATGATAGCTTACCAAATGATACTTCAGGCATTTCCGGATGCGCTTTCCGCTATCGGCGTCTGCCCATAAATTAGAGGTAACAAAAGCAATGCAAGCGAATAGGCATTGCACTACCACATGGCAGCGACAGGCAAGGAGGGCACAGATGGACTACGGCGCGTTGGCACACGAGATCGTAGAGAATGTGGGAGGGAAGGAGAACATCGCATCGCTCACCCACTGCGCGACGAGGCTCCGCTTCAAGCTCAAGGATGAGGGGAAGGCGGACGAGGCGAAGGTGAAGGCAACCAAGGGCGTCATCACCGTCATCAGGAACGGCGGCCAGTTCCAGGTCGTCATCGGCAACGAGGTCGCGAAGGTCTACGACGAGGCGGTGAAGATCACCGGCATCGATGGCGGCTCTGTGGACGACGATGGGGAAGATGCCGACAAGCCGGTGGACAAGGACAGCCTCAAGGTCAAGGGCAAGGCCCTCGATGTGCTGATCGACCTCATCACCCACACCATCACCCCCATGCTCCCTGCCCTCATCGGCTCCGGCATGATCCTTGCGTGCCTCATGATCTGCACGCAGGCAGGCCTGTTCACGCAGGACAGTGGCACCTACAAGGTGTTCTATGCGATCTACACCGCGGTATTCAGCTTCATGCCGGTCTATCTTGCCTATCCGGCAGCGAAGCGCTTCAAGTGCAACCCCTACATCGCCGTTGCGGTCGCGCTCACGATGGTCAGCACCTCCGTCTACACGGCTGCCACGAGCGATGCCGGCCTGTACTTCCTGGGTTGCAGGATCGTGATGCCGGGAGGCGGATATGGCTCGGCCATCATCCCGACCCTCGTCACGATCTACTTCCTGAGCTGGGTCGAGCGCTTCTGCAACAAGTTCATCCATCCGGTGGCACGCAACATCCTCACGCCCCTCATCGAGCTCCTCGTCACCGTCCCCCTCATGTTCCTCGTGTTCGGCCCTATCTTCAGCGTGCTCGAGTCTGGCATCGGCAATGCCTATACGTGGCTGCATGATGCGAGCTCGATCCTGACTGGCTTCATCCTGGGCGGCGCCTGGCAGATCCTCGTTATCTTCGGCCTGCACTGGGGCATCGTCCCGCTGAACCAGGTGAACCTGGCTCTCTATGGCAGGAACACCATCGCCGCCATCATCGGGCCCTCCAAGTGGGCACAGGCTGGTGCCTGCCTGGGAGTCGCGCTCAAGACCAAGAAGGCCGATCTCAAGGAGCTCTCGCTCTCTGCCTGCTTCACCGCCATCTTCTCCATCTCCGAGCCTGCCGTGTACGGCGTGACCCTCAAGTACAAGAGGCCCTTCTACATCGCGACCGTCGCTTCGGCTATCTGCGGCGCCATCTGCGGAGCTGCCAACTCTGCAGCCCTGGGCGGAGGCCCCGTCGGAATCCTGAGCTTCCCGCTCTTCATCGGCGAAGGCTTCGTGGCATTCGTCGTGGCAATGGTCCTGGCATTCGTGATCGCCTTCGTAGGCACGCTTCTCTTCGGCTACTCGGACGAGATGGCCGCGGAGATGGGCGAGTAGGGAAGGCCTCCTTCTGCTGGCGCGAATATTCGATAGGGGCAGGAGCCGAGGCAGCGTGACGGCTCCTGCCCTTGTCCAGACGTATGGCTGGCTGTTCATTTGATGACTGAGAGAGGACATGAATCCCATGGCATTTCCGAAGAACTTCCTGTGGGGCGGCGCCACTGCCGCAAACCAGTATGAGGGCGGCTACGACGAGGGCGGCAGGACCCCTGCCACCATCGACGCGATCGAGGTCGGAGGCTACAAGAAGCCCCGCATGGTGACCTACCAGATGCCGGACGGCAGCATCGGCACGGTCTCGCGCGAGGATCCCCTTCCCGAAGGGGCGAAAGCTCGGCTCCGATGGCACCACCTACGCGGCAGGAGGAGGATCCCCTTCCCGAAGGGGCGAAAGGCTATATCGACCCCGACCGCTACTATCCGAGCCACCGTGCCACCGACTTCTACCATCACTACAAGGAGGACATCGCCCTCTTCGCGAAGATGGGGTTCAAGTGCTTCAGGATGTCGATCTCCTGGTTGAGGGTCTGCCCCAACGGGCTCGATCAGGTCAATGAGGAGGGCCTGGCATTCTATGATGCCGTAATAGATGAGCTCCTCGCCCATGGGATTGAGCCGGTGATCACCCTCAACCACTTCGATGTCCCCATGTATCTTGCGGACACCTGCGATGGCTGGGCAAGCCGCAGCCTCGTGGACCACTACCTCTTCTTCTGCGAGACGCTGTTCCGGCGGTATCGCGACAAGGTCAGGTACTGGATGACATTCAATGAGATCAACATTCTCCGGTCCTGGACCCAGCTCGGCATCCACGACAACGGTCCGCAGACACGCTATCAGGCCGATCACCACGTCTTTGTGGCAAGCGCGAAGGCCGTCATCCTGGGGCACCAGATCAACCCCGATTTCAAGATCGGGATGATGTGCTGCTACATCCCCTCGTACCCGATGACGTGCAAGCCGGAGGATGTGTACCAGTCTGTTGCCGACAACAGGGCACGCGAGTTCTATCTGGATGTGCAGTGCCGCGGCTACTATCCGGAGTATCAGCTGAAGCTCTTTGACCGCCTGGGCGTCACCATCAAGAAGGAGCCGGGCGACGACGAGCTCCTGCGAAAGGGGACCGTCGACTACATCGGCTTCTCGTACTACATGAGCACCGTGTCCACCACCGACAAGAATGCCGAGGTCGCGGAGGGCAACCAGACCCGTGCCTACCGGAATCCCTACCTCCAGACGAGCGAGTGGGGATGGGCAATCGACCCCATGGGGCTCCGCATCTCGCTCTGCAAGCTCTATGAGCGCTACCACATGCCGCTGTTCGTGGTCGAGAACGGGCTCGGTGCCGTCGACCGCGTGGAGGAGGATGGCTCGATCCAGGATGACTACCGCATCGACTACTTCCGCAAGCACATCCAGGCGATGAAGGATGCGATAGAGATTGACGGCGTCGACCTCATGGGATATACGCCCTGGGGCTGCATCGATGTCGTATCATCCGGCACGGGAGAGATGAAGAAGCGCTACGGCTTCATCTACGTTGATATGGACGACGCGGGCACGGGTACCCTCAAGAGGACCCCCAAGAAGTCCTTCGACTGGTACCGCAAGGTCATAGCATCCAACGGCGAGGATCTGTAAAGAGAAGCAATCTCGGCCGTAGCAGATGATAGAAGACGGGATGGCAGCACCGGCATGCCGGGCTGCCATCCCGCTTGTCTTAAGACCCTGGGGTGAGCGCAGCCCCGGTCAAGGCCCTCAAGGCGCTGGCGGCTGTCCGGCCATTCCCCTGATGCTGGTGGGA
>OMTG01000094.1 GCA_900313905.1 uncultured Actinomycetes bacterium | reverse complement strand
ACATCATCCCCGGTACGGATAGCGGCGTCAATGGCTGCCGTCCTGCATCCTGTACAGACCATGCTTTCTCAAACAGGCTCTGGCAGATGCAGGATATGTATCGCAGGAATGGAAATAAGATGGACGGATGCCGTTTGCCAGCACAGGAGACCCGTTTGCATCATGGTCTCCAGGGCCAGATCTTCCTTCATCCTAGAATACGGCTTCCTCAGCAGCATGGCCTGCTGCAGTCCTCTAGGAAGGGGCACCACATGCAAGAGGATCATGAGACAGAAGACGGTCAGATCGGGCCGCCTCGAAGCTGACTGCATCTGGACGCTCGACGATGAGGGCACCTTCACCATCTCCACAGCAGATGGAGGACCGGGGACCCTATGGAGTCCCCTGCTGACCATGTCTCAGTCCTTGCGCTCCAAGATCGTCCATCTTGTTATCGCTCAGGGCGTGAAGGCACCAAAAGACGCCACCCATCTCTTCGCTGAGATGAACATCACCTCGATTGACGCAGCGAACCTCGATGTCTCCGAGACCGTATGCATGAACGGAATGTTCCAGGATTGCCCCTCCCTCACAGACATCTCCAGCCTATCAACCTAGGACACCTCCCAGGTCGAGAGCATGAGTGACCTGTTCAGCAGGTGCGCGTCGCTCGAAGACATCTCATCGCTTTCCTCCTGGGACACCTCCCAGGTGTATGACATGTCCTACCTGTTTCTGGGATGCACGTCCCTCGCCGACATCTCGTCCCTCGCCTCGTGGGACACTTCCTGTGTGGAAAGCATGAACAGCCTGTTCTGGGAGTGCAGGTCCCTCACCGATCTCACGCCCCTCTCCTCGTGGGACACCTCCTACGTGGAGGATATGAGGGGCCTGTCCGATGGCTGCTGGTCGCTTGCGGACCTTGCACCGATCTCGTCCTGGGATACCTCCTGCGTGGATAACATGGAAAACCTGTTCAGCAGCTGCTGGTCGCTTGCAGACTTCTCGTCCCTCTCCTCGTGGGACACGTCCCATGTGAACAACATGAGATCGCTGTTCTCGGGCTGCACGTCCCTCAAAGACCTTTCGCCGATCTCATCCTGGAACACCTCCCAGGTGGGCGATATGGAATGGATGTTCTACGGCTGCACCTCGCTTGCAGACCTCACGCCCCTCTCCTCGTGGGACCTTTCCGAGCTGCAATCTTCCGCAGCCCTGTTCAAAGGCTGCACATCCCTTGCAGACCTCACGCCCCTCTCCTCGTGGGGCACCTCCCATGTGAACAATATGAGATGGATATTCGAAGACTGCGCGTCCCTTTCCGACCTGGCCCCCCTCCCCAGGTGGGACGTCTCCCAGGTCGCGATCACTGACCAAATGTTCAAAGGCTGCACATCCCTATCTGATGCCACGCCGCTCGAGGCATGGGAGATGGATCCGCATTGCTCCATGGTGCGCATGTTCCCCAAAGACTGCCTCACCCCTCCTGGCTGAACCGGGCAGACGATGACTCGCGCGGAGGGATCCCGCCAGCCCTTGTGCACCGCTACACGCTGTGATGAGGATTCTTTCGCTTGCGGCCTGCCATCCCGCCATCACCTGAGAACGATGAGGCTGGCCTTTTCTGCACAGCGCTGCCCCATAAAGATAGAGATGCGGCTGCCCAGTCACTGCTGGACAGCCACATCTCCCGTTCATCCTCTTCAGGCCATGCAACCAGGCAGCGGAGCCTGCCCGATGCCTTGATGGCCAACAGCCCCGATGCTATGCCGCATGCATCATCCGCAGCAGCACAAGGCTGGATCTCTTCGCCTACTCCGGCAGGATCTCGATCCTCTGGCCATCCGGGTCGGTGATGAAGTAGAGGCCCATGGCGGGATTCTCCTTCTCGATGCAGCCCATCTCCTGATGGAGCTTGTGGTAGGCCTCGAAGTCATCGACTGCAAATGCGATATGGGTGTCCCTGCCACCATTCTCATAGGGCTCGGTGCGTCCCCGGTTCCAGGTGAGCTCCAGCTGGAAGGGCGATGCGTCGTTCTCCATGAAAGTATTGGTCCAGGACCCATCGGCGGGGCCTGACTGCCTCACCACATGGAATCCCAATGCCTTCTCGTAGAAGGCGATCGTGGCTTCGCGGTCCAGGACATGGGTGCAGCGGTGGATGAAACGTGCCTGCATGATGTGCTCCTTGCTCTCGTCGTAGATGCTGGAATCAGCTTAGCCGAAATCCATCTTCCTCAGAAGACTGTACCTATTAGTGCAATACTATCGAAAATGATAGCAAGGAGCACAAATGACCATTGCAAGAAACGATGAAGGGCTGTCGGTCTACCACTGCCCAGTCGAGGCCACCATGAGCAAGATTGGCGGCAAATACAAGACCATCATCCTCTATCACCTGACCCGTGAAGGCACCCTGCGCTACAGCCAGCTCCAGCGCCACATTCCCCAAGCAACCCCCAAGATGCTGAGCCAGCAGCTCCGCGAGCTCGAGGCAGATGGCTTCGTGCACCGTGAGGTCTATCCGGTCGTGCCGCCCAAGACCGAGTATTCCCTGACCAGCTATGGCAGGACCTTGGCTCCGATCGTCGATGCCCTCTGCTCCTGGGGAGAGGAGCACCTCGCAGATCAGATCCTGCCTCCCCAGCAGTGATGCCTCACGCTCCCTGCTCCTCTTCATGCTGCGCCACCTCGTCGAGCAGCATCGTGTCCCCGTGCTTTGCCATTCCCAGTGCTGCCACCATGAAAAGGCCCATGAGGGTGATATAGGCAAAGAGGAAGCGTGGCGCCACATCCATAACAAAGCCAGAGAGGATGGGCGTCACCACCTGCGCTGCCATGGATACCGTGTAGTAGTAGCCAGAATAGCGGCCAACCGAGCGTGCGGAGCAGAGCTCCAGGATCATGTTGAAGACGCAGAGATCGACCCCGCCAAGCCCTGCCCCCATGAGGAGGAAGAGGACGTAGAAGAAGGGATGGAAATCCGGCACAAGCCAGAAGACTGCCGGACATATCGCCATGATCCCGCCCGTGATGAGCCCTACCTTCTTGCGTCCGATCCGAAGCGACAGGTTCGCGATCGGCACATAGGTCGCAAGCGCTCCTGCGATGGTCATGATGTTGATGATGGCATAGGAGCCGCCAGCCATCCCATAGAACGCATCGGCATACCTGCTTATGTTTGTTGTCATTGCGTTATATGACATGTAGTAGAAGAAGGTCGTGGCCAGAAGCAGGATGAGGGAGCGCCTGACTTCGGGGTCTTGCACCTGCTCCTTCCCTCCTGCCTCAGGGGAATCGTCGAGGTCGACCTCGTCCTCCTTGATGCCCATGGCGAGGCTCTCCTCGTGCATGCGCTCGACCAGATGCGGCTCAGGGACGAAGATCCGGAAGAGCACAGCCGAGACGAGGATCATCGCTGCCTGCAGAAGGAAGAGCGGCAGATAGTCTGGATGCTCCGTCTTTGCCACCATCGCCGATATCGCAACGAGCATGACGCCGGTGCCGGCGTATCCCACAAGCTTCTTGATCGAGTCGGCCTTCGTGCGCAGGGGCCGGGGCGTGATGTCTGCCACGATTGCCACGGTCATGGTCCGGTAAGCGCAGATCGCGACGAGCGTGAGGATGATCGCGAAGATCAGAAAGGCAAGGCTCCCCACATTGTTCGCAATGGCAATCAGCGGGACGCCCACGCAGGCCACAGCAGAGCCCACCAAGATGAAGGGCGTCCGCCTCCCCAGCCTGCTTGTGCACCTATCGGAGAGGATCCCGAAGAGGGGCAGGAGGAAGAGCCCGAAGATGTTGTCTATTGCCATCACGAATCCCGTGACGGCATTCGAGAGCCCGAAGGTGCCCGTGAGCATCTTCGGCACGATCCCGTCGAACACCTGCCAGAAGCTGATCATCCCCATGAAGGGCAGGCTCGCAAAGGCGATGGTCTTCACATCGAGCCTAGCAACCTTCCTGTGTGCATCCCTTCCTGCCATGGCAGTGCCCCCTTGCTCCCGAACTACCCTGCAAGCTCTCCCAGATGCTCCAGGAAGGCGACATAGAATCCGAGCCCCCGCTTGAAGACATCGACGCCGATGCGCTCGTTCGCCCCGTGGATCAGCTTGCGCGCCTCCTCGGAGTAATAGAAGCCACAGAACCGGTAGACCCGCTTGCAGATCGCATTGAACTGGAGCGAATCGGAGGACGAGTTCTGCACGTAGGGCGCGAAGCCCGCTTCGGGATAGATGCCTGTGACACAGCGGTGGATATAGTCGAAGGCCGGATCGTCCGCATAGGGGCTGATCGGTGCCGGCTCCCCGTAGGGGCTCTCCTCGTCGATCAGGACCTCTGCATGGTCAGGCGAGATGCCGGATGCCATGCATTCCGCTGCTGCCAGGCCCCGTGCCCGCTCGAGCGCATCCTCGATGGTCTCGAAGGGTGCCACCCGGACATTCAGGTTTGCCTCGGCGACCGTGGGCAGCACATTGTGGGTGCTCGAGCCCTTGAGCTGGGTCAGGGCATAGGTCGTCCTCAGCATGGCGCCGGTCTCGGGATTTCCTGCCATGAGCTTCTCCACGAGCGGCCGGGTCGCCCAGAAGTTCGCGAAGATCCCGTTATAGGGCGCGCCCGCCCAAGCGCCGAGCTCCCGCAGGGTCTCCTCCACGACTGGCGTGAGATGCGGCTTGGGAGGATTCTCCGTGATGCGCACCAATATCCTGCAGAGGAGGTTCGCTGCATCATTTGCCGCAGGGGTCGATGCGTGGCCGCCATCGGACGAGGCCCTGACCGTGAAGTCGACATGCCCCTTCTCGGAGACGCCCACCATAGCGACAGGGACCGAGACGCCGAGCCCTGCCCCTCCAGCGACAGCCCCTCCCTCGTCGAGCACCATGTAAGGGTGCACGCCGTGGCTCTTCAGCCACTCAGCCCCATGGCGGGCGGTTGGTGCATTGATCTCTTCCCCATCGGATGAGAAGTACCACACATCGCGGGGCGGCACATAGCCTTTCCCGATCAGATAGGATGCTGCCTCGAAGAAGCCACAGACGACGCACTTCGTGTCGAGCGTGCCCCGGCCCCAGATCTCGCCTGCGTGGATCTCTGCTGCGAAGGGATCATAGTCCCATGCCTGGCCGTCCGTGGGCACGACATCCTGGTGCCCCATCATCAAGATCGGGTCGAGCGAGGGGTCCTTGCCAGGCCAGCGCAGAAGGATCCCGAAGTCGTCGATCCGATGGAGCTCTGCGACCTCAAAGACCTTCGGATAGAGCCGCTCGAGCGCAGGTATCCACTGTGCGAAGACCGCGTCGTCGCGCTCCTCCACCTTGCTGCGGGAGACCGTGGGGATTCTCAGCAGCTCGCGGAAGCGCTCGACTGCCTCATCATCTGCCTTGTAGCCCTCTGCAGAAAGCGGCGTCCCCTTCGGGCATGATGGCTTGAGCATCGCTGTACGCGCAGCAGCGAACCCCGCAAGCGCCCCTGCAGCTCCGGCTGCGGCTCCGAGCATAGATGCCTGATGCTTCTGGTCTCCCATGAATATGCTCCTCCCCTATGGGCCTCCATGGCCCTTTGGGGAGAAGCATACGCAACTTCGGCTGGTCCTGAAAGCGCACCAGCCGCTCTTGTCCACGAGTTGACACAATGGCTGGGCGAAGGTGCTACCTGACCCAGAAGACCCGCCCCTCCTTGCGGGCAGGCGCCTTCTTCTCGTGACCATCCGCATAGCCGAGCACCACATGGCCGATGCCGGCACAATCCTCCTGGGCTCCCGCCCTCTTCAGGAGCTCCTGCCAGGCAGGCTCCTCGAACTCCTCCTTCGCACGGTGGATCCAGTGGCTGCCAAGGCCCAGCGAGGTCGCAGCAAGCAGCATGTTCTCGATGGCAGCAGATCCATCATAGACAGCGGTCCCTGCCTTCTTGTCTGCCAGCACGACGAGCACGACCGGCGCCCCATAGAAGGGATCCATGCCTGCAGGCGCGCCCATGATGCGGGCATTCTCCTGCGCAAGCTGGTCGCGGATCTCCTTGTCCGTGATAGCCAAGATGCGGACCGACTGCCTCCCCATCCCCGAGGGGGCCCAGAGCCCTGCCTCGATCACGCGCTCGATCAGCTCTTCTGGCACCGGATCGCTCTTGAAATGCGGTGTGCTCCTGCGCTCGCGTATGCACTGCTCGACGTCGTTCATGGTGGGCATCCTTTCTCTTTGCAGCCTTGCAGTGGGTACCTACCCATCTGCCCCTGATCTGCGACACGGGACCAGCATGCAATGCTCCCCGGAGCTTGGCACAGGAAGGCGGCAGGAGCGCATCCTGCCCCTGCCGCCACTCAAAGCCGTCTCTTCGCTCCTTTGCCCTTACTGGATGCCCGGGATGTGCGGAATCGTGGCAAAGCCTGCCTCGAGCTCCTCGTCCGTGGGGATATGGTCCTCGAGCTCGCCCTTGTTGAACTTGTCGTAGGCGACCATATCGAAGTAGCCGGTGCCCGTGAGGCCGAAGAGGATGGTCTTCGCTTCGCCTGTCTCGCGGCACTTCTCGGCTTCGCGGATGGCCTGGAGGATGGCATGCGAGCTCTCCGGTGCCGGCAGGATGGTCTCGAGCTTCGCGAACTGCTCGGCAGCAGCGAAGACATCGGTCTGTTTCACGGCCACTGCCTCCATGTACCCATCATGCTTGAGCTTGGAGACGATCGGACTCATGCCGTGGTAGCGCAGTCCTCCTGCATGGTCAGGGCTCGGGATGAAGCCATTGCCGAGCGTGTACATCTTGCAGAGCGGGCAGGTCTGGCCCGTGTCAGCATAGTCGTAGGCATACTTGCCCCGTGTGAGCGAAGGGCAGCTTGCCGGCTCGACGCCGATGAAGCGGGTATCGGGATGGATGCCCTTGATCTTGTCGCGCATGAAGGGGGCGATGAGGCCACCGAAGTTCGAGCCGCCACCGCAGCAGCCGATCACGATGTCGGGATACTCGCCGAGCTCGGCCATCGCCTCATAGGACTCGAGGCCGATGATCGACTGATGGAGCACGACCTGGTTCAGGACCGATCCCAGCTGATAGCGGCCCTTGTTGCCCGGGACATTGAGCGCCTTCTCCACAGCTTCTGAGATGGCGGTGCCAAGAGACCCCGTGCACTCGGGATCCTCTGCCAGGATCTTGCGGCCCGCCGCCGTCGTGTCAGACGGGGACGGCGTGATCGAGGCGCCGAAGGTCTGCATCACGGAGCGGCGGAAGGGCTTCTGCTCATAGGAGCACTTGACCATATAGACATCGAGATGGAGCCCGTAGTGCGCTGCCGCCTCGGAAAGGGCCGTTCCCCACTGGCCAGCGCCCGTCTCGGTCGTGATGTTCGTGATGCCCTGGGCATAGGCATAGTATGCCTGGGCAAGGGCGGAGTTCAGCTTGTGGGAGCCTGAGGTGTTGTTGCCCTCGAACTTGTAGTAGATCTTGGCTGGCGTATCGAGCGCACGCTCGAGGTTGTAGGCACGGCAGAGCGGGCTCGGCCGATAGACCTTGTACATCTCCATGACCGGCTCGGGGATGGGGAAATAGGCCGTCGTGTCGTCGAGCTCCTGCCTGCAGAGCTCATCGGCGAAGACGGGTGCGATATCCTCGACGGTCGCCACCTTGCCATTCGGCAGGCGCATCGGCTCGGGAGGCTCCGGCATATCGGCACGCAGGTTGTACCAGGCGGTCGGAATCTGGTCCTCGCGCAGGTAGAGGCGGTACGGCTCGGTCTCGGTCGTGGTCTTGTCGCTCATGATGGAATCCTTCTTTCATAGGGACGCACTGGACAAGGGATCTGCATCGGCCTTGCGCCGGCTGCATGCCGATGCACTGCATGCACATACAAAAAGAGGGCTCCCGGACGTGTCCGAGAGCCCTCTCTATGCATGCGTGGATGGCCCGTCGTCACACCGGAATGCTCAAAGTCCATGCACGCCACCACTCGCCGCAGCAGAGCTGCAGCTCAGAAGAAGCGATGTCTGCGTGCTGGAACATGGATGAGCCTTTCCGATTGGAATCGACGTTGCCCTAACAATAATGGTGGTTTGTTTCGGCGAAATTACGGCTCGCTGGAAATTCCTTCAGCCTTCTTCAGCCGCCCGGAGGGACCAATCCCTTTGCTGTCGGCTTCGGCGGGTATAGTCACACCAAGGCACAGCGAAGGAGGCCCACCATGAGACCACAGATGCCCGACGAGCTCGACCAGGCCATCCAGGACAATATCGACGGAAAGATCTCCGACGAGGAGCTTGACCGCATTGCCCGCCGTTTCGAGCGCGAGCATGAAGACGACGATCAGGATGAGGGAGACGAGGGCAAGGGCGGCTGGAAGCCCTTTGTCGGTGTCGGCATCAAGTTCGACCTCTGAGCCTCGATAGGGCACGAAGAAGGCCAGGAAAGCCACAAGAGCTTTCCTGGCCTTGCCATGCCATCAGCTGCGCTGCCCTATTGCCAGTCAGGCGAGTAGTAGTCGGAGCCGATGGAGAAGCTCTGGATCTCGACCTTCACGGATGCAGCCGAATCCTTCAGGTTGCTGTCGAGATAGGCATCGAACTTGACCGACTCTCCCGCATTCCAGGAATTCGTCGTGGCATAGGACTCTCCGATGCGGGTGCCATTCGCATCGTAGATGCCGAGGATGAGGCTCACATTGCTGTAGTTGTTCTCCGTCGTGTTCGTGACGGTCGCCTCATACTCATAGGATCCATAGCCTGAGGTGTCGACCTTCTCCC
Source organism: uncultured Actinomycetes bacterium (assembly GCA_900313905.1). Lineage (GTDB taxonomy): Bacteria > Actinomycetota > Coriobacteriia > Coriobacteriales > Atopobiaceae > Olsenella_L. The sequence goes on along the minus strand of OMTG01000094.1, from coordinate 11,303 downwards.
AGGTGACGCCGTCGAAGAGCGCCTCCATGGCCTCGATCTGGACTTCCTGCGGGCTCTTGACGGACTCATCGATGGAGACTGCTTCAAGCCCCGGGATGGAGATCTTGGCACCCAAGGCCGACGTATAGCTGATCTGGCCCGTGCAGCGTCCGTAGACGCCGATGTACTGGTTCTCCACGATGTGGTTCCCGCCGAGGATGTCGGGGTCCAAGGTCACATAGAGGATATCGTCGTAGCCATTGTCGCTGGTCGCGACCCTGAGGTCTGTCTCGTGGTCGCTCTGCTCGAGGACCTGGACGACCTTGCCCGCGAAATAGAGCTTCTGGCCCTTGTAGTCCTCGGGGTTCTTCGCGACAGTCGCGTAGTCGATCGTCTGGTACGTGCTGGGATCGAAGGGCTCGTCCTCCTTTTCGCTGCTGCCGCCACCGCCGGCAATGCCAGCAACGACGAGGAGCGCGAAGACGACCAGGACCACGATCAGGATCTTGCGTCCCTTGCTCTTCTTCTTCGGCTCGTTGGGTGCGGGGGCAGCAGGTGCCGGCGGCATCTGGGCTGCATCTTCCTTCTTCTCTGCCATGGAGACCTTCCTCTCTCTTGCCTTGCGCAGGGAGCGTGCCCGCAGTCCCTGCTTCTGGACCATCAGCGCTCCGGCAGGGCCACCTGCCAGAGCAGGCCAGGACATCCCCCGGCATGGCGCATGCCTGAAAGCATCCTGAACTGTCTTCAGCATATCCAGATTGCAACCATTTACTGTCCCATCATTGGGACAGTCCCATTTATGGGACAGACAGGATGCAGACCTTGAACGAAGGAGAGCCGAACCCGAACAGAAAGCATATCCCGCAGCCGCTTCCATCGGCTCCCCAGTCCCTTCCATGGGACAGGTGCCCTTTCAGCAGCCTGGATATGTCTATCATCGTGGCAGGCATGGGCGTAGAGGAGGTCATGGGATGACAGCAAACAAGAACATGAAGCTCAAGATCCTCTATCTCCTGAAGATCTTCCGGGAGGAGACCGACGAGGATCATGGCCTCACGATGTCCCAGCTCATCAGCCGTCTTGCTGCCTATGGGGTCGATGCGGAGCGCAAGAGCATCTACTCCGATATCGCAGCGCTCCGCGACTTCGATATCGCAATCAAGATGGACAGCGACAAGAACCCTCCCGAGTATGCCCTGGCCCGTCCCGACTTCTCCCTGGGCGAGCTCATGCTGATGGTCGATGCGATTGAATCCTGTCGGGCCATCACCGCCCCTCAGGCAGATCTGCTCGTACGGAACGTGAAGACGCTGGCGAACAACTTCGAGCAGGACAAGCTCGACCGCAGGATCCATGTGGTCGGCCGCATCAAGTCGGAGAATGACAGCGTCTTCGGCAGCATCGACAGGGTCCACGAAGCGATCCGCCGGAAGTGCCAGATCTCCTTCCGCTATTCGCACCGCGCACCGGAAGACATCCCCGAGCTCGCCCCTGCCTGCCGGCTCCACATCGTCACCCCGCTCGCTATCGTCTACGACGAGGGCTTCTACTACCTGACCGGCTGGGACCGGGCGCGCGACAGCATGGCAGAGTTCCGCATCGACCGCATGGACCAGGTCTTCCTCACCCGCCTCCCTGCCAAGGAGAACGACGAGATACGCAGCTACCGCTACGAGGAGGGGGTATACCGGTCCTTCGGGCGCTTCAAGGGCAGGAAGGCCACGGCGACCCTCTCCGTGCGTCCCGACAAGGCCGAGATCATCATGGACACCTTCGGCGATTCCGCCCATTTCACGATGGGGAAAGATGGCCTGCTCCTCGCAAAGGTGAAGGTCTATGAATCCGACCAGTTCTTCGGCTGGGTGGCCAGCATGGGGACGATGGTCGGCATCGTCGCCCCTGCCTGGCTCGTGAAGGACTGGCGCGCATTCCTGAAGAAGCTCCTGGCTGCTTCAGGCGAAAAAGACGCATGAATGAGGGGGCCATCGCCTGATGGCCCCCTCTCGCGGGATAGCGTGTATTCCATCTCTTCCCAGATGGACTCCTCCTTCTGGGCTATGTCTAGATCTCTGCTGCCTGCTGGCGGAGCATCCAGAGATTCTTGGAGAGCTCGGCCAGAAGCCCGTCCATGGAGGCGCTGACGACGGAGCGTCCGCTCTCGTCAGCTGCGGCCTTCACGGCCTTTGCCTCGCGGTCGAGGGTCTCGAAGTCAGCCTTCACGAGCTCGAAGGCCTCCTTGCTGCTGACCGGAGCCGAAGGACGCTCGGCGACGCTCGCGTGGGCCAGCACCTCGGCAAGCGAGCCGATCGGGACGCCGCCTTCCTGGAGGATGAGCTCTGCCACCTCGTCGATGTGCGGCAGCACCGCGTCGTACAGCCCTTCGAGGGTTGCGTGGACCTGGAAGAAGTCCCTGCCTGTCACGAACCAGTGAGCGTTCTGGAGCTTGTGGTAGGTGACGGTCAGATCTGCGAGAAGCTGGTTCAGGGCGTTGATGTTCTTGGTGGTCTCCATGTTGGATCCTTTCTTATTAGGAGTTGTTTTTGTTAATGAGATAATATCCCATACTGAGATCAAATACTAATAAGAATCATTTTCATTCAGCCATCCACAGTTTCTACATATTGATATTGTTTCTCATTAACAAAGAGGAGCACGCGCCTTTCCGGAGCATCCGCCATACGAGGAGGGCTCCCGCCTCAAGCGGAAGCCCTCCCAATCCCAGTATCTTGTCGAGCCGTCAGCGCATCTCGCCCCTGGCCATCCGGCCGAAGCGCCTGAAGCCGAACCATCCCATCAGAAGGATCGCACAGACGAGGCCTGTGATGCTCCAGCCGAGGAACATGTGCGGTATCTGTGCCGTCATGATCGCCCTGAGCGCCTCATTCGCATAGACGAGCGGATTCACGAGCACGATCGCCTGCAGCACCGGGATGGCAGAGAGGCTCTGCCAGGAGAAGAAGATGGCGCCCAGGAAGACGATGGGCATGAGGAAGCCGGGGAACATGGCAGCGATCTGGGTCGGCTTGATGATGGTGCCGACAAGGAGCCCCAAAGTTGCAGAGGCAAGAGAGATGAGCACGAGGACAAGGAGGAGCAGCGGGATGTCGCCTGCGCCCATCGTCACATCGATCTTGGGCCCCATGAAGATGAGGGAGATCGGCAGGACGATGAGGCCACCGATGAAGGATTCGATGATGCCGACAAGCATCTTCGCGAAGGCGACAAGGCGTGCCGATACCGGAGCCAGGAGCCGGTCCTCGATCTCGTGGAGGTTGTTGAAGTCCATCGTGAGCGGCACCGCCGTCCCGTGGATGCCCGTGATCAGCATGCTCATGCCGACCATGCCGGCAAACATCTGGGACGGAAAGCTCTCGGGCAGGATGCCCAGGGTCGGGAGCATATAGCCATAGGTGAGGATCAGGATGAAGGGAAGCATAGCGACGCGGAAGACGAACTCCCCCATGTCACGTGCCTGGATCAGAAGGTCGCGCTGCACCATGGCCCAGAATGCGCTCTGGGCCCTGCGGCGCGCCTGTGCCTTCCCCTCAGATGGCCGCTTCTCTTCATTCTCCGTCATTCTGGTTCATCCCCTTCCCCGTCAGGTAGACGAACACATCGTCGAGCGTCGTCTGCTTGAGGCTGATATCGTTCAGCTCAAGGCCAGATGCCTCGGTCCAGCGGAAGGTCTCATCGAAGTCCGGCTGCTTCTCGGTGATGTAGAGCGAGAGCGTCCCTCCCTGGATCTTCGCCTTCGAGACATCGGGCAGCTCCTGTGCCGATGCGGCAATCTTTTCGTCGAGCCGGTCCAGCCTCATCGTCACGACCGTGCTCGTCGGCACCAGGGCCTTGAGCTCGCCCACGGTGCCCTTTGCCACGATCTCGCCGTGGTTCACGATCGATATGTCGCGGCAGAAGCGCTCCGGCTCGTCCATGTAATGGGTGGTCAGAAAGATCGTCGTGCCCGCCTCGTGGTTGAGGTTCAGCATCTCGCGCCACAGGATCTCGCGGTAGTTCGGATCGAGCCCCGTCGTCGGCTCGTCGAGGAAGAGGATCTTCGGCGTGTGCATCATGGCACGGGCGATCTTGAGCCGCTGCGCCATGCCGCCCGAGTAGCTCTTCACATAGTCATTCTGGCGGTCCGCCAGGCCGAACTTCTCGAGGTACTCATCGGCCTTCCGCCCAGCCTCCTTCTTCCCCATCCCGAAGTAGCGGGCATGGAAGAGCAGGTTCTCGCGGGCCGTGAGGCCACGGTCCAGATTGTTGTGCTGCGCCACGACGCCGATCTCGGCACGGGCCCGTGCAGGATCGTCCAGGACCGAATGCCCATCGAGCAGGATCTCTCCATCGGTCGCTGCGAGCTGTGTCGTCAGCATCGAGATCGTCGTCGACTTCCCTGCGCCATTGGGTCCGAGGAACCCATAGACCTCGCCACGGGGGACCGAGAAGCTGATGCCCTTGACGGCCTCGAAGCCTTGCCCTCCCCGCTTCTGGTAGACCTTCCGGAGGTTGCGCACCTCCAGGATGTTGTCACCCATGTCTCCTCCTTGCAAAGGCTGCCTGCCTTGTGTCTGTCTTGATACCCCCTATAGGTATTTGCTGATGCTTATAATACCCCCATGGGGTACTTATGCAAGCAGGTCCATCTCCTTCACACTCCTGCCACAGAGCATGCTCAGCGCTGTGGCATTGCATCTCTCCTGCAGTGTGCTATGTTTATTTATGACATATGTCATTAATTGCGAGGAGCATCATGGCAGGACGACCAGAGAAGAAACGACAGGTGGAACTCGTCCCGGAATATACGGGCTTCTCCCCTGAAGGGGTCTGCTGCAGCTGCCGGTGGTATGTGACGTTGGCGACAGATGAGCTGGAAGTGCTCCGCCTTCTCGACTACGAGGGGCTCGACCAGAAGGAGGCAGCCGAGCGCCTCGGCGTCGCCCGGACGACCGTTGCGAACATCGCCAGCACAGCCCACCGGAAGGTGGCCGATGCCCTCGTGAATGGCAAAAGGCTCGAGATCGTGGAAGGGCCGGTCAGCTATGCGGCAGCCCCCTCTGCGGACTGGATGCGGAAGGAAGGAAGCACCATGCGGGTAGCAGCAACCTACGAGAACGGGATGATATTCCCCCACTTCGGACGGACCACGCAGTTCAAGCTCTACGATATCAAGGACAACGCCGTCATCTCATCCGAGGTCGTCGGCACGAATGGCGTGAGCCATGGGGCCTTGGCAGGGCTTCTTGCCCAGGGAGGGGTCGATGCCCTGATCTGCGGCGGCATCGGAGGCGGCGCCCTCAACGCCCTCTCCCAGATGGGCATCACGGTCTATCCCGGCGTGGCGGGGCCAGCCGATGCTGCCGTCGACGGTCTCCTCAAGGGCACCCTCATGCAGAGCGCAGGTCCCACCTGCGGCTGCCACCACGAGGAAGGCCACAGCTGTGGCGAGGGAAACGGTGGCTGCTGCCACTAGGAAGTCCCCAATCGCTACAAGGCAGGAGGCACGCATGCCCGGTGCATGCGTGCCTCCCTTCTATGTCCTGTGCTCCCCTATCCAACCGATGGATGCCCGGCATCGGCCAGGCCGAAGCTCGTCGTGCAGCCGAACGCCTCCTGGAGCCTGCGCTCGAGGTCTTCTGCAGCAGCGCGCACCTGGTCCTCGTTCTGGTCCGTGAACCCATCGATCGGGAAGACGATATCGGTCGTCTCGGGCACGATCTTCCCATGCTCGCTCTGCCGCCAGGTCCACCTGCGGGTATGGACCAGGTTCCCCACCGCATAGACGAGCTCGCCCGGCGCAAGCGTCGGGTCGGGGGCATCCTCCCCGAGGGCCACGAACACATCATCGGCCCGGGAGAAGCGCAGACAGAGTTTCTCGTCCGGCGTCTCGAGGGCATGCGCTCCCAACGGCAGCGCATAGGTGATGGAGATAACGTTGCCGAGGTCGACGACCGGATTCACCTTCCAGAGCGCCTTGCCCTTCACGACACGGCGCAAAAGGGCGATGTTCGATGAGGGATAGCGGCTGGGGCTCATGCCCAGTGCATGGAAGGCCTTGCGGTAGGGCTGGACCCGTGGGTCGTCTGAGGCGTTCATGCCTTCGAGCCGCCGCTTCGCATCTGCGACTGCCTCATCGAGCATCGCATCCACTTCCGGATGCACGCCGGTGTTATCGATCCCATGGGCCGTGACCACGCCGACGCAGAGCGTCGGCAGCACACGGAACACCTCATCAGCTATCGTGAACACAATGCCTCCCTGCCATTCCATCCTAGTGCTCGGTCCTGATTCTAGTTCCGCCCTCAGAGCCTGCCCCAGACGTTGCAGGATGGAAACCGCGGAGCGTCGCCGAGGCCGCACCTCAGCCAAGGCCTGCAGCGCATGCGCCTTTGTGCCAGTGCCTACTTCAGCTCTGGCCACCAGCCTTCATTCGCGGCGATGTAATCATCGAGCAGCGCCTTCGCTGTGTCCTTGTCGTTCACAAGACGGTTCAGCGTGAGTGCCTGCCAGGCCTTCCGGTAGGAGCCCTCGAGGGCAGCATCGACCGTCAGCTTCTCGTAGGCGTACTGGTTCTCGAGGATGCCCTTCTGGAAGGTCGGGATCTCGCCCACATTGAGGGCCTCAGGGCCGTGGATGCCCATATGGCAGGGGACCTCGACCATAGCGCCCTCAGAGAAGTTCGAGATGATGCCGTGGTTTTCCGTCATGCATAGGAAGACATCACCTGTGTTGTGGGAGAGCGCATAGGCAAGGTCGACGATGTAGGTCGCATGGCCATCCGAGGTGTCGTTGGGATCGAGCTCGTAGTTCGTGCCCTTGAGCCTGCCTCGTGCAATCACCTCGTCGAGCATCGCGAAGGTCCTCTTCTCGGAGCCATCCATCACCTCGTTGGCACGGGTGTATTCCAGGTTCTCCGTCGAGAGCATATGGCGGGGATAGAGGTAATACTGGAGATAGGTGTTCGGCAGATACCCATCAGGCATCTCGCGGATCATCTTGCCCATGAAGCGGAAGGTCTCTGCCCAAGAATGGTCAAGCCCATGGTCATCCGGATCGTCTGCCATCTGGGAGTAGATCTCCTTGATCTGGGGCAGATAGTCGTGCCCGGTCTCCTTATCGTAGACATGGGTGAACCAGCCGAAGTGGTTGAGGCCGAAGTAGCGTGCCTCGAGCTCGGAGGGCTTCTTGCCCAAGGTCTTGGCATAGAGCCCCATGATCGCGACAGGCATATCGCAGATATTGATGATCTTATAATCACCCGGAAAGAGTCGCTTGGTTGCCTCGGCGACGATGGCGGCAGGGTTCGAGTAGTTCAGGATCCAGGCCTCAGGAGAATGCTGCCGGATCTGCCCGATCAGCCTGCAGACCGCTGGGATCGAGCGCATGCCATAGGCAAAGCCGCCTGCACCGCAGGTCTCCTGGCCGATGCAGCCATGTGCAAGGGCGATATGCTCATCGGACTCGCGCATCTTCATGCGACCCGCCCGGATCTGCATCATCGCGAAGTCGATGCCCGAGAAGGCCTCCTCTATATCGCAGGTATCGACGATCTCGGTTGCCGGCGCATATTCGCGCATCAGGATGCGGGCGTACTCGGCCACCTTGTGCTGGCGCTCGTATTCGTTATCGTAGAGGATCACCTTATCGAGGGGGAACCGGCCCATCTCGTGCACCATCATGCGCAGGATGCCCGGTGTATAGCGGGAGCCGCCACCGACAATGCAGATCGTGAAATGCTCCCCCTCATTCAGCATGGACCATCGCCCCTTCCCTTCCTGCCACCGAGGTGGCAGCGCTTCCTCATTCAGCCTGGGTCCATTCTGTCATGGGAAAAAGGACGCCGGAGCAGGACATCCGCCTGACGGTACCGATGGCCTGGGCGATGCCCGACAAGGCCATAACGGGAGTGCCGTCCCCTGTCTCATCCCTGCAGATCCGCAGCAGCAAGCGAAGCTCCCTGCCTGCAGATCGCTCCCTTTGGCTGCTCCATCCTTTTGCCAAGCTCCACAAGATGCCGCTCTATCGCATCGGCACAGGCAGCATATCCTTCAGCAGGGCCACCCATCGGATCTTTGAGCCCCCAGTCCTCGCGATGGATACAGGGGACAGAAGGACAGCTGACCCCGCATCCCATCGTGATGAGGCAATCGATCTCTTGGGGAAGCTCTGAGAGCTGCTTCGGAGCGAGGCCTTCCAATGTGGCGCCGCGCCGGGCAAGCTCTGCAAGCGCCCCCGGATCGACCGCCTCAGCCGGATCTGTCCCCGCCGAGACGAATTCCGCAAGGTCCGGATAGAGCTTCCTGGCAAGCGCTTCTGCCATCTGGCTCCGGCAGGCGTTATGCGTGCAGACGAACGCGACGACCCTTTTCCTCATGTCTCTTCCTCAAGCGGCAGCCACACATGGATGAAGCGATGGTAGCCATCCTCCTCATGCGTGCGGCAGATGAGCTCCCCTCCGATAGAGCCCTCCACGGCAAGGCCCCGTCTCCGCGCCTCTTCGACGAGGCCACAGAAGAGCTCCAGGCCAAAGCCTCCCCGATCCCCTGCGTCCACGAAGCTGGCCAGGCAGCGCCCTTGAGGCAGCGTGAAGAGGAAGCGTCCTGCCTGTGGCCCGCCCAGCTCCTCGAAGATCTCCGATTCCTGCGCAAATCCCCAGAAGTAGGAGCCATCCGAGAGATCGGGGAACCAGAACGTGGCCGCAAGGCAGCCCCAGCACCGCATCACATAGGCCAAGGCTTCAGGGCTTGCCCCTTCGAGCAGCTCATGGTCGCGCCGCTCTGCGATGAAGCGTCGGGAGGGGTTCTCCTCGATCCAGAAGGCAGGATGCTTCCCCTCCCGCCATTGAGCTATCGCACGCACTTCCTGCATCTCGTGCCGTGCTGTCGCAAGGCGGAGCTCCTCCATCCGGATATCGTGCTCCTTGGCCTCGATGCGGCCCGCAAGATCTTCCTCAAGGTCCTTCAGGCTGTCTTTCTGCTCGATCGTAGCGATCTCATCCAGGCTGAAGCCGATGCCCTGGTACATCTTCGCTTCCCAGAGCAGGTTCACCTGCCAGTCGTCGTAGGTGCGGTAGCCATTCTCGGGATCGATGGCCGGCGTGATGATGCCCCGCTTCTCGTAGAGCCTCAGCGTATCCCGGCTGAATCCGAGATTGCGCCTGATATCTCCCTGATGGGCACCCACGGCACGCTCCTTTGCATCAGTCTTCAGTCTCCTATGGAGAAGCATCTCCCCTGCTTGACCTGGGGGCAGGCCCCCGGTTGAACATAGCATACGGCAGAGCCCGCTGCCCTGCCGAGCAACAGCCATGCAAAGGGAATGGAGAGGTCCTCATGAAGCTGGATACCCTGTTTTCACCGATGAAGATCGGCAGCTGCGAGATCCCGAACAGGCTCGTGGTGCCGGCCATGGTGACAAACTACTGCAATCTCGAAGGCACCATCACGGAGCGCTATCTTGCCTACATGGAAGAGAAGGCCAAAGGTGGCTGGGGTCTCCTGATCACCGAGGACTACTGCGTGCAGGAGAACCGCAAGGGCTATACCCGCATCCCAGGCCTCTGGAATGATGGGCAGATCGCCGGCAACATCGAGCTCACGAAGCGCATCCATGCCCACGGCTCGAAGATCTTCTGCCAGATGTACCATCCTGGCCGTCAGGTCATGCCCCAGTCGCTCTTCGGGAAGCAGGCTGTGGCCCCTTCCGCCACGACCGACCCTGCCTGCCAGGCACCGGCACGGGCCATGACAAAAGAGGAGATCCACCAGCTCGTGGCAGACTTCGGCCAAGCCGCAGGCCGTGCCAAGCGGGCAGGGTTCGATGGCATCGAGCTCCACTGCGCCCATGGGTATCTTCTGGCCGAGTTCCTCTCCCCTGCCATCAACAAGCGTGTCGATGAGTATGGCGGCTGCTTCGACAACCGCGTCCGCATCGTCGACGAGATCATCTCTGCCATGCGTGCCCAGGTCGGCCCCGACTTCCCGATCCAGGCCCGCATCTCCTCCGAGGACTTCGTCCCCGGCGGCCGCACGATCGCAGAGACCCTCGAGCTTGCCCGCCATCTCGAGGATGTCGGCTTCGATGCCATCAACTGCTCGAACGGCATGTATGCATCTGCACCGGAAGAGGCTGTCATCGCCCCGATGTTCACGCCCCATGCCTTCAACATGGACCGCTCTGAGGCCATCCGCAAGGCGGTCTCCATCCCGGTCATCCTCTCGAACCGCGTGAACGATCCTGAGATGGCCGATACCCTGATCCGCATGGGCAAGGCAGACTTTGTCGCAATGGGCAGGGGCTCGCTCACCGATCCCCACATGGCTGAGAAGGCGAAGTGCGGCAAGTTCGCGAACATCCGCTACTGCATCGGCTGCCTCCAGGGCTGCGAGTTCCCGCTCTATAGCGACTCCGAGGTCACCTGCCTCGTGAATCCCCGTGTCGGCCGCGAGTATGAGAACGATATGCACAAGGTCGAGAACCCCCGCAAGGTGATGGTCGTGGGCGCTGGCCCGGCAGGCCTCCAGGCTGCGGAGACCGCAGCTTTGAGAGGGCACAAGGTCGAGGTCTTCGAGGCCCAGGAAGAGATTGGCGGCCAGTTCCGCTCTGCCGCCTATCCGGTCGGCAAGGGCGAGCTTGCAACCTATGTGAGCAGCCTGCGTGCCGACCTCGAAGAGCTCGGCGTCCCCATCCACCTCGCGACACCCGTGACCGAAGAGACGATCGTCTCCTTCGCCCCTGATGCAATCGTCCTCGCCACAGGCGCCAAGCCGCTCCAGCCCCGCATCCCCGGCATCGAGCATGCGGTGGCCGCAGAGGATGTCCTGCTCGGCCATGTCCAGCTGCCGAATGGCCCGGTCGTCGTCTGTGGCGGCGGCGAGGTCGGTGCTGAGACGGCACAGTACATCGCCCAGTACCGCCCGGAGGTCACGATCCTCGAGATGAAGCCCGGCATCTGCATGGACATGATGCCGATCACGAAAGCATCCCTCATGCGCCAGCTGAAGGAAGCCGAGATCCAGATCCACACCGATGCGACCGTCCAGGGCATCGCAGCAGGCGCCTCCCTCGAAGCTGCCTCCACAAGCTGGACCTCCCAGGAAAGCGCCACGCAGGAAGGCTTCACCGTCACCTATAAGGACCAGGACGGCACCCTCCACGATATCATCTGCGCAAGCGTCGTCTCTGCCTTCGGCTACAAGGCCTGCAACCCCCTGGAGGAGGTGGCCCGTACCCACTGCGCCGATGTCCAGGTGATCGGCTGTGCCGTGAAGGCAGGAAACGCCGTGGTGGCATCCCGCGAGGGCTATGAGGCAGGCCTCGCGATCTAG
>OMTG01000090.1 GCA_900313905.1 uncultured Actinomycetes bacterium | reverse complement strand
TCTGTCTTCCGATCTCATAGATCGCAGTATCCGGTTCTCAGGGTTCGCCTGCGCTCTGCCCCCGGATTTCCGGGTGCGCTTGAGCGCGAGGAATTACATTACTCCCCTGACCCCTCCTGCGCCAGCGGGAATGGCCGTCTCCACAGCTTCTGCATATATGCCGGGCGGGGGCTAGAAGGAGGAGAGCATCTCCGTGCCGGACCCCAGCAGGGCATCCCGGCCCCTCGCGGTGGCCGCCTCCGCATAGACCCTGACAGTAGGCTCTGTCCGAGATGGTCTCACCATCGTCCACGAACCGTCGGCAAAGGTCAGCTTCATGCCATCGGCATGTGAAACCTCAACAGGCACTTTCCCAGCGACTGACGGCGGATTGAGTCCAGGGAGCAGCAGACGAAATGATTCGATGGCACCGTAATCCATCCGGACATCACGGCGTCCATAGTAATAGGTGCCAATATCCTCATCGAGCTCGTCGATGAGCGCACCGATTCCCTTGCGGCGCTGCGCCAGATACTCAACCATCAAGAGGGCGGCCACCAACCCATCACGTTCAGGGAAATGCCAAGGCAGGCATATGCCGCCATACTCCTCAGTGGCCAGGAGCACATCTCCATCCCACATCTCGCTGTAGAGCCGCAGGAATCCGACTGGCGTCTCGGTCACGGCGCAGCCAAGGCGTCTTGCCTGGCTCTTGATGCTCGCAGAGCAGGAGAGGGTGGCGACCACGCGTCCGTTCTCTCCCCGGTCATTCACCAAATGGTCCATCAGAAGCGGCACGAAGGTCTTGGGCGAGACCAGCCGCCCCCTCTCGTCGACAAATGCCGAACGGTCCGCATCCCCGTCGAAGACGATGCCCAAATCTGCCTTGTCTGCAAGAACGGTGGATTCGCATTCATCGACCCATGGTTCGCAAGGATCGGGATGGAGGCCTTCGAAATCGTCGCAGGCCGTGCCGTGAATCTCCTTCACGATGCATCCGAGGCTGCGCAGCAGCTCGGCAAAGCATCCCGAGGCTGCTCCATACATGGAATCGACCAGGATATTCAGATGGGCAGCTGCTATGGCACCTGCATCCACGTAGGTGCGCACCTGCTCCATGTAGGGGGTCAGGAAGTCTGCAAACTCATAGGAAGCCCGCTGGATGGGGGCTTCTGGTGCGATGAGGTCTTCCACCTCATCCAGGAAGATGCGGGAAGCAGGGCTGCCATCGGCCATGCGCAGAACAATCCCGCCATACTCGCAGGGCGCCTCGCTTGCCGTTATCATGACGCCGCCTATGGCGCTGGGATCCTGCGATAGGTTCCAGCCCAGCACGGGAAGGGGGCAAGGCCGGTCTGACACCTTAACCCTGACCCCTCCTGTGGCTATGACGGCAGCAGCCACGCAGGCGAGCTCGCGCGCATCCCGGCGGGTATCGTAGCCAATCATGATTGTCGAGTTGGAATCCGCTTCCGACCAGAGGACGGCAAGCGCCTCCGCGATGCGTGCAACAGATTCCTCATCGAACCCTTCGTCGTACCTAGCACGCCATCCACGCGTTCCAAAACGGATGAAGCGCATGCCAGCTCCTACAGCTCCACGTCTCCCAAGGCTTCCTTGAAGGCAGGGGCCATCTCAGGATCCTTGAGCGCCATGCGGGCATTGGTCGCAGCCCATGCCGCAGGCGTGCCAGTATCGCAGCCCTCCGCCGGGTCGACGACAAGGGCATACATATCCTCTTCAGCCAGGAGCTTCAGCATAGAGTCAGTGAGCTGGATCTCTCCGCCGGCACCTGGCTCCTGGGTCGCCAGAAGCTCCATAACACGCGGGGTGAGAAGATAGCGTCCAACGATGAAGAGATGGGACGGCGCATCCTCGGTCTTCGGCTTCTCGACCATGCCGGAAAGCTTCCAGACGGCACCTTCCGCCTCGCTGTCCGTGACGGGAGAGCCATCGAGCATCCCGACGCACTCGCCCGCGACGATGCCATAGCGGCTGACCTGGTCCTCGGGGACAGGAGCGACTGCGATGACAGAGCAGTTGCCATGTTCGCGGGACACCTTCGCCATCCTCACGCACATCTGGCGATCAGGCACGAAATAGTCGCCAAGAAGGACGAAGAAGGGCTCGCCGTCCATCTTGCCTGCAGCGCAGTGGATGGCATGCCCCAAGCCAAGCGGCTGGTCCTGGTAGACGAAGGAGACCGGAAGCGAACTGGCCTCTGCGACCTTGTCAGCCAAGGCAATCTTCCCATGGGCGCGGAGATAGGCATCGAAGTCCTTGTCCTCAGCAAAGTAATGCTCGATCTGGGGTTTCTCATGGGAGTTCACGATAACGACCTCATCGACCCCTTCAGGCTCGAGTGCCTCCTCGACCACATACTGGATGACCGGCTTGTTGAGGACGGGAAGCAGCTCCTTCGGCGTGCACTTCGTTGCCGGGAGGAAACGGGTGCCCAAGCCTGCTGCAGGGATGATGGCTTTCATAAGAAGTGTTCCTTTCGGGTTGTCGTGGCTGTCCCGTATCGGCAGCCAGCATGGTTCAGGATAGCGCGCCAGGACTCCATATCCCCGGGGGAGGCCATGCGCGGCATTCCCCAATCCCGCAGGCGGCAGATATCAGCCACCATCTCACGGACGCTCCATAAAGTCGCAACGACAACTCCATGGATCTACAGATCGAGCTGGTCGAAGACATCGGCCATCACGCCGACCGCCTCAGGGCCTGCTCCATGACCCGGGCCGACCAGGCGGATGCCTGCCTGGGCGAGATCGGAGGTCGCAGTCTCGATCGCCTTCATCTCATCGAGACGGGAGAGATCGGTCCGCTCCCTGCGCTCCGTTGCGGCCGCAATGCGGACAAGCACGGTGATGCCCGCAGCGCCTGCAGCCTCTGCAAGGCGCCCCGAAAGCGCACAGGCACTGACGCTGTCCAGCCCCTCTATCCCGATGCAGGCGATGCCCATGCTGGGTGCCATGGCAATCGCATCGAAGATGGAGGCGCCATCCTCAAGATTGTGGGCGTCATCAAGTGCGACCGAACCGATGAGAGGACGATATGCCCCAAGTGTGCGGGACATCGCTGCATAGCGCGCCCCTCTGGCAGCCACCTCAAGATGATGGATGTCAGGCATCGCATCGAGCAAGAGCCCATGCACGCCCTTCGAGACCAGGCAGCGCGCCTGCTCCTCATATGCGCGCTCCGCCGCCTCATCATCTTCCGCATCATCGAGGCAGCTGGGTCCCAGCACGCCGACGACGAAGGGAGAGGCGCTCCGGAATGCAAGGCGCACGGCCCGTGCATTTGCATCCTCCATGCGGATGCCGCCATCCTCCTTCTCCAAGGTCGGAGCCGAGCAGCGTGCCGTGAAGGTCAGCGCGACATCGGCGCCAACGTCGTGGTACAGCCGGTGGGCATGAGCCACAGTCTCCTGCTCGAACATGAGCCATTCCCCGTCGCTCACATCGTCCACCGAAGGAAGGCCCTGGAGAATGTAACGTATGTCACCCGGAAAGACGAGCGTGCCTTTTCCCTGCGGCAAAAGGAGAGCCTTGAGGCTCAGCGCCGCCTCATCATCAGCATCGAGTTCTGCCATGGCTGCTACCTTTCGAATGTGACGCCCTGCTTGGTCATGTAGTCGATCCAGCGGCGCTGCGTATCATGCGAGAGGGCATGCTCCATGAGGCAAGCCTCCTCATCTGCCACCTCGGGCTCGACACCGAGATCGTTCATCAGGAAGGCACGGAGCACCCGGTGGCACATCCAGACATGGGCTGCATAGTCGCGCCCTTCGTCAGTCAGCGTGACCCGGCCATAACGGGTCTGCTCGACCATGCCGGTCTCCTTGAGGGTCGCAAGCGCCTTGTTCACCGATGCCTTCGAGACGCCCAGCTGCTCTGCCACATCGACCGAGCGGACCCCGTCTTCGGCACCAGCCTCTTTCGAGAGGCGATAGATGGACTCGAGGTAATCCTCGCTCGCCATGGTCAGGCTATGCTCTGGCGCCATTTCATTTCTCGCCATGTCTCCCCCATATCCTGGATAGCTCATACGTGTTTCTCTTACCCAACTTTTGCCCTGCGTCACACGGCGCGAAGCAGCCCAACCGCAGATTCGATGTTCCGCAGCAAGAAAAATGCAGCCCCTCTCAGAGGAGCTGCATCTCGTTTCCGTATGTGATAGGACGCCCTTACGCCATGTAGTCGTCCTCGTCGCCCTCGATGGTCTTGCGCACCACATGTGCGCCAAGCGACTGGAGCTTCTCGACGAAGCGCTCGTAGCCGCGGTCGATATGGTGAATCGCAGAGACCGTCGTAGTGCCCTCGGCGACAAGCCCTGCCATCACAAGGGCAGCGCCGCCGCGCAGGTCGGGCGACTTCACCTGGGCACCCGAGTATTTCTTCACGCCGTGGACGATAGCGTGATGGCCCTCGATCTTGATGTCAGCTCCCATGCGGTTGAGCTCGGAGGCGAACATGAAGCGGTTCTCGAAGATGTTCTCGGTAATGATGCAGTTGCCATCTGCATGCGCGAGCACGCACATGGTCTGCGCCTGCATGTCGGTCGGGAACCCTGGATACGGGAGCGTCTGGATATCGACAGGCCTCAGCTCGCCGTCACGCCAGACGGTGCAGCAGCGACTGCCCCGCTCCACATGCATGCCCATCTCCTCGAACTTGCGGAGCACAAGGCCGAGATGCTGCGGCTCGAAGCCCTTGACCGTGATGGGGTCCTTCGCAAGGCCGGCGATAGCGAGGAAGGTGCCTGCCTCGATGCGGTCGCCGACGACGGCATGCTCGACAGGGTGGAGCTCCTTCACGCCCTCGACCTCGATGATCGGGGATCCTGCGCCCTTGATGTGGGCGCCCATCTCGTTCAGCATGTTCGCAAGGTCGACGATCTCCGGCTCGCGGGCAGCATTGTCGATCGTGGTCGTGCCCTCGGCGAACACGCTTGCCATCATCAGGTTCTCGGTGGCGCCGACGGAGGCGAACTCCAGCGTCACCATGGCCCCCTTGATGCCATTCGGGGCCGAGGCATGGATGTTGCCATGATCGATCTCGAACTGCACGCCCAAAGCTTCGAGGCCGAGGATGTGCATATCGATCTTGCGGGCGCCAATGTTGCAGCCGCCCGGCATAGCGACGATGGCCTTGCCGAAGCGGGAAAGAAGCGGCCCCATCACGGCGGTGGAGGCACGCATCTGGACGACCAGCTCGTAGGGCGTCTCCCACTTGTCGACATGCGAGGTGTCGATTACGAGGGTGTGCTTGTCGGCGACCTCGATGGTGGCACCGAGACGCTTCAGCACCTTGCCCATCACGTGGACATCGGCGATGTTCGGCACGTTCGTGAGCGTCGTGACGCCCGGTGCCATGATGGTGGCGGCCATGAGCTTCAAGGCGGAGTTCTTGGCGCCCTCTACGGTCACCTCTCCCGTGACGGGATATCCGCCCTCGATCTGGATTACTTCCATGTGGCTCCGATCTAGGCTTCTTTGCTCTGCGTTGCGGGTGCCTGCTTCAGCAGCAGGTCGCACCAATCGATCTTGTTCTGGTAGTAGGCCCTGCGGTGGTCGTCCTCCGGGAGGGCGTTGCGCGCATCGATGGCCTTCTGCTTCGTCTCGTTCACGACCACAGGATCGATATCGTCGATATCGCGGGCATGGTCAGCCAGCACGATCACCGTGTTGTTGTCGATCTCGGCGTAGCCGCCGGAGATAACGACACGGCGCAGGTCTCCGCCATCCTCCTTGCGGCGGGTGATGCGCATGACGCCGTCGCCCAGAGCGAGGATCTCTGACGAATGGCCTGGCCAGACGCCGACTTCGCCGGTATATGAAACCAGCACGACATGGGCGATAGGCCCCTCATAGAGGAGCCTATCCGGTCGCACTATCTGACAGGTGAGTTCTGCCATCTATACTTCCCTACTCAGCCTCGGCGGAGCCTTCCGCCTCGGCCTTCATCTTTGCCGCGCGCTGGCGGACATCGTCGATGCTGCCGGCGTTGCGGAATGCCTGCTCCGGAATGTCGTCGCACTCGCCGTCGATGATGGCGGCGAAGGAGCGGACGGTATCTTCGACACGCACATAGACGCCCGGCTGGCCCGTGAACTTCTCAGCCACGTGGAACGGCTGGGAGAGGAACTGCTGGACCTTGCGGGCACGGTTGACGACCTCGCGCTGCTCTTCGGAGAGCTCGTCCATACCGAGAATGGCGATGATGTCCTGGAGGTCGGAGTACTCCTGGAGAATCTCCTGCACGGCCGTGGCGACACGGTAGTGCTCTTCGCCGACGACCGACGGGTCGAGGGCGGAGCTGGAGGAGGCCAGGGGGTCGACTGCCGGGTAGATGCCGAGCTCGGTGATGGCACGCGACAGGACCGTCGTCGCATCGAGGTGCGTGAAGGTCGTGGCCGGCGCTGGGTCGGTCAGGTCGTCTGCCGGGACGTAGACTGCCTGCACGGAGGTGATGGAGCCTTCGCGCGTCGAGGTGATGCGCTCCTGCAGGTCGCCCATCTCGGTAGCCAGTGTCGGCTGGTAGCCGACTGCGGACGGCATGCGGCCGAGCAGTGCGGAGACCTCAGAGCCTGCCTGCGAGAAGCGGAAGATGTTGTCGATGAAGAGCAGGACGTCCTGCCCCTGATCGCGAAAATACTCTGCCGTAGTAAGGCCGGCCAGGCCGACACGCAGACGTGCTCCAGGCGGCTCGTTCATCTGTCCGTAGACCAGGCAGGTCTTGTTGATGACGCCAGACTCGGACATCTCGAGGTACAGGTCGGTGCCCTCACGGGTACGCTCGCCGACGCCCGTGAAGACGGACGTGCCGCCGTGCTCCTGGGCCAGGTTGTTGATGAGCTCCTGGATCAGGACGGTCTTGCCGACGCCTGCGCCACCGAACAGTCCCGTCTTGCCGCCGCGGACATACGGCTCCAGGAGGTCGATGGCCTTGATGCCAGTCTCGTAGACCTCCATGGTCGTCGTCAGGTCCTCGAAGGCAGGTGCCGGACGGTGGATCGGATAATACGCGAGGCCTTCCGGCATGGGCTTGCCATCCACCGGCTCGCCCATGACGTTCCAGACGCGGCCAAGCGTTGCCTCGCCGACCGGCATCATCATGGGTTCGCCCGTATCGCGGGCCTTGAGGCCACGCTGCATGCCGTCGGTCGATGCCATGGCGACCGTGCGGACCACGCCGTTCGGAAGCTGGGACTCGACCTCGAGCACCACGTGGATCTTGCCCATGGGCGTCTCGCCGTCGACGATGAGGGCGTTGTAGATGTCAGGCACCTGGTCGTCGAAGGCAACGTCGACGACAGCGCCGACGATGCGGACAACCGTGCCGACACCAGCGCTGTGCTTGCGGTAGTCGCGTGCAAGCGCCTCGAAGTCGACATTCTGTTCTTTAACTTCTGCCATCAGTTGTCCTCCAATGCGGACGCACCGCCGATGATCTCATTGAGCTCGGTAGTGATGGAGCTCTGCCTGACGCGGTTGTACATACGGCTGAGCGAGGTGATGACCTCGTTCGCGTTGTCCGTAGCAGACTGCATGGCGCGACGGCGTGCGCCATGCTCCGCTGCGGCGGAGTCAAGCAGTGCATGGAAGATGACCGTCCGGATGTAGGCGGGCATCAGGTAGCCAAGCACCTTGGAAGCCGAGGGGTCGAACGTGAACTCGGTATAGAGCTCATGGCCGACGTGCTCGAGTGCTTCAGGATTGCGCGGGGCATTCGGGATCACGAGGTCCTCGGTGCGCACGGGCAGAAGCTGCTCGGTGACCTTGTCCTGGTCGACCCTGTTCCTCGCATGCATGTAGTAGATCATGATGCGGTCGATCGTCCCCGCTGCATAGCCATCCATTGCATAGGAAGCGATACGATCCGCCTCGTCCATCGTGGGCTCAGACGAGATGCCCGTGAAGGACATCACCGGCTCATACCCACGATAGGTGAAGTAGTCGGTCGGCTTGCGGCCGCAGGTGATGAGCAGGCTCTGCTTGCCTTCGCGCTTGAGAGCCTCCATCTCATGCTGCACCTCACGCTGCAGGTTGATGTTGAACCCGCCCGCGAGGCCTCGGTCGGAAGCGATCAGGATGAAGAGGACGCACTTCTCCTTCTCGTGTGTCTGCAGCAGCGGCTGATTGACATCGATGCCGGCGTTGGCCACGTTGGCAAGCATGCGCTTGATGGCATCCTTGTAGGGCGCGGCCTGCTCAGCCCGCTCGAGCGCCTTGCGAATCTTGGCGGTGGAGACCATCTCCATCGTCCTCGTGATCTGCATCGTCGCCTTGACGGAGGAGATGCGCTTGTTTATCTCGCGTAGGTTCGACATATGCCGTGCCTCACGCCTTCTCGTTCTCGTCCGAGTCTTCCTCGGTCTCCTGCTTCACGCCGTGGTTCTCGAGGAAGCTCTTCTTGAAGTGGTCGAGGTGCGTCTTGATCTGGTCGGCCATGGCATCAGAGATGCGGTTCTTGCGAATCTCCTGCCGGATGCCGTCGTGGCGGGTCGCCATGTACTGGACCATCTCGTCCCTGAACGGGATGACAAGGTCCATATCGAGATCGTCGACGTAGCCTTCCTTGCCTGCAAAGAGTGTCAGGACCTGGTCCGCGACATCAAGTGCGCTGTAGCGGCCCTGCTTCAGGAGCTCGGTCATGCGGGCGCCATGGTTCAGCTGGTACTGGGTGGTTGCGTCCAGGTCGGAGCCGAACTGCGAGAAGGCCTGCTTCTCACGATAATAGGCAAGGTCGGAGCGCAGCGTGCCGGCAACCTGCTTCATGGACTTCAGCTGTGCGGCGCCGCCGACGCGCGACACGGAGATGCCGACATCGACTGCCGGGCGCTGGCCCTGGAAGAAGAGGTTCGTCTGCAGGTAGATCTGGCCATCGGTGATGGAGATCACGTTGGTCGGAATGTAGGCCGAAACATCGCCGTCCTGTGTCTCGATGATCGGCAGTGCCGTCATCGATCCTGCGCCGTTCGCATCAGAGAGCTTGCAGGCGCGCTCGAGCAGGCGGGAATGCAGATAGAAGATGTCGCCCGGGTAGGCCTCGCGTCCAGGCGGACGGTGCAGCGTCAGCGACATCTGACGATAGGCCACAGCCTGCTTCGACAGGTCATCGTAGACCACGAGGACGTGTCCACCCGGATGGTCCTTGTCTGCGGGATGGCCATGCTCGTCGTTGTACATGAAGTACTCGCCGATGGCAGCGCCTGCCATAGGTGCGATGTACTGCATAGGCGCCGAGTCGGCTGCCGTCGCAGAGACGATGATGGTCTTGTCGAGCACGCCGTGCTGCTTCAGGGACTCACGAATCGATGCAACCGTCGAGGCCTTCTGGCCAATGGCGACATAGATGCAGATGATGTCCGTGTCCTTCTGGTTCACGATCGTGTCGATGGCGATGGCGGTCTTGCCCGTCTTGCGGTCGCCGATGATGAGCTCACGCTGGCCGCGGCCGATGGGGACCATTGCGTCGACAGCCAGAAGGCCAGTCTGAACCGGCTCGCAGACCGGCTGGCGCTCCATGATGCCCGGAGCCTTGTGCTCGATAGGACGGCGGTGCGACGTGTTGATCGGGCCGAGGCCGTCGATAGGCTGCCCCAGCGGGTTCACGACACGGCCGAGCATGGCATGGCCGACCGGGATGTCCATGACGCGGCCCGTCGTACGGCACTCGTCGCCTTCCTTGATGGAATCGACATCGCCGAAGAGGACGGCGCCCACGTCGCGTTCATCGAGGTTCTGGGCCAGGCCATAGACGGTCTGTCCCGTCTCTGAGCTGGTGAACTGCAGGAGCTCACCTGCCATGGCGCTCTTGAGGCCACTGACGCGTGCGATGCCGTCGCCGACCTGGGTGACTACCGAGGATTCCTGTGTATCCACGGTGGCCGTCACCTCAGCCAGCTGGCTGCGCAGCTGCGACATGATGGCTTCGGAGCTGATTGATTGACTCATTTATTCATCACTTCCGATGAAGGTCGAGGATAGCCTCTTCCTGATATTGGTCAGCTGAGCCTTCACCGACGCATCGTAGCGGTTGCCACGAGCTTCGACAATGATGCCGCCGATGATGCCGGGATCGACGCGCTCGACCAGATAGATCGGGGACTTGAGCTCCGTCTCCATCTTGTCGCGCACCTCTTTCCTCAGCTTGTCATCCATCGGCACGGCCGTGGTCACGGTCACGGAGACGGTCTTGTCCTCCGTATCGACCATGGTCTTGTACTGATGTGCGACATCCTTTACGAGGCCGAGATCACCATCGTCACGCATCGCTGCGAGAGTCTCGAGGACCTCAGGCGTGAACTTGACAGCGTGCTGCCACTGGACAAGGTCGGCGTTGGCCCTTCCCTCAGAGCGCGCTGCATCGAGCAGTGCCCTGGTATAGGCCTCGACCTTCTCCTCATCATTCTTGCTTGCCATCAGAGTTACCTACTTCCGCAAGGTACTTCTCGGCCAGCTTGCGCTGCTGATCCTGGCTCAGTCCATCGCCAATGATCTTGCTGGCAATCTCGACCGAGAGGTCGACCACAGAACTCGAAAGCTCGATCATTGCCTTGTGGCGCTCGGAATCGACCACATCGTGGGCCTTGGCAATCGTTGCGGCGGCGTCCTTCTGGGCCTTGGCGAGCACCTTGGAGCGCTCCTCCTCAGCCTCCTTCTTGGCTGCAGCCACAATCTCGTCGGCCTGGTGGTTCGCGTCGGCCAGACGCTGCTCGTATTCCTTCTTGGTAGCCTCTGCATCGGACTTCGCCTTAGCGGCGTCGTCCAGGTCGCCCTGAATCTTCGCCTCGCGGGCATCCATGGCCTTCACCACGGAAGGCCATGCGAACTTCGCAAGGACGATCCAGATGATGATGAAGGCGATGCAGGCAGGAATGAACTCCGCTGCCCTCGGGACCAGCAGCGCGATGCCGCCATTCTCGGTATCCTCAGCTAACGCCAACGTCGGGAGTGCGTAGGCGATGACGCCTGCGGCGCTCGCCGCAATGCCGCGGAAGAAGCTCTTGTTCTTCAAATCCATGTTGCTCCCTCTTTCCGCTCGTCGACGCGTGACTACATGATGGCGACAACGAAGCCAATCAGGCACAGAGCCTCGATGAATGCAGCTGCCAGGATGAAGACGGTGAACAGACGACCCTGAACCTCTGGCTGGCGAGCCATGCCATTGGCCACATTGGAAGCAGCGAGGCTGATGCCCAGTGCCGCACCGATAACGCACATGCCGTAGCCGATTACGCTCAAGCTCATTTGAGTTTCCTCCTTTGTCACTCGCCAGTCCCTTTGGCCGGCGACACTGACCTATGTACTGCAGGACCTTCCTGCGAGTAACCTTATTCGTCTGCGCTCTCGGCGCCGTTGATGTAGACGGCAGAGAGCAGGGTGAAGATGTATGCCTGGATGAAGGCGATCATGAGCTCGACACCATAGATGATGAGGAGCAGGAGCAGCCACAGGATCGACATCGCGCCGGTGCCGACATTGGCAGCGGTGATGGCGCCATTGATGAGGGGCTCGAGGAAGATCGTGCACATGATCGCGAAGGTGCCCATGACGACGTGGCCTGCGAACATGTTGCAGAAGAGTCGGACAGCCAGCGTGACGAGGCGCAGGAACGTGGAGAAGACCTCGATGATCCAGACCAGGATGCGGATCGGCAGCATGATGCCGGACGGTGCGAGGCTCTTCACGTAGCCCCAGAGGCCCTTCTTGCGGACGCCGACATAGATGAAGTAGACGAACGACATCGTTGCGATGGCGCCCGTGATGCCTGTGGAGCCTGTGCCCGGCTTCCAGGTCGGGAGCATGCCGATGAAATTGCCGAACAGGACGAAGAAGAAGAGCGTCGCCAGGAACGGGAAGTGCTTCCTCCACGTATCGCCGAGCATGGCCTTCGCGATATCATTGCGGACAAACTCGATCAGATACTCGACGCCGTTCACGAACACACCATGCGGCACGAGCGATGCGCTCTGCTTCTTGGTGAAGACCAGGAGCACGGCCACGCAGATGGCGCAGGCGACCAGCAGCCAGAAGGTATAGACCGTCAGGCCGAACTGGGTCGTGCCCACGACCGCCGCAGGATAGAACGTGGAGATGAGCTCGCTCATCGAATTCGATACTTCGGCAAAGGCTTCGCCCACGATGACTACTTCCCTTCACTCACATTCAAAACTCTCTCAGTTTGAGGCTCTGAGCGCACGTATGGCAGCGAGAATCCACAAAACCAGAAATACGCCAATAGCTGATACCCCAAACGTCAGAACATATTCTCGCGCTTGCCTGTGGACCACTGCAAGCGCCACCGTCAGGAATGCGAACGAGAAGGCGAGGCTCGCAAAGGCTTTCCCCATGCTCGCCTCATTCCGCTTCAGCGCCCCATCCAGCAGCACCACACCGGGGAGAGCCGCTATTGCGCCACATGCGGACCCAATCGCGACCAGCTCCACACGCTGCTCCTTTCCTGCAGAGACCCACACGACGAAAAAGCGTTCAAGAGATATAGATACCCCATGTCCTTGTCTGGAAGATGCCTGAATGATGGAACGCCGCCCCAGTTTCGACAAATCCCGTACATGCGTTCAAATCATCACGGTTTCCCGACAAACCTGCTACTTCGTGCCGTAGATGCGGTCGCCCGCATCGCCCAGGCCCGGCAGGATGTAGGCATCCTCGTTGAGCTCGCGGTCGAGCGAGCAGGTGAAGAGGCGCACATCCGGATCGAAGTCCAGCACGGCATGCACACCCTCCGGCGCCGAAACGAGGG
The DNA here is from genome assembly GCA_900313905.1 of uncultured Actinomycetes bacterium. GTDB lineage: Bacteria > Actinomycetota > Coriobacteriia > Coriobacteriales > Atopobiaceae > Olsenella_L. The sequence goes on along the minus strand of OMTG01000090.1, from coordinate 14,766 downwards.
TGAGGGCACGGATGTCCTTGACGCCGGCCTCGCGCAGGAACTGGATCGCTGCTGTCATCGACCCGCCTGTCGCAAGCATCGGATCGCAGATGAGGCAGGTGCGGTTCTCGATGTCGGGCGGGAACTTGCAGTAGTACTGGTGGGGCACATGGGTCTCAGGATCGCGGTACATGCCCACGTGGCCGACACGTGCCGAAGGCACGAGCTCGAGGATGCCATCGACCATGCCGAGGCCTGCACGCAGGATCGGGATGATGGCGACCTTCTTGCCTGCAATGCGCTTGCAGGTGGTCTTCTCGAGTGGGGTCTCGACCTCGACGTCCTCGAGCGGGAAGTCGCGCATCGCCTCGTAGCCCTCGAAGATGGCAAGCTCGGTGACGAGCTCGCGGAACTGCTTCGTGCCCGTGTTCTTGTCGCGCAGGATATGGAGCTTGTGCTGCACGAGCGGGTGGTCGATGATCATGAAGCGCGGATCTGTGATTTCAGCCATGGCTTGTCCTCTATTCTGCGTCGACGCCGGCAAAGGAATCATCGTCCTCGCGCATGATCTTGGCGACCCTGCGCTCATGCCGGCCGCCCTCGAAGGGCGTCTCCAGGAAGGTCTTCACGAAGTCCATGTTATCTGCCAGGGTCACGAAGCGGCCCGAGAGGCAGATGACATTGGCGTTGTTGTGCTGGCGGGCCAGCTCGGCGAACTTGTGGGACGTGATCGTCACCGCGCGCACGCCCGGCACCTTGTCGGCCGTGATGGCCATGCCCAGGCCTGTGCCGCAGATGAGGACGCCGAAATCGGCCTCTCCTGCAGCGATCTTGCGCGCCACCTTGTCCGCATAGTCAGGGTAGTCGACGGAATCGAAGCCTTCCGGCCCCAGATCCTCCACCTCATGGCCAAGCGACTCGATGAACTGGACCATCGGCGGCTTGAAGCCAAATCCACCATGATCGGATGCTATAGCGATGCGCATTAGTGCTCCCATCTTCGACAGAGTTGCGTCGACAGCATTATCGCACGTCTTGCGAAGGGATGGGCCGACCATGGCCCTTTCGCCTCGGCGAGCCCCTTCCCCCTACACCATCGAGCGCTCGATCGCCTTGTGCCAGCCGGCAAGGAGGCTCTTGCGCGTCCCCTCATCCATCGCAGGCTCGAACCTGCGCTCGATCGTGCGCATCTGCCTCAGCTCGTCCTTGCTCTGCCAGATGCCGACCGCAAGCCCTGCCAGGTAGGCAGCGCCCAGGGCTGTTGCCTCATCGACGCCGCAGCGCACGACCTCAGCGCCCAGAAGGTCAGCCTGGAACTGCATGATGAAATCGTTCCGGGACCCTCCGCCATCGACCTCGAGCGAGGTGCAGGGGGCGACGCCCGTCTCCTGCATGGCCTCCACGATGTCGCAGGTCTGGTAGGCCATCGATTCGCAGGCTGCCCGCACCACATGGGCCCGCTTCGTCGCACGGGTGATGCCGCAGAGAAGACCGCGGGCGTTGGCATCCCACCAGGGGGCACCAAGGCCCGTGAAGGCCGGCACGAGGTAGCAGCCGCCAGCATCCGGCACGGAGCGGGCGATGTCTGCGGTCTCGGAAGCCGACTTGATGAGGCCCATATCATCGCGGAGCCACTGGATCACGGTCCCCGCATTGAAGATGGAGCCCTCGAGCGCGTAGCTCACCTTGCCCCCTTCGGCGATGCCGATGGTCGTGACGAGGCCGGAGCGGGAGAGCTGGGGCTTCTCGCCGATGTTCGTGAGCAGGAAGCAGCCCGTGCCGTAGGTGTTCTTGGCAGAGCCCGGCTCGAAGCAGCAGTGGCCGAAGAGCGAGGACTGCTGGTCGCCTGCGATTCCGCGGATGGGCGGCGTATGGCGCATGACCTCCTTCGTGACGCAGCCGAAGTCGGCATTCGACTCCTTCACCTCAGGCAGCAGGCACATGGGCACCCGGAGCAGCCGGCAGAGCTCCTCGTCCCAGCAGAGCTTGTTGATATCGAAGAGCATGGTACGGCTCGCATTGGTGAGGTCGGTCGCATGGACCTTGCGGTTCGTGAGGTTCCAGACGAGCCATGAGTCCACCGTGCCTGCAAGGAGCTTCCCCTGCTCGGCCCGCTCGCGGGCTCCTGCCACATGGTCCAGGATCCAGGCTATCTTGGTGCCCGAGAAATAGGGGTCAGGAATGAGGCCGCAGCGCTCGTGGATCATGTCGGAATAACCTGCCTGGACGAGCTCCTCGATCTGGGGCGCCGTGCGGCGGCACTGCCAGACGATCGCATTGTAGATGGGCTTGCCGGTCTCCTTGTCCCAGACGATCACGGTCTCGCGCTGGTTCGCGATCGCGATCGCCGCGATGCGGTCGGAATGGATGCCGCTCTTGAACTGGACCTCCACCATGCAGCCGATCTGGCTCGAGACGAGCTCCATCGCATCCTGCTCCACCCAGCCGGAGTGCGGGTAGTAGTTGTGGATCGGCTTCTGGGCCGTCGCCACGACCTGCCCCTTCCCATCGAAGATGATGGCACGCACGCTGGTGGTTCCTGCATCGAGCGACATCAGATACTCGGACATTGCGAAGACCCCCTCGGGATGAAGATTCCTGCGCAGGCGCCCTCTATTGTGTCGGCCTCTGCCCCTCTTTCCGGCTTCCCTTCCGCCGGCGTCGCCCCTTATTCGGCTACGACCTGCCCTCTCCCGCTGGCAATCCGTTCACACCCGCTTTTCCTGCCATTCACGGATATTGGGTCAGTCATTCAACATTTTCCGAATCAATTCATTTTTCTCATTCACGACACGTTGGATGCCTGATTCAGAGGGCATCCCGGCCCTGACACACGGCAAAGGAGATCCTGATGGCAGATTCCTACGAGGCATTGGCCCAGACCATCATCGACGGTGTCGGTGGCGCCGCCAATGTGCGCGCCCTCACCCACTGCGTGACCCGCCTGCGCTTCACGCTCGCCGACCCCAAGCTGGCCGACACCGCAAAGCTCGAGAAGACCGACGGCGTCATGAAGGTCATCCAGGCAGGCGGCCAGTACCAGGTCGTCGTAGGCAGCAAGGTCACGAGCCTCTATGACACGATACTCGAGAAGTACGACATCCAGGGTGGAGGCGAGGTCGAGCCGGCTCCAGGCGAGGACGATGCGAAGGACAACGCCGTGAGCCGCCTCATGGGCGTCATGTCCTCGATCCTGATGCCGACCCTGCCGGTCCTCACGGGTGCCGGCATCATCAAGGGCCTCACTGCCCTCTTCGCCGCCCTCGGCATCCTCTCCACCACCTCCGGCGTCTACATGGTCTTCTACGCCGTCGGCGATGGCTTCTTCTACTTCCTCCCCATCATGCTCGGCTACACCGCAGCCAAGCGCTTCAAGTGCAATGAGTTCATCGGCGCCACGATCGGAGCTGCCCTCACCTATCCTGCGATGGTGAACATCGCGACGACGCTTCCGGTGGCAGGCGCGCTCTTCGGCGGCACGCCCTTCGAGATGGACTACTACAACACCTTCTTCGGCATCCCCCTCATCATGCCCGGCGCTGGCTACACCTCCTCGGTCGTCCCCATCATGCTCGCCGTCTGGTTCGCATCGCTGCTCGAGCACTGGTTCAAGAAGCATCTCAATGAGATGGTCCGCGACCTCCTCACGCCCTGCCTTGTCCTTGCCATCTCCGTCCCCGTCACCTACCTCGTGATCGGCCCGGTCGTCCAGGGCATCTGCGGCGTCATCTTCTTGCTCATCTCCGCCCTCTTCAATGCCGGCATCGTGGGCGGCCTCGTCGGCGGCGCCCTCATCGGCGGCGGCTTCGGCGTCCTCGTCATGTTCGGCCTGCACTGGGTCGTCATCTCCCTCGGCCTCTCCAACATCGCCCTCGCCGGCTTCGACTACATCATGGCCGCAGGCGGCATCGGGCCTATGGTCGGCATGGCACAGGGCCTCTGCATCACGCTGCGCACGAAGTCCAAGAAGGTCCGTGATCTCGCCCTTCCCTCTTTCATCTCCCAGGTCCTGGGCGTCGGCGAGCCCCTCATGTACTCGATCCTGATCCCGCTCAAGAAGCCCTATGCGATCAATATCCTGGGCGGCGCCATCGGTGGCGCCATCATCGGCGCCCTGAAGGGCAAGATCTACGTCTTCGGCGGCTCCGGCCTCTTCGGCCTTGCCAACTACGTCGATCCTTCCGGCGACCCGGCCAACTTCATCAACTGCTGCATCGGCATCGCCGTCGCAATGGTCGCAGTCTTCATCATCCAGTGGATTGCCTATGATTTCGATGCAGAGAAGCAGGTCATCGGAGAATAGCACCCAAGAAGGGCCAGCCTCGCGCTGGCCCTTGTACGAAAGAGGATCTTTCCATGCACGACACCCTGACGCTTGGCTCCTTCGAGCCAGAGACCATCACCCTGGATGGGCGCACTCTGGAGCTGCGCGCTGTGCGCAACGTCCCCTACTGCGCGCATCCGAAAGACGCCATCCAGACCCTGAACATCTTTGCCCCCGAAGCCTATTTCGGGGGCGGGACCATCAATGGCTACGACGCCGAGACCGCACCCATCTTCTGCCCGAACACGGTGGGCGGCTATCTGCCTGGCGCTGCCGACGAGCCGGGGCAGGGCCGCTTCGCGCCTACCAACGCTGCCTTCGAAGCGCTGGCGCATGGCTATGTGGTCGCCTCCATCGGCGTGCGTGGCAGGACCACGGGTGAGCGCAGCTCGGAGTTCTTCGAGGGCGGCCGTGCCGCATCTGAGGGCGGCGCATCCTCCGGCGTGCTCTCGGGCCGCGCCCCTGCCTTCATCGTCGATCTGAAGGCTGGCATCCGCTTCCTGCGTGCACATGCCTCGGCAATCCCTGGCAACCTCGAATGCATCGTGACGAATGGCACCTCGGCAGGAGGGGCGCTCTCCGCCCTTGCCGGCGCCTCGGGCGACAGCGCCGACTACGACGAAGAACTCGAGCGCATCGGTGCCATGATGGATGAGCCAGACGATATCTTCGCAGCCAGCTGCTACTGCCCGATCCACAACCTCGAGCATGCCGATGCGGCCTACGAATGGCAGTTCCAAGGCATCGCCGACTGCCACTTCACGCACTTCCGCAAGCACGATGGCCAGGTCGTGAAGATCAGCGAGGACAGCACCCTCACACCCGAGCAGATGGCGCTCTCAGATGAGCTGGCCGCATCCTTCCCCGCCTATGTCTCTGGGCTTGGGCTCAAGGGCAGGGACGGAGAGCCGCTCACGCTTGGAGCCGATGGCAGGGGGAGCTTCCTCAGCTGCCTCGAGAGCGAGCTTGTCGCATCCGCCCAGAAGGAGCTCGACACGAAGGCCATCCAGACACGCCTTCCCCACCTCATGTGCGAAGGCGCCGCTCCCGACGAGCAGCCCTACCTCACGATCGAGGATGGCAGGGTCACGGCCCTGGACTGGGACGAGTATGTCCATGCGATCACCCGCATGAAGCCCTGCCCCTCCTTCGATGCCCTCGACCTCAAGACCCCTGAGAACCGGGAGTTCGGCGATGAGGAGGTCTATGCCCGCCACTTCACCGCCTTCTCCCAGGAAAGGACCACGGTCCCGGCAGAGCTTGCCGATCCGCGCATCGTGAGGATGATGAACCCGCTCTCCTACGTGCGTTCCGAAGGCTGCTGCCAGCATTGGCGCATCCGCCACGGCTCCTATGACCGTGACACTTCGCTTGCCATCCCCTTGATCCTCGCCCTCTCCCTCGAGGATGCCGGCAAGGATGTCGACTTCGCCTTCCCCTGGGGCCTTCCCCACAGCGGCGACTACGACCTGCCAGAGCTCTTTGCCTGGATCGATCAAATCACGCAGCACGCATCCTAAAAAAATCAACGAGAATGAGGAGCCCCTCATGAAGAATGCCCCTTGCACCCGCGCACAGTTCCTGAAAGGCACCGCAGCAGCAGGACTCTTTTCCGCGGCAGCGCTCACAGCCTGCAGCTCCACCACAGCCGAGAACAGCTCTGATGCCGTCTCTGCCGGCGAAGCGCCTGAGCTCAGCATCACCAGCACGATTTATGGGACTGCCGACACTGGCAACAAGAGCACCCTCAAGAAGACCTTGGTGAAGACCTCGGGGCCAGGAGATATCGACATCTACCACTACGACGAGGCCGGCATGCGCGTGGCCTATCCCGAAGGCACCTCAGTCTCGCTCGACCCCGTCACATACACTGGCTATGCCCTGCTCGATCTCGGGGACGATGTGGATGACTCCAAGATCGATTCCACGAAGGCTGTGGTGGAGATCGCTCCGGGTGACGGGTATGCACCAGAGGAGCTCGTGCTCTCACGGACTACGCTCGAAGGCAGCTGGGCACAGGGCAAGCTTAGCTACGCCCTCGAGGCAGGAGATCTCGTCTGGAACATGGATGGCTACCCTCTTGTCGACGAGAACAGCGGCCGCGAGTGGAGCTGCTTCGGCGGCGACGGCAATGGCTGCTACACCTTCAATCTCCGCGTGCGGGGCATCAAGTATGATGGGGCGGAAGTCATGCCCCAGACCTTCCCAGTCCAGGTCTACATCTGGGGCCGCGATGCCACCGACATGGCAGAAAAATACAACTCGCTCCACCTGCCTGAAGCCGCAGAAGCTGCATCGGGCACCACCCCCACCAGCGAGGTGCAGTGGGTCTGGTCAGGCACAGGCGATCTTCCCATCCTCTGCGATCAGGAGCCGGACAATTTCTATGTCATATGGCCAGCAGGATCGGATGCCTCAAGCATCACGGCAGCCGATGTCTCAGTCACGCTCTCAAGCCAGCACGGAGACATCCTGAAGCTCTCGGACGGCGACTATACCGTCTTCTCCTCCGCCGAGGAGACCCAGATTGCCGTTACTTATGTATATTGGCCCGCCGCTCCGGTCTATACGGCATTGAGCATCGAGATTGCCTGGACCAGCTACGTGGCAAGCCATACCTTCGAGATTGCCAGCGTCTATGCCTACGAGGTGCAGCAGGGCGGAGGCGGCGTCACGATCGATGGAACGGTCACGGCGCATAGCTTCTACGGCTTCGGCACCATCGACGATGTCTTCAAGCTCACGAGCCCAGCCACCTACATCCTCTCCACCCAGAAGGATGGGGCAGACGTCTACTACGCCGAGGACAGCTCGGGCACACCCCAGCTCGCCTCAAGCCGCGCCGAGGCACTCTCCTTCGGTGCAAGCGGCGAGGATGAATGCAGGCAGCAGCTTCTCGGCAACACCGTCTACGTCACCACGCGCATCAAGGATCCCGAGGATCACGAGGTGGATGGTGAGACCTTGAGCTTCACCCGCGTCTATGACACCAGTGTCGTGAGGAGCGCCCAGGACCTTGCGGCAGAGGAGCTGCCTCTCGCTCCTGGCTACACGCTGGGCGACGACCTTGCTGCACATTCGATGTGGTCCTGGCAGGATCGCTTCCTCTCGGGCTATACCCCTGACCGCGCCCGTCCCACAAGCTTCCCCTACACGACCTTCCCCTATGGCTATTAACGGCTTCCTCCTTCATCAGCTGGCCGTATCCCCCTCTTGGGGCCCGGTTTCCCTGCAGGAACCGGGCCCTTGCTTTCAGCAAGGCCGAAAAACGTGAATAATGGTGCTTGTCCGATGGGACAGCTCTGAATGAAGGTACCTATGGATGTCTTTGACCAGATGGAGCTTCACAAGGATGCCCTGACGCCTGCAGAGGCGGCCGTCTACCGCATCGTGAAGGACCAGCCCGATGTGATACTGGGCTGCACGAGCAACGAGCTTGCCCGCCGCTACGGCGTCTCGCAGAGCGCGGTCAGCCGGTTCTGCCAGAAGCTTGGCTTCGCGGGCTACGGCGAATTCAGGATGGAGCTCCACAAGGCGCTGACGCTGCGCCGCTTCGATGCTGACTCAAAGGAGCAGCCCAGCTATCAGGCATGCCTCGCCCGGCTCATGCAGGCGACCTCAGAGGCGGTCGGCACAGAGGGCTTTGCCCACTTCTGCGAGCGGATGGCAGAGGCCCACGATGTGTATGTGATGGGATCGGGCCAGAGCTCCATCCCTGCCCGCATGCTCGCAGGCCGCCTCCTCGAGGATTCGGTCCATGCGCACTACGTGGAGGCAGGGTATGACACCGAGACCCTGCACAGCATGGCCTCGACGGACGAGGTCGTCATCTTCTCCTCGAAGAATGACACCTTCCACCAGTTCCTGGCCACGGTCTCCACGGTCGAGAGCGCACGGCGCCCCCACATCACCCTCATCACGCATACGTCCCGGCATCCATCGCGCAAGCTTGTGGATGAGGTGATCCTGCTCCCTACCTGGACCTCGCTCAAGCTCCCGCTCTATCTGGAGCCCCAGTATTCGATGGTGTTCTTCTGCATGCTGCTCACAGATGCGCAGAAGGATGGAGAGCCGGACGGCGGGGGGCGCTAGGCAAGCGCCGAAGCGATCTCTTCCTGGGAGATAGCCCCTTCACGCAGGATCTTTGGCACATCCTGCGTGCAGTCCACGATCGTGGAGGCAAGGGAGAGCGGCGCCTTGCCGCCGTCGACGACGAGGCCGGCAAGCTCGAGCAGCCGCCCCTCCAGCTCATCTGCCGAGGTGGCAGAGGGCGCCCCATGCGTGTTGGCGCTTGTCTGGGCAAGCGGGCCGCAAGCGCGCACGACGCTGCGCACCACCTCGGATGCCGGCACGCGCACCGCGACCGTCCCCGCATCGGGAAGCACATATTCAGAAGGCAGGGCTGGCGTCGCCTTCACGACGAGCGTGAGGGCGCCCGGCCAGAACATATGGGCAAGGCTGCGTGCCCATGCGGGCACCTCTTCCCCATAGACGTCGAGGTCCTCAGGATCTGCGATGAAGAGCGGCAAGGTCTGCGTGAGAGGCCGCTCCTTGATCTCGAAGATGCGCCTGTGGGCCGGATTTCCTGCCTTTGCGGCGCAGCAGAGCCCGTAGACGGAGTCTGTCGGCAGAATCACGACCTGGTCACCCAGAAGCGCCTCTGCAATCCGTGAGACCACCTCGGGCGACGGCGCATCCTGGTCCACGACGATTGTCTCTTGTGCCATGGTCAAGCCTTCTTCCGTGCCACAAGCACCCGTGGCCTGTGGGTCAGATCCTCGCGTATCTCGACGCCTTCCCAGGTCCCCCGCTCCTTCAGATAGACAGCCGCAGGGGCCAGCGCATCCTCGAAGAGCTCGACCGTGAACATGCCTCCCGGCAGAAGGGCCTCCTCCCCGAGCGGCACAAGCCTCCGGAACACATCGAGCCCGTCTTCTCCGCCGTCGAGCGCAAGCCCTGGTTCGAAGCCGATGACCTCCTCTGGCAGGGTCGGAAGCACCGAAGTCGGGATATAGGGCGGATTGGAGACGAGGACCGCGAAGGTCCCCATCAGCGCTGGATCGACGCCAGATGCAAGATCCCCCTGAATGATATCGACATTGTCCACGAGGTCGAGCGCCGCACGGTTGCGCTCCGCCAAGGCAATCGCCTTCTCGGAGATGTCTGTCGTCACGACGTGGGTGCCTGGGCGCTCCGATGCGATCGAGAGCGCGATGCAGCCGGTCCCGCAGCCTATCTCGAGCACCCGGGGCCCAGGCGCGAGCTTCTTATGCGGCTTGAGCGGCAGGAGCTCCTGGTCCTCTGCATGGGCAGGCTCCTCGGCTCCCTGCTCGAGTGCCTCTTTCTGAGCTGCCTGGATCTTCGCCTCAGCCTCCTCGCGCTGGCGCAGGGCCTCGGCCTCCTTCGCCTGGAGCTTCGGCTCGATATCGTCGAAGACCTGGCCCCGCTTCATTGCCTCGTCCACGCCTTCGAGCGCCGCATCGACGAGGATCTCGGTCTCGGGCCGGGGGATCAGCACCCCCTTCTCGCAGCGCAGGATGATATGGCGGAAGGGCATCTCGCCCGTCACATACTGGAGCGGCTCGCCGCGCCCCCTCCTCAGCACCGCGTCATGCATCAGCGCAAGCTCGTCGGTTGAGAGCGGACGCTGGAAGCTCATGTAGATCTCGACCCGGGTGAGCCCCGTGGCAGTGCTGATCAGCCATTCTGCCGAGAGCCGCGGATGCTCATCCCCCTTGCCGGTCAGATATGCGGTGGTCCACTTGAGCATGCGGCCCACGGTCCAGGTCTTGTCTTCCATGCATTGCCCCTTCAGCGAAAAACAGGGCGCCAGCTACGACGCCCTGCGAGTCCTTCTCCTGGATGCCTGAGATCAGACAGCCTGTGCAAGCTTCTCAGCCCGGTCTGCTGCCGCCAGAGCCTCGATGATGGAGCCCAGCTGGTCGCCCTCGAGGACGCCCGTATAGGTTGCATTGAAGCCGATGCGGTGATCCGTGACGCGGTCCTGCGGCTGGTTGTAGGTGCGGATCTTCTCGGAGCGGTTGCCATGGCCGATCTGGGAGAGGCGTGCCGCACCCTGTGCAGCCTGCTGCTTCTCGAGCTCCATCTCGTAGAGGCGGGCACGGAGCATCTGCATGCAGACCGCGCGGTTCTGGATCTGGGAGCGCTGGTCCTGGGACTGGACGACCGTGTTCGTCGGCAGGTGCGTGATGCGGACCGCCGAGTAGGTCGTGTTGACGCCCTGGCCGCCCGGGCCGGAGGAGCAGTAGGTATCGATGCGCAGATCCTCGTCCTTGATATCGATATCGATCTCGTCCGCCTCAGGCAGGACGGCGACCGTGGCGGTCGAGGTCTGGATGCGGCCCTGGCTCTCGGTCTTCGGGACGCGCTGGACGCGGTGGACGCCGCTCTCGTACTTCATCACGGAATAGACCTTGTCGCCCGTGACCTTGAACTCGATGGTTTTGAAGCCGCCCGCATCGGAGGGGCTCGAGGAGAGGACCTCGATCTTCCAGTTGCGGGTCTGGGCGAAGCGCTGGTACATGTTGAAGAGGTCGCCTGCGAAGATGGCCGCCTCATCGCCGCCGACACCGGCACGGATCTCGACGATCGTGTTCTTCTCGTCGTTCGGATCGCCCGGGATCAGCATGACCTTGATCTCGTCCTCGAGGCCCGGGAGTTTGGCCTCATTCGCGGAGATGTCCTCCTGCAGCATGGCCTTGTCGTCTGCGTCGGAGGTCTCCTTCAGCATCTCCTTGGCCGTGTCGATGTCCTCGAGCGCCTGCAGGTACTCGCGGGCCTTCGCCACGAGGTCTGCCTGGTCGGCATGCTCCTTCGCGAGGCGTGCATATTCCTTGGGGTCGTTGATGACTGCCGGATCCATGAGCTTCTGCTCAAGCTCCTCGTAGGCAGCCACGAGCTTCTGTAGCTTGTCTGGCATGATGTGCTCCTAATGATGATGCCGCAGGATGCGGCCGCGATTTGTCCTCTCAAAGGATACCACCTACGGGCGCCGTTCATGCACCCCGCGGATGGCATACACCGGGTGCACAAATGCTGTGCGCCCGGTGTCATTTGAATCCTCTATATCGTGCTACAGGCAGAAGCCGAAGACGACCCCCATCGCCTCGTCTGCATCATCCACCGAATACGGCCCTGCGGTCTGGCTCACGTCGCGGAAGTGGTTGGAAGCCGTCGGAGAGGGCGTGCGGAGCCACCAGGTGGCCCCATTCGTGCCGATGCCCGTGGCATTCTCGAGCTGTGCCGCTGTCGCCATCCCATAGAAGGAGCCAGCATTGGCGAAGCAGGCATACTGGTAGCCCTCGGAGTTCAGGATCGTGTTGTAGTTCGTGCTGTAGCTGGATTGCCAGTTCCAGTTCACGCTTCCGAAGACCTCAGCGAAGGAGGGGATCCAGAGCGAATCGGACGTGGATGTGACCGAAGCGGTGTCAAGCGTGTAGCCGATGTTGTTCGTGAGCTTGTCGACCGGGACGATGAAGGACTGGAGCTCATCGGGAAGGCTGGGCAGGACCTCCTGGGCAAGCCAGCTCCTCATGTCCGAGTCCTTCCATCCGCCATCGGTCGTGCCGTCGGCGTTCATGGCATGGGTGAGCGATGAGCCAGTGACGAGGAAGGTGATGCCTGCCTTCCCGCCATCCGTCTTGTCGTCCATATAGATGTCGGCCACCTGCACCTGGGCGCTCGTGCCATCCTTCAGCTGGAGCTCCTTGGTCTTGGTCGTAGGCGTGCCGTCTGCATCGGCCAGCCCATACTTGGCAGCGATGGAAAGCGCCTCGTCGCGGGAAGAGGCGCCCTCGATTGCCTGGGCGATGCCAGCGATCTCGGACCAGCTGTAGTCCCCGAAGCTCTTCGCCTCCGCAGGAAGCGTGGCTGTCGGCCCCTGCTGCTCCGTTGCCGTCTCGGAAGATGTCTCCTCTGCCGTGGTGGCCGTCTCCTCGGTGGTGGCAGAAGGCGTGCCCGTCTGGCCAGCCACGACGATCACGATGAGGGCACAGGCAGCTGCCGCAGCAACAATCAGAAGCGGGATCAGATGGCGGGAAGCGCCCTTCTTCTGCGGGTGCTCTGCCTTCGGCCTGCGCTCCTGAGGCTGTGCGTCCCTGCGTCTCCCCTGTGCGACCGGCTCAGGCGCCACGGCGCCGGACGGCTCGCTGCCTGCTTCAGGAACCGCCCTGCCAAAGTCCTCGTCCTCCATCTCCTCGTCCAGATCGGGGAGGTCCGTGGCGACATAGGGCTCAAGCGGCCGCAGCTGCCCGTCCGCTATATCCATGCGGCGGGAATTGGCGCGGAGCGGGCGGTGGGCCGTGGCGCGCAGCGGCGCATAGGAGACCGGCTCCGGCTCTGCCTCCTCGTCGTCCACATCATCCACACTGGCGGGGAGGTCCTGGGGAATGTCGGCCTGGTCGGCAGAGGCGAGCTCCTCATCGATCTGCGGCACATGGCTGAGCTCCTCCTCGGCCGTCTCGATCTCAGGGAGCTCCTCTCCGAGCTCGAAGATGGGCTCGGCAGGGATGACATAGTCATCGTCGTCGAACTCGCCTTCACCGGGCTCAGGCACCTTGTCGAAGCCAGAGAGATCCGCATCCTCGCCCATCAGCCGCTCGGCTTCAGGAGCCTCGTCTCCGGATGCCTCTTCAGGCTCATCTTCGACCGAAGGGATGTCGGCGGGATTCACATGGGGAAGCCTGCCTGTCGGCTCGTCTGCTTCCTCTGGCTCCGCAGAAGGCTCTTCGTCGTGCTTCTCCTCATCTTCAGGCTTGCCCTTTGCGTGGATGTGGATGTGGGCGACCGGCTTGCCACGGAGGATCGATCCTTTCCGCGCCTCATCTGCCGGCTTCCCGGGCTCAGCGGCATCGGATGGCCCTGCGGCCGGAACCTCATCTTCTGCTCCGGCAGAAGCCTCATGCTCAGCAGGGGGCTCTTCCGCAGGCGTGCCTTCTGCCTGGACAGGCTCCTCTGCTGCCACCTCCGGCACAGCTTCAGGAGCAGCCGCCTCTTCCGCTTCAGGAGCTGCGTCTGCAGGCGCCACGTCCTCCTTGCGGGAAGAGAAGCGCTTCATCGCATTCTGCAGGAAGGCAGGGATGCTCCCTTCCTTCTTCTGGGCAGGCTCTGCGGGCGCCTGGGCAGAAGGCTCCCCCGCATGCACGGATGGCGCGAAGTCACCGGTGTCGATCGGGGCAGCATCGCCTTGGACCGGAGCCTGTCCGCCCGCAGCCTTCTCGGAGGTGGCTGCCACGGCATCGAGCGCATCCGTGGCCGCCCGTGCAGTGGCAGGCGCGGCGACCTTCCTGTCACGGGGCGCATTGATGACCTTCGTGCCTTTTATCCTCATGCCGCATTCTGGGCAGAACTTCATTCCTTCCTGAAGCTCAGCGCCGCAATTGCTGCATTTCATGCATCACCTTTCACCGAAAGTGTAATCAGCTACAGATGATACCTTGAACCAGACCTCTGGGACCATATGTAACGAAGCTGTCCACTCTGGTCACACATGGCTGGAACGGGGAACAACAAGCAGTGTCAACGACAGAAAGGATGCCTATGTCTCAGGACAAGCCACTCCCCCTCCAGGCAGATGGCCGCTATCGCTTCACGCTGAGCTCCTTCGATCCGGTCGAGATCGATATCGTGGTGCCACAGGTGACCGATTACGACGTGCTCATCGCTGTCGCAGGCTATCTTGCGCTCGCCCATGCAAGCCTCTCCGACTTCGACCAGGCCTGGATCGATGCACACCATGCCGAAATCGGGATCGAGGAGCCGGTGCCCATCCCTGAATACCTGGAGATGATGAGGAAAGCCGTGACCTCGGCCCAGCGCAGCTTCACGGAGGGGCAGAAGCCTGCCCTCTGCGCCCAGGCGCTGGCAGAGCGTCTCGAGCAGCAGGTGCCCCCTGCCCTGGTGAAGAACGTGGAGCAGGGGCTTCTCGGCGCCCTCGAGGCCGAAGAGAAGGCCAGCCCGCAGGAGTTCCGGGAGAGCCTCAAGATGCAGCAGGCAGGCTCTGCCGCAGAGCTGGCCCGGATGCAGGCGCCCCAGATAGCCGCGCAGTATGCAGCCCTCGATGCCTACGCCGACCACATCAGGCTCGAGGTGAAGGAGGACGAGCTTGCCGGGCTGCTCCGCCTTGCGCCCCAGGATGCCCGCGCCGCCTTCCAGAAGGCGAAAGCAGAAGGCTCCTACCCGGCCCTCATCGCAGAGGCGCGGCGCAACAAGTGCACGCTCGTGCTCGCGGAGAAGTGCGTCTGCCACTACCACGAGGAGAGCGAGGAGAGCGCCAGAGAGCGCAGGCGCTCCTACCGCCAGCTCGAGGAGGCCGAGCACATCGATCTCGACGCAGAGCGCAGGCGCCTCTTCGGCTCGCAGGAAGGACCTGTCTTCAGGCTCGTCTGACAATCGAGTAGGAGGCGCGTCGGGTGTTGACGCGCCGTCCTCTCACACCACCGTAC
>OMTG01000022.1 GCA_900313905.1 uncultured Actinomycetes bacterium | reverse complement strand
CCAGCCTGCTCAGAAATTGGTGACCATTCTGCTCACGCCGGCTTGACAAAACACAGCTGCCGTGCATCCGCCGTCTGGGCGGGGCCGCGAGGCGCATCCAGGCGCAGGGGCAGGGGCAGGCTCGCATCGGGCCCGAACGCAGCGGAGGCCGGGGGCCTGGGCCGCAGGCCGGCTCTTGGGGTCATGCCCTAAGAGCAAGCCGCCCGCGCGCGAGTGGCCATGATTGTCGCCACATTGTGAAGACAATGTGCCATGGCTTGGCGCCTCAATATCCGCGCCGCCTTCGGCGCTCGTAGGCCTTCCTCATGGCTTCGCTGCTCCACCTGTCTGCAAGGGATGGGAAGTCCTGTGCGAAGAGCGCGGCTGCCCGCTTCCAGTCCTTGAACTTGCCCCGCGTGGGGAACGTCCCGTCATCGATCCTCTCCCGCATCCAGCCGACCATCGCGTCCACTTCCGGGCTGTCTGCCCTCTTGCGGGACCTGCCGGATGGCGCTGGATCCGGGTTCACCATCTTCTTCCCGCTGGCCGTATATGGGACTTCCCTTGGCATGTCCAGCTGGTCCCTTATGCACTGCCATGCCTCTTGGAGCAGCGATTCCTTCGGCTGCGACCCGCGGACCCTTATGCGCCACCCGTTGATTCTCGGTGCAAGCAGCCCCCTGCCCGAAAGGGAGTCTGGATCCTTGGCCATCCACTCGGTCCTCAGCCCCAGATTCGATTCGACCTGGAGGAGATCCGTGGACAGTGCGCCGAACGACTCGAAGTGCTTGTCCTCGAATGGCAGCTCGCCATAATGGCCAAGGACGAAGGCTTCTGCCGCCAGCGGATGCACGAGGACGACCTGACAGATATGGTGGACGAGCAGGGCCACCCTGAAGGCGGGGCTGTATGCCATGAAGCCTTCGTAGAGATGGGATGACCCCAGCCTGTTCCCGGTGATCAACTCCCTGACCTCCGCTATGCACAGATTGCCATAAAGGGGGATGTCCACATGCGTCCCCGACCAGACCGGCTTGGCGCTGCATCCTTGGATGATGCCGTCATCGTCCCTGAAAGGGATGTACAGAGGAAGCTGCGACCCCTTGTCTGTCGCCTCTTGGCTTTCCTTCAGTATCTTCACAACGCAATCGTCGAGCGTCTCGCAGTCCCCGATCCCGAGTGTCTCCATGTGCTTCTCGAGGACCGACCATTTCAGCTGCAGGAGGAATCCATCATCCTCCGCCCGGAGCGCGGGCATGTCTGAAATCTTTGTCACTGTATTCCACCTTCCCCAACCCGGACAGATAAGATTCCGCATTGTCTGTTCCTATTAGGTACTTATATGCAATTTAACATACCTATTAAATGATTCAAAACCCACAGGGGGGAAGGATTTAGATGGACCATATCGATACGTCGGAAGGCAGCATGAACAGGGGGCCTGAGAGGAGAAAGCCGCCGCGCCATGCGCGTGATGTCTTCCATGCATGGATGCTCGAAGGTGCCGAGTATGCCGGTACGCTGGATATGCCAAAGCTTGCGCCAGCGCATGCAGATCCTCACCGGATTGTGGCGTTCTCGGATGCCATGGACCCGACATGGGACGATTTCGGTTGCTTCGTGCACTTCTTCGAGGATGATTCGAAAATCGAGCGCTTCTGGAGCAACCCCAGAGTGTACCTGTCAAAGCTAGGGAAATTCCAAGGGGTGCTCGGCCTCGACTACAGCGTCTGCTATGACTTTCCGGTGGCCCTGAAGGACTATAACCAGTGGCGCAACTCCGTCTGCACATACTGGCTGCAGCAGCATCTTCCCTGCGCAATCCCCCAGGCAAGGTGCGAAGACGGGAACTACAGCGCTGTGCTGGCGGGCTTCCCGAAGCATTCCACCATCGCGATTGGCGCACGATCCATGGTGAAGGGCTTGGGAGACCGATCGGCGCTGAAAAGGTCCGTGATGCATATCGTTGATTTCCTCGAGCCTGAAAGGATTCTTTGGTACGGCAGCGACATGTATGGCGTTGCGGACTACCCCCGTGAACACGGGATTCCCGTTCATACATATCCCGCGAAGGGACGGGGAAGGCTCAGCCATCATTCGGAAGGCGGCGAATGCTGATGGGCGGGCACAACAGCGGAGGGCTGTTCCCCGGAACGTTGGGGAGCCACAATCGCTCTCGAGACCAGGCATGCTCAATGCCGGCAGGATCAGCGAAGCGGCTAATTGCCGAGGCGCAGAAACAGGACCTGAAAATCAGTTCATGTAAAGTTGCCGAGAGCAACATGAGATTTTCTGATATGCCTCATTACTCGGCAGCTACAACACCCCTTGAGAAGTTTACTAAGTATTCCCTTGATCCAGACAACCCAAACAGTCGCGGGAAGGCAGAGGCATACGAAAGGTCATTGGGATATACAAGAGCGAATGCTACGGAGCTCCGTAATAAGATACATCAAGCAATAAGCACCGGAAGATGCAAACCATACGAGGTGACACAATCTGAGTACGGCACAAAATACAAATACAGGATTCCTGTGACGGGGCCTAATGGGAACACCAAGAACGTGATTGCCGTCTATCAGATAGATAAAGGCAGCAAAAATCCCAGAATGATCACCAACTATGTGGAAGGGAAATGAGAATGGTTGCAATCGATGACAGGGTCAAGACCCTTGTGGACAGAGATGGGTTCCCTGCCGGCTCCATAGGTGTCGTGGTCAGCGTATATGGTGATGGCCCGGGATGCGAAGTGGAGATATGGGACCAGAGCGGATATCCTGTGGACGTTGTCACATACAGCAGCTCCGAGCTCCAGATCATCCCCAGCTCCTGAGCCGGCCTGGTCTGCCCTCCGAATGCGGCAAGGCGTTCGGAGGGCAGACTGCAGCAAGGCCTTTGTACCCTTGCTGCGCGATTTGTTCCCCTCCCGAGATCGATTCGCAGCGGTGGCGCCATGAGCTTAGCCGATAAGCGAAGTTCATGCGTTTATGCAGACCAGAATGCAGCCTTGGCAAATCTGCGTTTACTCCCATCAGCCGAGATCGCCCTGTGAACCCGCTCCTAAGTTCATGGTGAGACCACGCTTTAGGAGCTTCTTGACCGATTGAGAATAGAAGAAGTGGCTGGTCACAGCTGCATCTGTGACGAATGGCTTGAGCCTGAGCCATGCACAGCATTGCACAGAAAGCCGCTTGCCCAGTGGATGGATGACACTGGCGCCATGCAGCGAGGCCCCTTCCCCTTCAGGATGGCGGTTGCCCAGGCCGCCGTCCGGGCGGGGCCGCGGCCGCGAGGCGCATCCGGGTGCAGGGGCAGGCGTGCATCGGGTCCGAATGCAGCGGGGGCTGGGGGCCTGGGCCATTGGCCGGCTCTTGGAGTCATGGCCCTAAGAGCAAGCCGCCCGCGTGCGGGTGGCCATGATTGTCTACGAGCGGAGCTTCTTGGCGTAGGCAAGGAGCTCGTCCACATCTGTGGGCGTGGTGGCCCAGCTCGTGACGAAACGGATGACCTTGCGCCCATCATCCAAGGTGTAGAAGGTCTCGCATCCGGCCTCTTTCTGGAAGGCCTCCTCCTCATTCGTGTCTACGACGAAGAAGAGCTGGTTGGAGTCTGCCCCGCCATAGCTCTCGTAGCCGAGCGCCACCATCCCCTCATGGAGCTTTGCGGCGCATTCGTTGGCTGTACGGGCATAGCGGAACCAGAGCGGCTCCGATCCGTCCTTCTCTGGCATGAAGGCGCGTTCGAACTGGACACCGAGGAGGTGCCCCTTTGCGAGAAGCCCGCCCCGTTCCTTCACGACATACGGGAAGGACTCCTTGAGGCGGGGATTGCGGATTACAAGGGCCTCGCCCATGAGCATGCCGTTCTTCGTGCCGCCGAGATAGAAGGCGGCGCAGCGCGAGGCGATATCGGCAAGCGTCAGATCGTTGGCAGGGGAGGTGAGGGCGCTTGCGAGCCGCGCCCCATCGAGGAAGACCGGAAGCTTGTGGGAGTCTGCCCAATCGCAGAGGGCGAAGAAGCGCTCCTTGGTCCAGACGCCGGCGATTTCGGTCGTGTCCGTGATATAGACCATGCCGGGGCGGGTCATATGGCGGCCGGTCGAGGTTTGGTAGCGCCAGACGCGCTCTGCCTCATCAGGGCTCACGAAGCCATCTTTATCCTGGGTCGCAAGGATGGTCCTGCCGGTGGCTCCGACCGCACCTGTCTCATGGGCGGCGATATGGGCGATCGGCGTGCAGATGACGCCCTCCCAGTCGCGGAGCAGGCCCGAGATCGCGATCACGTTCGTGGAGGTGCCGCCGATGCAGAACTCCACGTCCGCATCAGGGCAGCCGCAGGCCTCGCGGATGAGGGCACGGGCATGCTCGCAGTGGACATCCCCCTCCGTATAGCCAGGGCATTGTTCCTCGTTCGTATCGATCAGAGCCTGCAGGATCTCAGGCGCTGCGCCCTCTGAGTAGTCGTTCCGGAACATCCGCATGGGTGTGCCTCCTCTGTCTGCTTTCCAAGCATCGTAGCAGGCATGGGCCGATTCCTGCGAAAGAAGGCGAAATTGGTGCAACGCGCCAAAGCTGTGGAGCGGATGTCCTGCATGTTTCAGGCCTGTTCCACCTTGAAAAAAGCATACGCATGGGTTGTAGACTCTTCCCTACAGCGCTTTTCACTGAAATGCGTGAATGGATGCTGGAGACAACATGGGTTAGGAGCGTTTCATGGTTCAGAAGAAGGATATCGACTGGGGAAGCCTGAGCTTCTCCTATCAGCCGACCGATTACAGCTACGTCTCGAACTACAAGGACGGCGCATGGGATGAGGGCGGCCTCACGCCCGACCACACGGTGACCCTGTCTGAGTGCGCAGGCCTGCTGCATTACTGCCAGGAGGTCTTCGAGGGCCTCAAGGCCTACACCACCGAGGATGGCCGCATCGTCTGCTTCCGTCCTGACCAGAACGCTCATCGCATGTACAACTCTGCCCAGCGCATCGTGATGCCGCCCTTCCCGGAGGACCGCTTTGTGGACGCTGTGGAGCAGGTCGTCCGCGCTAACGCTGCCTGGGTTCCGCCCTTCGGCACCGGCGCCACGCTCTACATCCGTCCGCTCATGTTCGCAACGGGCGAGGTCATCGGCGTCAAGCCGGCTGATGAGTACCAGTTCCGCATCCTCGTGACGCCGGTCGGTGCCTACTACAAGGGTGGCGTGAAGCCGGTCAAGATCCAGGTCTCCCAGTACGACCGCGCTGCACCTCACGGCACCGGCAACATCAAGGCTGGCCTGAACTACGCCATGTCCCTCTATCCGTCGGTCCTGGCCCACAAGGCAGGCTATGCGGACAACATGTTCCTGGATCCGCAGTCCCGCACCTACGTCGAGGAGTCTGGCGGCGCCAACTTCCTCTTCGTCGATAAGGATGGCACGCTCATCGTCCCGAAGAGCGCAACCGACTCCATCCTGCCGTCCATCACCCGCCGCTCGCTCGTCGATGTGGCTGAGAAGTACCTTGGCATGAAGGTCGTCCAGCGCCAGGTGCGCTTCGACGAAATCGGCAACTTCGTCGAGTGCGGCATGTGCGGCACCGCTGCTGTCATCTCCCCGGTGGGCGAGGTCGACAACGGCGACGAGAAGATCGTCTACGGCATGGAGCACGTCGGCCCGGTCATGCAGAAGCTCCGCGAGACCCTGACCGGCATCCAGTCCGGCAAGATCGAGGACAAGTTCGGCTGGGTCCACGAGATCAAGATGGACTAGTCTCCCCCTCCCTTTGGCTAGAAGGTGCAGGCGCTCCTTGCGGGGTGCCTGCATTTTTTTTTCGTTCAGGGAAGAAACTTTCAGAAAAGCTTTCCTTCTTCCGGCTCCAAGAGGGGGCAGAGTGCTCTATAGTTGTGGGCACTGTCCCAGAGCAGCAAAGGAGAGCCTCCATCATGAGCAAGTTCGTCAAAGAGTTCCGTGAATTCGTATCCCGTGGCAATGTGATGGATATGGCCGTCGGCATTATCATCGGCGGTGCATTCACGAACATCGTCACCTCCCTCTGCAGCAACATCATCAACCCGCTGATCAGCTTCATCTCCGGTGGTGGCGCCGAGGTCTCCGGCCTCGTCGTGCCGGGCACCTCCATCGATTTCGGCGCCTTCATCACCGCGGTCATCAACTTCTTCATCATCGCCTTTGTCGTCTTCTGCATGGTGAAGGCCGTGAACAAGTTCAAGGAGGCTGAGGAGAAGCTCTTCCACACCGAAGAGGAGGAAGAGGAGAAGAAGGCTCCCCATTGCCCGCACTGCCTCGAGGAGGTCAAGGAAGGCGCCACCCGCTGCCCGCACTGCGGCGGCGAGATCCCGGGAGGCGCCAAGGCCGAGTAGGCTTGCCTGGAGCAGCAAGGAACGTCTCGATGCCTGCCCTTCGGGGCAGGCATTTTTTCATCGCATCATGTTTGCAGTGTACAGAGCAAGGTGGTATCTCCTTTCCATATGTGCCGGCGAGCAGTCTCGCCGCTACTCGTTGAGACATCGGAAAGCTTCGAGGCGGTAGCAGACCGTTGAAAATTCGGTGCTTGGAGAATGACCCCTTCTGGTGGCTGCATGCGATCTTTGGCATGGCAGGAGGGATCGGGTAGTATACTGGGCCACTGTGACGGCCAAGGGAGGCAGGTCCGACGGATCTGCAGGTGGCCTTGGCCCCTTCGCGCTGAAGGCGCGGGATTGGAGACACACTATGGCTCAGAAGATTCAGGGTACCGAGGACCTCTATGGCGGATACATGCGCAGCTGGCAGCATATGTGCGATGTGGCCCGCGACCTCTTCGGCACCTATGGCTTCGATATGATCGAGACGCCTGCCATCGAGCAGGTCGATACCTTCGTCCACGGCATCGGCGAGTCGACCGACGTGGTGCGCAAGGAGATGTTCCGCGTCGTCTCTGGCGCCCTCTTCGAGAACCTGCTCGAGGCAGGCACGGAGAAGGGACTCAAGCCGAAGCAGCGCATGGCCATGAGGCCGGAAGGCACGGCAGGTGTCGTGCGTGCTGCGGTGGAAAACAACTTCGTGCCGCAGGGAGCCGCACCCCAGAAGCTCTGGTATGCCGAGGCGATGTTCCGTGGCGAGCGTCCGCAGAAGGGACGCCTGCGCCAGTTCCACCAGGTCGGCGTCGAGGTGCTGGGAGCCGCCGACCCTGCCATCGATGCTGAGTGCATCATCATGCTCATGGAGTTCTACAAGCGTCTCGGCTTCGATTCTTCGAAGCTCAGGCTCTCGATCAACTCGATGGGCGATGCAGCCTGCCGTCCTGCCTACCGTGAGAAGGTGCGGCAGTTCATCTATGACCACAAGGACGAGATGTGCGAGGACTGCCTCGAGCGTGCCGACATCAACCCGCTCAGGAGCTTCGACTGCAAGAACGACCATTGCCGCGAGGTCATGAAGTCCGCACCGCTCGTGACGGACAACCTCTGCGACGACTGCCGTGAGCACTACGAGAAGGTCAAGAAGTACCTCAACGAGGCCGGAGTTGCCTACGTCGAGGATCCGACCCTCGTCCGTGGCCTTGACTACTATACGCGCACGGTCTTCGAGGTCGAGGCGCTCGACGGCGGCGTCGGCGCTATCGGCGGTGGCGGCCGCTACGATGGGCTGATGGAGCTCGAGGGCGGCAAGCCTACGCCGGGCATCGGCTTCGCGGTGGGATTCGAGCGCATCGCGCTTGCGCTCACCGCCCAGGGCAGCACGCTCGAGACGCCGGAGCCTGAGTGCATCTATGTGGCAGGCACGTCGGCAGAGGAGCGCGAGGCTGTCTTCAAGGCGACGCTCGCCTTGAGGAACGCCGGTGTCCGTGCGGAGGCTGACTACCAGGGACGCTCGCTCAAGAGCCAGTTCAAGCAGGCAGACAAGCTCCATGCACGCCTCTGCGTCGTTATCGGTCCGGATGAGGTCGCAGCAGGCGAGGCGACGCTGCGCGATATGGATACGCACGAGCAGGTGCAGGTGCCCTTCGAGAGCCTGGCGGATGCCGTGAAGGCACGCCTCGCGTAGGTTGCATCCTCTGTACGGCATGGGCCGCCCAAGGCATCTGCCCTGGGCGGCCCTGTCTTGTTCAGCCTTTCCTCCTCCATGGGGAGACAGGCTACGGCGTTCTGCGGATAAGAGCTTTCTACATTAGTCCAATGGGTGAAGGATTATTTGCAAACAGAATAGCCAAAGTATATGGTTAGGGTGTCAACTGGAGTGATGCCATCCTCTGCATATACAGTAACCTTTTCCGTATGCGGAGATCCGTAAAGTTCGAGGGCTTCCTCTGCAGTATCAGGTTCTCTAAAAGCTATATCGCGATAATATACATATCCATCAATTCCATTGTTGCCAGTTGCGGTAATGAGATCTGGATAGTATCCATTTGCTTTTCGGCGAGCAGAGAACCATATTTAAGTCCCGTAGCATTTGTCTTGTATACATCGGTATAGGGCGAGATGTCGTAAATTGCGATAGAGTTCTTCAGGGAAGAAGTGATGAGTGTCGCTGTTGGAAATTGAGTAGTGTACTTTCCGCTTGACCCTCCATTGAGAGAAAGATATGCAGATGTCCTGTATGCATAACCTGAAACTTTGCTTCCTGAAGCAGTAGCTAGGAAATATGTCGTTGCACTTGGATTGCTCGACGTGGAGCCTGCGACAAACTTTTCGTCTCGGGTAAATGCAATAGCAAGCCCAATTTGCATAGCTGGGCTGCCTGAGGACATGCAGGCAGCCTGAGGCTG
>OMTG01000089.1 GCA_900313905.1 uncultured Actinomycetes bacterium | reverse complement strand
TGTGGACGGTAAGGTGTTCTACAGGCGGTGCGGTAAGGACTCTTTCCAGGTCCACGGTAACGACTTTTTCCTGACCCGCGATAAGGAATAGTCCCCTCGGCCCGGTAAGCATTTCTTCCACCCGCCTCGGTAACGACTTTTTCCGTGGCGAGCATCGGGAGGAGGCCATCATCTGGCATCCTTGCAGCCAGTCCTACCAGAGACGAGGCTGCAAGGAGCAAGACCGATGATAAAGGATGGCATGATCGATGAGATCCAGGAGCTCAAGCTCTCCGGATATTCATTCCCGGAGGCGAGGGACGAGCTGAGGCGCAGGCACACGAAGGTGCCCTGCGAGAAGACGCTCAGGAAGTACTACAACATGGATGCCGCGCCTGACGACAGCCATGCGAAGGTCAGGAAGGCGCATGCCTTCGACGAGGAGCCGTTCAGGACCGAGATACTCTGCATACTGGAGATGAACCCCGGATGCTACATGAGCTCGGTCTACGACGTTCTCATCGAGAAGTTCGTCGAGAGCGGCCAGTACGAGATACTGCCGGGCAATGAGCAGACGCTGAGGAACTACATCCGCCACCTGCGCGAGAGCGGGCAGATAGCAGCGAAGGAGGAGCACCGCAGGCTCTACGACGTGATGCCCACGCCCGACCCGGGCAAGAAGGCCCAGATCGACTTCGGGCAGTACGACTGCGGGGACGGCCTCGTGGTGCACTTCATCTGCATCGTGCTCTGGCACTCGAGGCTCCTCGGGGTGTATGCGCAGGACCACAAGTTCAGCTCGGAGGAGTCCTGCCGCGCGCTGCACCGCTTCACGGTGAAGTGCGGAGGGCGCGTCGAGGAGCTCGTGATCGACCAGGACAGCGTGTTCGTCACGGACGAGATCTACGGCGAGGTCTTCGAGACGAAGGCCTTCAAGGACTTCCTCCATGAGCAGGACATGCGGCTGTGGGTCTGCAGGAAGGCCGACCCGGAGTCCAAGGGCTGCATCGAGAACGCGGTCGGGTTCGTGAAGAAGCGCTTCTTCAGCGCGCGCAGGTTCAAGTCGATAGACGAGGTGCAGAGGAGCCTGCCTGCATGGGTGGAGCGCGCCAACAGGCGCATCCACCAGGGGACCTACAAGGTCCCCCAGGAGGAGTTCGAGAAGGTCGAGAGGCAGGCGCTGCGCCCGATGCTTCCGAGCGTATACGAGGCGGCGCCGCTCGACCTCAGGGAGGCGCCTGTCAACGGACAGCCCTACGTGCTGTACAAGGCAGTCAAGTACTCGGTGCCCTGGAGCATGTGCCATACCACTGCCTACATCAGGGTCATCGGGGACAAGCTGCACATCTACGACTCGGAGAGGCAGCATGTCTGCACGCACACCATCTGCACGGTTAAGGGGGCCTTCATCAGGCTCGAGGAGCACCGGAGGGAGCCTGCGAGCGACTGGATCGACACGGCGGAGCGCATGCGGAAGAGGTGGAACTGCGTGGAGTTCCAGCATTTCGTGAACGGCTTCAAGAAGGAGAACCAGGAGCGCAGCCTGGGGAGGCAGCTCGGGGCCGTCGAGCGCTACCTCGACGAACGGAGCCCTGACAGGGCGTTCGTGGCGGAGGTGATGGCCGAATGCTGCCGCGGCTTCCGCTACACGTTCACCCAGTTCAAAGAGGTATATGAGCGCTGCCGCGAGCGCGAGGATGCGGAGGGCGCACTGCTGGAGGCAGATGCAGGTGCGAAGCCCGCCCCCTCCGGGGACGTCGCGACCCGCAGCATGCAGAGCTACCAGGAGGCATTCGAAAGGAGGTGCGCATCATGAGCGCGCAGGGGACGCAGATAGGCCAGCTCTCGTCGTCGCTCGAGGCGTTCGGCCTCAAGCATGCCGCGAAGGCGCTGCCCGACCAGCTGGAGATCGCGGAGAGGAACGAGCTCTCGAGCAGGCAGTTCCTCGCATCGCTGCTCGCCGTCGAGTCCGACGGCCGCTTCGCCAGGAAGCGCAAGCGCAACTATGCGTCCGCGCACTTCCCGCCGAACGTGCGGCCAATCGACGAGTTCGACTGCTCCGAGCTCGAAGGGGGCATCACGCCCTCCCAGATCGAGGAGCTGAAGGAGCTCGCATGGCTCGACGCCCACGGCAACATCGTCCTGGCAGGCCCTCCTGGCCTGGGGAAGACCATGCTGGCATTGGGGCTGGGCCTGCAGGCCATAGACAGCGGCTACACCGTCGCATACGAGAAGATGGAGTCGCTCGTGTCCGTCCTGGATGACGCATCCATAGACCGCAAGGCCGGATTCCGGCTGCGCTACCTGCAGAAGGCCCAGCTCGTGATTGTGGACGAGATCGGCTACACCCCCATCACGAAGATCCAGGCGAGCCGTTTCTTCAGCTTCGTCTCCGACGCCTACGAGCGCTCATCGCTGGTGTTCACCACCAACAAGGAGATCACCCAGTGGGACGAGCTGATGAACGACCAGACGCTCACGACGGCCATGCTCGACAGGGTCCTGCATCATGCCCGCTGCTTCTCGCTGCGCGGGGAGTCCTACCGCCTCAAGCATCCCGAGGTGTTCGCGCTGCCTGTGCCCGGACCAAGCCCAGAAGCGGAATAGGCGGACAGGCGCGCCAGCTGCCAGGGGCCCTCTGCGGAGGGCCCCTCTTCGTGCATGGAAAAAGTGCCTACCAAAGGCAGGGAAAGAGAGCTTACCGGAGGGCCGGAAACAGTGCTTACCATAGCTATGGAAGAAGTGCTTACCCTACCAATGGAAAATCTGCTTGACATTCACA
>OMTG01000002.1 GCA_900313905.1 uncultured Actinomycetes bacterium | reverse complement strand
TTCGGATCCATGCCGGCATCGACCCGTTCCATCATCGCCCGCCATTCATCGTACATGGTGCCCACATAGGCAGTCCCATCCTGGTTGAGCGTATAGCTGGGCGTGGCAGCCGAATAGACCTTCAGGCGGATCCCCGAGCTCTTGAGCGTGGTTGCCCATGAGACGAGGTCAGTCACCGAGAGGTCGGTCGTGACCGAGCTCGCAAGGCTCTCCACGACACCCGGAAGCTCATTGATCGGGCTGTCGAGCGCCTTCCGCGCAATGGCTTCCACCACCTGGCGCTGCGCTTGGGCACGTCCGAAATCGCCACCCGATTCGTTGTAGCGGTCACGCACATAGCTGAACGCCTCTTCGCCGTCGATGGTCTGCTGCCCCTTATGGAAGACGAATCCATCGCGTGAGGTGAAATCCTCAGGCACAACGACTGTGATGCCACCCAGCTGGTCGATAACACCAGAGAGCCCATCGAATGACATGGCCATATAGTGCGAGATGGGGACTCCGGCAAACTTCGAGACGGCCTCGACCGTGGCAGCAGGCCCATCGTTGTATGCCGCATTGATCTTCTCGACAGAGCCATCGGCAGCGTAGACCATCGTATCGCGTGGAATGGATATGAGCGCTACGGTGTTGTGGTCGAGATCGACCCGTGCCAGCATGGTCACATCTGCCCTCGAGCCGGAGACGCCCTCACGATTGTCCGATCCGATGATCACCAGATAGAAGGCAGGATTCTCTTCAGATGAATCAGATTCAGGCTTCTCGAGCACCTGGGAGAGCTGCTCTTCCTCGCCCGCGCTCACGCCCATGGTCGAGTTGATGTGGCCTACCCACATGGCTGCCGCAGCGCCAGCGACCGCAACCACAAGAGCGACAACCAGAAGGACCCGTGCCACGATAGGCAGCCGCCTTGTGGCATGCGTGCGGTGCGTGAGCTGCTCCACCTCATCCTTGCTGAGATGCCGTGGCTTCGTATCTGCCGCAAGCGGCGCGTGCACCTCATCCGGGGAGGCAGCGCTGCCAGATGCCTCTGGCCTCTCTTCCCCATCTGCAAGATCGCTCGGATCTTTCATATGATCGGCCATGGAGGCTCTCCCTTTCAGCAAGCATAATGGCGTTCAGCAGCGTAGACCCAGCCAGCATCTTCCGTCAATGTTTCCACCCCTTCCCATCGGGTCCTGCATGGCTCACGCAATTCCATGGCTTGTACCTGCAGGTTTACATCATATTTGCAAGAATCTGCCCATAGCATTGCACGCGCCTGCACTCCCTTTGACATTCGTCGGATACGCTCAGGTTGCATTCAGACTGAACACCTCGTCATTGGATCAGACCACGGAAGGATTCGACCATGACTTATCACTTCAGGTTCAGCGAGAGCACGCGCAAGCTCATCCAGGATGGATGCAGGCGCGCCGGAAAAGGCGCCATGGCAATCGTGCTGAGCGCTTCCATGGCAGGAGCGGCGCTTCCTGTACAGGCGATTGCCGAGGATGCATCATCCCCTGCAGCAGCCACTTCCACAGAGACCGGCACTGAACAGGAGCAGAGCGAAGCCACGTCGGGCAGCGAGAGTGAAGCCGGCACATCGCAGGAAAAGACCGAAGATTCTGCTCAGAGCTCCTCTGCAGACGATGCAGCCGCCACCAAGACGGATGCACCGACCACGCAGCAGACGGCAAGCCTTTCCAAGAAGCTGGACGCAGCGGTCGCTGCAAGCAGCACCTCTGCTGATTCCTCGGCAGTCAAGCAAGCAGCTACGCCGAGCAACGACCAGGCCCCGGCGTTCGACGAGAAGAGCGCCATCTACAACGCGGGCGACGTGAAGCTCAAGGTCGGCGGCGAGGATGCAGGCACCTTCTCCGTCTTCCAGGCGGCCAACTCCTGGACGGCCGGCACGCCCACGAAGGGCGCCGACGGCAGGTGGAGGGTCGAGCTCACTATCTCCCCGAAGGCCGAGAACCGCATCCCGGGCCACTTCGGGGACTCTGGCTACGAGCTCGACGAGGCCTCCTCCAAGCTCACGCTCACCTACGTCTATGTCCCGACCACGGGCAGGTGGATCACCAGCTCCTTCGCTGACCGCGCGACCGTCGCCTATAAGAAGGCAGATAAGGCACCGGCGTTCGATATCACGAAGCAGAGCATCGGCGTCGTGGTCTACGCCGCAGGCGAGTGGGATCCTGCCTACGAGGGGACCATCGCAATCCCCGCCTCGATGGTCGAGAGCACGGGCGCTCCCTACAAGAAGGATGGCACGTGGGCAGTCGACGTCGAGCTCAAGCAGGGCACCCCGAAGGACTACGGCGTCGAGGACAAGACGGCAGATGGCGTCTATCTCTTCGATGAGGCAAACTCCGTAACGTCCTTCTCCTTCGTGTATGACGGGAAGGGCTGGACGGCGGAGCCTACCGAGAACGTCGAAGCGCAGGTGGCCTTCTATCAGGTCGAGGCACCTGATGCCGATGCGATCGTGAATGCCAAGGTGACCGTGAAGACGACGGATGGCACCAAGGAAGGCAGCTACTATCTGGGTGCCGGCACCTACGAGGTCGGCCCGGTCGTCGAGGGCTACACCAATCCGATGTGCGTCGTGACCCTCAGGGCTGACCAGCAGCAGAGCTACGTGGATGAGTTCAATGCCGACCAGAAGGACGGCCAGGTCTTCGAGCTCGCCGCCAAGCCGAATGACATCCAGTTCTACTTCAGCTACGATCCTGAGACCCAGGAGTGGACCAACACCACGACCGACCAGTACATCTACGTGAAGAAGGCCCCTGAGAAGGCGCCTGCGTTCGATGCAGCCTCCCTCATCGATGACAGCTCTGCAGTTGCCGCCCGAATCGAGCTGGCCGATGGCACCACAATCGATGCTGACACCACGAGCGTGAAGGATGCCGCAGCGAGCTACGAGGCCACAGATCCTGTTCAGGATGAAAATGGCGACTGGACCGCAACGCTCACGATCGTCCCGAAGAGCTTCGAAGACTACCCCGGCCTCTCCTCCCTTGTTCCGGAAGGCACCTACGAACTCGACGAGTCTGCCTCCACGCTGACGCTGACGTATCGCTACTCCAAGGCTGCAGGCACCTGGACAGCCGAAGGCCCGGCAACGGTCGTGTTCCAGCAGAAGGCAGCTACGCCCGAGAAGCCCAGCACCGATAATGGGACCAACTCCTCTGGCACGGGCACCACGACCCCGGCTGCCGACACCAGAGGCTCCACAAAGCAGGGCGCTCCGGCACAGGCCGCTGCCACGAAGACGGCAGCCACGACGGCCAGTGCAAGCGCTCTCCCCAATACCGGCGATGCCCAGCGCACTACGGGTGCGGCTGCAGGGATCATCGGCCTTGCAGGCATTGCACTTGCTGCCGTGGGCAGGCTCCTGCAGAAGCGCCGCGACCAGGAGTAGGCACAATGCTGGCCCTGCAGGCCGGCATAGCAAGACATCTGAAGATGCTGGATAAAGCGACGGGCCACCTGAGATGGTGGTCCGTCGTATTTGTGCATGCAGGCAAAGCAGGACAAGGAATCGCTCCCGTTCGCCGTAAGGCGCTTCCCATCGCGTCTCCAGGATGTGCCGATACGCTACCCTATACGCATGCTTGCCAGAAGGTCCGCCACGAGACAGAAGGCCGAGGGCACAGGCACTGCAGAAACACCAGAGATGGGCCTGCCTTGTTCCATGTGCCAACCTGCAGCCAGGCAGCGCCCATCATCCTCGCCGGCTGGAGCCATCTGTGCCTCTCCCAGAAATCTGGCATAGCGGACATCTGATGCCAGCTGACGATAGACGGAGGAGCCATGTATCCTGTCTGCTTTGCAATCGCCTGCATCCTCACGATACTGGGCGTCGTCTGCCTTATCGTGGCCCATGCCGGCTGGAGGCGTTTCGGCGCGCTTGTATGCGCCCTTGCCGCCGATGTCTTCCTCCTCATCCCCCTTTCGCTGGCGGAGGCGTAGTCGCACGGAAGCTCCGTTATCAATGGCATCATTCAGATCCCCTATGACATCCTTGCGCTGCTCGTGTTCGAGAGCAGAATCGATACGTATTGGGAGCTCGTGCAGGCGACCTCGCCCCAGTTCGGCGACTGGTATTTCTTCCTGCTCCAGCTGCTCAGCATGGCGACATTCATCCTGGCTGCGACGATTGCGATCAGCCTTGTCACAAGGCAGCTCATGCCGGTGCGCATACGCATACGCTCCTGGTTCTTCAAGCTTTTCCACCCATCCGGCAGGGTCTATATCGTGAGCGGCTTCGACAGCCGTTCCCAGATCTTCGTGCGCAGCGTCCTGGAAGGCCAAGGCAAGCCTGCAAGCCTCTGCATCATCGCGAATGTCGACAAGGAGACCGTGGAGAAGAGCTCGTCGGCCGTCGCCTACTTCAAGGAGCAGGGCGCCCTCTTCACGGAGCTCTCCGTCAGCCGCCTGACTTCGATGCTCGTCGTGCAGGCCGCAGAGCCGCAGAAGAGAAGGCTGCTCTACGGAATGCCCATCCACTACCTCTATCTGAACGACGAGGAGAAGGCGAATCTCAGCGAAGCCGTCAAGTTCCTGGACAGCCTGGGAAGCAGCCTGACGGGCGACATGTGCTTCGACAGCGAAGGGTCTCCTCTGTTCCATGTCTATATCGCCTGCCACGGGCAGAGCGACGAGCTCCTCCTCGACTCGATCAGGTCGCTCTATGAGCGCAGCACCGATGCAGCATCTGGAGGAGAGGCGACCGTGCTCAAGGGCGTCGATGTCCGCGTGCTCGATGAATGGCGCGACATAGCCTTCAAGCTGCTGTGGGACCACCCTCTCACAGAAGCGCTCACGGAGCGCGGCACCGAGGCCGCAAGGGACCTCCTCCATAGGAAAGAGCAGGATGAGGTGGGCCTCACGGCCATCATCCTCGGCTTCGGCGCCCATGGGTTCGAGGTCTTCCGGACCATCTCCTGGTTCGGCCAGATTCCGGGCGTCCGCCTCAGGATCGTGGTGATGGACCAGCGTCCCAAGAGCAAGCTTCAGGAAGAGGTGCTGTTCCGCTGCCCCGAGCTTCTCTCATCGGGCCTCTTCGACTGCGAGTTCATCCAGGTGGACATCACGTCGCCGCTCTTCAAGACCCTGATCAGGAAGGAGATGCGCACGTCCAGCCACAGCCTCTCCGTCCCCTATATTGTCGTCAATACCGGCGACGACAACCTGAACATGGACACCGCAATACTTGTGCGCCAGCTCGCCTACGAGGAAGAGGACCAGCAGGGGAGCCTGCCCCTCATCTTCGCGAACATCAGGGATGCCCGCAGGCATCCTGCGATATGGTCGCTCGTCGCAAAGGACCAGGGATCCCAGAGCGGATCGCGCTATGAGATAGTCCCCTTCGGCAGCATCGATTCCCTGTTCAGCGAGGACTTCCTCATCGACAGCAGCATGGAGGCCCTCTCGTTCAACATCAACTCGAGCTATGCCGGGATCTATGCGGGAACAGGAGATCCCTACGACCGGAGGGAGCTCTTCCGCTCATATGCCAAATATCAGATGAACCGCCTCTCGAGCATGACAAGCGCATACTCGATACAGGAGAAGCTCTGGAGTCTCGGATTCAGGCTCGAGGAGCGCGCAGGATCTGCCCCGGAAGGCACAGGCAAAGCGGAGCTCGACGCGTTCCTGGATAGCGAAGAGGGATCGAAAGCGGTCGAGGTGCTCGGACGCTGGGAGCATCGCCGGTGGTGCGCCTTCTACTACTCGCAGGGCTGGACCCAGATGTCCCCGCAGCAGTCGAGAAGGTACCGGGAGCTTGGCCTCAGCGGCGGCAGGCACGACAGCCACCTCCTGCTCAAGCACCCCTATCTCTGCGACTTCGACAAGCTCGCAGATGTCGCTGCAGCATTGGGCAAGTCGCAGTCCCCTGCCGTCTACAACTACAACCTCATCCGCGACCTTGGAGATATCGTCACGGACCAGCGAGGCTACGGAAAGCTCCATGACTACCGGATCTGCAAGGACTGAGCAGCCTCAGGATGAACGGCTGGCCCGTTCTTCCTGAGGCAGCTTCTGCCGCTATGCGATATCGAGCGGCTCGGTGGGATGCATGAACGGCGTATCGCCTGCAAGCAGGATGTCCTGCGACATCTGATATTGCTTGAGGTAGAGCCTGAGGCCATACCCATACACGTCGGTGCGCTGCACCTCGTGGGAGAGCGCGCGGTCCGCATAGGCCTTCTCGTTGAGGAGATACATGTACTGGAGCTCGCTCCATTTTGCCATCCCTTCGCAGATGGCAAGGAAGCGGTCCCCATACCTCCTCTGCATCGCAGCCCAATCCCAATGCGAGTACTGCCAGATATGCGTGAGCTCATGCGCCGTGGTCGCGATCAGCGATGCCTTGGGGGTGCCGTTCTCGAAGTACATGCAGTACCTGCCGCCCCGCTGAGTGGCAAGGCCTACCGCCCGGGCATCGAAGTACTTGGTGGGGACATAGCGCGACCCCTGCATCTTGCTGAGCTTCGCCTGCGATATGACCTTGATCTGGATGGGTGACGGCAGATCGATGCCGTACTTGACGCACAGCCCATCCCTCGTCTGCGCAAAGAGCGCCTCGAAGTCCTCCTGCTTGCTGATGGTCGTCCGCGAGCACTCTGCGCAGCGTTCGCGCCTATCCTTCAGGACATCGTAGTTGACGCCGGTGAGCAGGCGTCCGCAGAAGTCGCAGTAGTGCTCTCCAGGCTGGCGGTAATCGGCATAGCGGCTGTATTCGGAGCTCTCCTTGCGCGCCTGGGTGAGGGCGCCATGTGCAAAGCCCAGCCGCTCGAGATACTTGGCCGTGCCGTCGCAATCCAGGCTCTCATAGATATCGTGGGGCTCCTTGCCGAAGAGGAGATAGTGGCGGTCTGTGTAGTCTCCTGTCATCACGCCTCGTCTCCTTCCGGCAGTGCATCGGATTCGGGCTTCTCCTCGGCTGGCTCTGCCTCCAAAGAGGCCTCCCCGTCGGGGCTCTGCCCCACATCCTCGCTCTTGAGCTCGATCTCGATCTCAGGGTCCTTCTCGTCCTCGTCGGCAGGATGCGGCCCGTCTGTTTCGGGCTCATCCTTGCCATCGCCATCGGTGCTGCCAGCCTTGGGCTCCTGCCCAGGCTTCTCGGGCTCAGGCTTTACTGACTCAGGCTCTCCAGGCTTTTTGGGCTCTTCAGGCTCATCAGGCTTCTGGGGCTTCTCGGGCTCCTCAGGCTTGCCAGGTCCGGCAGGCTTGCCACCCTGCCCTCCTGCAGGCTTGCCCCCGTCTTTGTCCTTCTTCCTGAGAAGACGGTCGAGCTTCTCGATCAGGCGCTGGATGAAGCCTTTCTCCTCGACAGGCGGGATGAATGCCGGAGGCTCTCCCGGATCCGGCGTCTGCTCGCCCTGGGAGCCGCCCAGAAGCATGCCCAGGTGCCAGTCCAGATAGTCCCAGCAGATCTCAAGGATGCGATGGATGTTCCGGTCGACGCTCGTGATGAGGCCGATATCGATGAGGCTGTCCTCGATGATGTAGATGACATTGGCATCGGTATCAGCACCCTGTCCCTGATATCCGTAGAGCACCTGCTGCTCGGGATCTGCGAGCTTCCCGGCGCTGGGGGTGACCACAGCCAGGTAGGGATGGTCCTTGGGGAAGAGCGTGACCACGATCTCGCTCATCAGCACGGCGATGGTGGCCGTGATATGCGCATCGGCACCAGGGAACTCCAGCCTCAGGGCATCCTTGTTGCGGTACTTCCGCACAGGGATGTTCGAGAGATTGACCACCGAGCCGCCCGCCAGGTCGCCGTAATCCTGGAGGTCGATGTAGCCTGCCGTCGTGACGGAGCCCGAATAGCGGATCTTCCTGACCTCGACCCCGGAGACCGTGCGGGTGTCGCCGATGACCTCTTCCTGGGTCCAGCTGTCCACGCTGTAGGTCCTGAGCTGGCGGTAATAGCGCCTGCTCGAGAAATGGTCTGCTGCACGGCGGAGCATGACGCCCGTGTCCTTCGAGATGGACACGACCTCGTAGTACTTCCCCTCCACGACGACGAACTGGCCCGGCAGGTACGACTGGTACACATGCCCGTACAGCCTGGAACCGAGAAGCAGCTCGGAGCCATCGGGCATCTCGGTCACGACCGGGACATTCCTGAGGCTCGCGAAGCACTCATCGTACTTCGCGAGATTCGAGATGCCATAATGGCGCCTGACCTCGATCTCCCGGGTCGTGGGATCGTATTCCTCCGTCTCCTCCATGATCACATGGCGCTCAGGATACTTGTCCGGATCGTCGTCGACGAGCTCCAGATGCTCGATCAGGAGGCCTTCGAGCGCCTCCTTCATATTGGTGACGGAAAGGCCGACATACTTGAAGCGCTTCCTCAGCTCCTCCTCGCTCACCATCCTGCCCGACTGCACCATCGCCATAACGATGGAGAAGATGGCATTGCGCTGGCTCTTGGAGAAGTCAGGAGATATGGCCGGGATCGCCTTGGGGTCGTTCTCGAAGATCTGCCTGTTCGAAGCCATATAGGCGCGCAGGAGATAGTTCGGTGCAAGGACGTTCACGAAGGACTGCTGCGTGCCCCTCGTGGCGAACTGGCGGAACGTCTCGAACATGTTCTGGTATTCATCTTCGGCGACGATGAAGGCATCCTCGCGCTTGCCCAGCGACCAGGTATCCGTGCAGAAGTCGATATGCTCGTCGAGCTGGAGCTGCTCCTCTGGAAGCTCGGCGAAGCGCAGGAGCTCGGAATAGTACTGGCCATCGATCCAGCGCTGGTCGGCAAGGGGCACAGCCGACCTCGAGGCCCAGGATACCTTCGGGATCTGCGCCTTGAGGGCCACGAGGGCGATCTCGGTGCCGACGCCGAGGTAGTGCGCGACGCCCGGCAGCAGCCGGTGCTGGAGCTGCTCGCCGTCGACCTCCCAGAACATGCCGATCGCAGAGCCTTCCGATGCCTCGGTCGCGCCGACCTCGGTGAGGTTCGTCCTGAGCGCATGGGACAGGGCATCGACCAGGCCATCGGCATTCTGGTCGAAGATGCAGTAGTTCACCGGGCAGCCATACGAGACATACTCGGCGAGGAAGTTCAGGCCGATCTGGCAGGTGGCGATGAGGCTCGAGGGATCGATCACGAGGACCATGCTCACGCGTGAGAGCGTATCTGCATTGTCGATGATGCGGCGGACGTTGCTGAGCGACGAGTACGGCAGGAGCACGACATCCGACGTCCCTTTCGAGCCATCCTCCTTGGAGGGGAGCTCCTCTATGGTCCACATCCCGGAGACGCCCGTCACGAACCTGAAGCCCTCGTCGAGGTAGCTTACCAGGGAATCCTCCGAGACCGCTGGCCCATAGAGCACCAGGACCTTCTCGTTCCTCATGAGGCGGGAGCAGAGGGGCAGGAAGATATAGGGGATGAAGTCACGGCAGAAGGGGCTCGCGAACATCACGCTCTTCCCCTGCATCAGGCGGATGGTGTTGAGCGCCATATCATGGTTGAGGCTCCCGTAGCCGCCATCCTTGTCCGCAGAGCCGATCAGGCCGCGCTTGACGAGCTTGTCGAAGTAGCCTCCTGCAAGCCGTGTCCAGTGGTCATCGGATTCAATGAGGGACTGGCAGAAGTCATCGTGCGTGCCCGGAGATCCCTGCGAGGCGCCATGCGAGCTCACCTGCAGCAGGCGGTCCCCAAAGTAGTGCGAGAGCACCTCCCACACCTTGGCGTACTGGAAGACATGGATGGCGCCATCTGCCTCGAAGCTCACGTCGTCGAGGTACTCTTCCTTCGTCGTCCCGTCGAGGTAGTAGAAGAGCTCCCCGACCACGATCGACGCATAGGCAGGAAAGAAGCTGTTCTGGAATGCCGGGGACTGAGACAGGATCCCCGAGAACAGGAAGAGCAGGCTGGCGAGGATCGTCACGCAGGCAAAGGACCACTTCGCAAGCTCCCTCATGCCCAAGCAGCCCTGCTTCAGGAACCAGTGCTGGTACTCCTTGTCGTAGGCATAGGGCGTCATCTCCACCTGCTCGAACGTCAGATCCGAGAGGCGCGCCACCAGGTTGTACACGGCCTTGATGATAGCGAAGATGAACATGATCCACATGTTCAGGACCGCGACCCGAAGAAACACGCTCTCCGTGCCATCCCCCAGGCCGATGGCGGCCACGAAGCCGTCGAGCGATGCCGTCATCTCCCCACCGTGGCGGGCATTGAAGATGATAGCGAGAAGGCAGAAGAGCGCAGCGACCGCAGGGAGCGGACGCTGCCGGTGCCGGTTCGTCTTGTCCTGGTTGGCTGCATACACCACGAATACGCCCGCCAGGAAGAGCAGCACGCCGAGCATGTCATACAAGATCTTGAGCACGATACCCCCTAGAGCATCTTCACAGGCTCGAAGCCCACTGCGGAGATGAAGCCGAACGGCACTGCCGGCGAGGCCTCAGCCCCCTCTGCCACGCTCCTGTGCCGGCTGCTGGTGCCGACGTTGTAGAAGGACTCGTCTTCCAGCAGCTGGTCAAGCTTCTCCCGGCTGTAGCTCGGGGCTTCGGTGCGCTCGGTCATATGGGCATGGCATCCCTTGGCTATCTCATCGATGTCCCGGATCCGGGTCTTGAGCAGCGCGTCGTAATAGCGGAGCCTCCTCAGCTCATGCGTGGGGACATCCTTGTGCAGCTGCCGGTCGTAGAGCGACCATCCCCTCCTGAAGCTCGCATAGAGCGAGAGCCGCCTTCCCAGCCTCTCGGATCCCAGACCCAGGGTGCGGAGGGCATCCTTGATCGCCTGGTTGAAGCCACGATATCCTGCCTTCACGCGGTCCTGCATGGACCGCATGGCACACACCCAGACAGCAAGGACCACGGCGCAGCTCACGAGCGTGACCAAGAGGGCATCAGGGGATGCCCCCTCTTCCTCGTAGAGCCCGAGATAGTACGGGAGGAAGCCCACGATGAGGGAGGCAACAGATGCCCCCAGCACCCGAAGCGCCTGCCTCTGGTTGGCACGCTGCGGTATGGATTTCTCCACAGCCGCAGCCTTCTCCTTGAGCTCGCCCTGGAGATCGTCCGGCTCATAGAAGCTCCTCTGCACTCCCCAGGCAAGCTCCTGCTCCTGGTCCTCGAGGGCATCGAGCAGGTTCTCCGTCTGCTGCTCGCTCAGGATCGCATATTCGAGCTCTTCTGCCGAGAGCGGCCCCCATCCCCGAAATGCTGTCACTGCATCGCGGATCGCCCGCCTGGGTGTGCGCAGGATCTCCAGCAGCTCATCGGTGACCCGCCTCTTCTGGGCGCTCCATGCGCCCAGATCCTCCTCAGGCGCATCCCGATAGAAGCCGACCACATCGGGGTCGCACGATGGGGTCTTCCCCGCCATCTTCCCGAACGAGACAGGGACCTGGACATTCCAGTCAGGCATCTTGTCCTGCACGTATTCGGAGCTCTGGAGCTTTCCGCACTCCACCGCCTCGAGCTGGGCGATGCTCTTTCTGGCTGTGGTCCACATCATCCGCCGCCGGGAGAGCATATCGACGAGGGCGGCATCGTCGATCGTGAGGTCCATCGTATAGACGGTATAGGCACGCAGGTCGCTTGCCTTCACGTTCCCGACCATCAAGGTGAGCACGCACATCCAGAACCTGAACCAGTCACGCTGCTGGGCCAAGACGCTGCTGGCAGTCTCATCCGGCAGCTTGTGCTCGTCGGGCTTGTGGGCATCTCCCTTGAGGGCCCGTGCCGTAGCATCAGCCGAAGGCAGCTGATGCTCGCTCAGCGGCTGCGCAGCTGCTGCAGCGCCATCCGCGCCTGCTGCCGGAACGGCCACCTCGCGGCGGTCGACCAGCACGAAGCGCGCTGTCGAAGGGTAGCTGTTCCGCTGCCAGAAGTCGACTGCCTCCACCGTGGGATTCTTCTCGAGGTCGATGCGCCTCTTCTCGAAGAACGCCTCGTCCCTGTCGCGCGGCGTCACGCAGATGATCCGCGTCGGCCTGCGCATCCCGAGACGGTATCTCTCGAGCATCCCATAGGGATCGTCGCCGAAGTTGTATTCCAGATGGAATTCGTTGAGGCGGCCCTCCTCGTCGATCTTCCAGTCCGCATAGAGCTTCTCTGGCAGACCTCCCAGCATCTGGGCAAGGCGTACGAGGGGCTCCTGCGACTCCTCGAAGGCATCGCGGACCGTCCTGCCATAGTTCTCCTGGAAGTCGAAGGGATTGTCGAAGTGCACATCCTGCTCGAGCTCGCTGTTCGGCCTGCGGAGGTCGGTCACGATCACCGCCTGCCACTCCGCCTCGGGGGCAACGAGGCCAGCAAGGCCCGGTATGGCCCCCGAGACGCTGGTGGCATTGCGGTTCCACTGGCACACGACGAAATCCCCGCGCGACCGGAACCCGTCGAGCAGGAAATCGTACTTGAGGAAGGAAGACCAGAGGCCTTCCTCCCTTTCATCGATGAACAATACCGTCTTCATGGCACTGGTCTTCTAGGCACGTGTCCGAGAGCGCTCCCACGCTCCCCTGATCTCATTCTGCTTCTTCTGCATCTCCGGATCCACGCCGCTGTCCTCGAAGTAGCCGATCACCTTCTCGCGGACGGCATTCACGACCGGGCTTGTCGCGACATTGGGGAAGAGCCCCTCATAGCCGATGAGGTTGTACTCGAACAGCATGTACTGCTCCTCGAAGAAGCGGCTGCAGTTGCTGTCGAGGCTCAGGTCGTCGGAGTAGTCGGCGATGGAGGCCTCCACGATATCGAAGATGCACTCGATCATCCGGTCGATCTCGCCCTCGCGGTAGTCGGACTGCGGAAGCGTCAGACGGTACAGGAGCGGGATCTCGAAGATGCTCGTGCGGGATTCGGATATGTCGCCATTCCCGAACAGGTTGGTGGCGATCTCCTTGCTGAACCTGCCCCTCTGGGGATCGAAGCTTCCCTTGGACAGGGCGTAGGGCATAATGATTCCCGCCTTCTCCAGGCCATATTCCGAGAACCTGGTGATGGCATCCCTGATCTCCGCGGCGCTGTAGATCTTCCCCCCGTCGAAGGCATGGGAGCGCACGCGGTCTACCAGCTCGCAGTTCCCGATCCTCCTCGAGATGCCTCCGTTGTCCCTGGTCCTCGCGACACGGTCGGCATTGATGCTGAGCAGGAGGTTCACTGCAGGTGGCGAAAGCTTGAGCGCGTCGAAGAGCTCATAGAACTTGTCGCAGGCCGTACCGTTCGACACCCACAGATCGGTCTTCGGGCGCTTGCGGCCAGCACGGATGTAGAAGCGGTCATCCGAGTCGACCCGAGATTCGGCATCGAACTGCTGGTAGATGAGGCCGAAGAGGAACGCGTGCACGATATCGTACTGGAGGGAGCGCTCGAATTCCTCGTTGAGGTCAGGCAGGGCGCAGGCAAGATGCCAGTTCCTGTCGATATGCGGGGTGATGACCTTGTTCTCCTTGAGGTTCGGGCTGAGCTGGTTCACCAGCGCGTAGTAGGCGCGATGGTACTCGCCTTCAGGACGGTCCTCATAGCCCTTGTGCGCAGGCGCGTACTTGGGAAGGTTGTCCGCGCAGAACCCATAGAGCGAGCTGTAGAACAGGATCTCATAGGGGCTGAAGTCCTTCGCATCGACCTCGATGGCGGCATGGGAGTTGACCAGCACATCATGCACCACATCGCCGTACGACCCCGTGTCCCTGAACGCATCGACCGAGCATGCAGCGGCCTTGATGTGGCGCGGCATCTCCCCGACCGGCGGCTCGATGAAGGGCGTCGCGATATGCTCCTCCTCGTCGAGCACATTGAGCGAGTAGTTGAGGATGTAGTCGCTGCGCTTCTTGTCGTCAGAGAAGTAGACATCGCTCGTGTAGAGCGCCTCGTCTGCGATGGCACGCCCGATGCTCTTGTCGATCACATCCGGATAGCCGATGTGCGGATCCATCACGCCGCTCTTCCAGTAGTCGATGACCGTGGACTGGAACAGCTCATCGAATACCTCGGAGGAGATGCTGCTCCTCTCGTCGTAATCCTCGATGGTCGCCCGCATCTTCGAGTATTTCAGGAGCTTGTTGTAGACATCGCCGCAGAGCTCGACCGGCAGGCTGCCGCTGGAGGTCTTGGGGACGCAGATCCTCTTCATCTCGGCGAGGCACTTCCTGTTCGCGCACACGTAGCGATGCGCGCTGCCCTTGGAATCGTTGAGCTTGCGCGAGAGCTCGATGGCCGTGAGCTCGGCATGGATCCTGCCGAGCTGGCTCTCCAGATGGCTGTAGAAGTCCTCATAGGATTCGGCAAGGCTCTTCACATAGGAGAGCGCTGCCTCCATGAAGGCATAGATGGCCGCATTGGTGATGTATTCCTTGATGCTTTCGCCGTACATGTTCAGCCTGCTGCAGATGTCTGCGAGCTTCTGCATCTGGCTGGCATCGAGCTCATCGCCCTTGAGGAAGGGAAGCTTGATGCGCTTGCTGTCATCCTCCTCCGATGCGATGAGGGAGACGGCCTGGTCAGGCTTCTCGACCGACTGCTCGTTGCCGGAGTAGTAGTCGTCCTCCCTGGCGTTCTGGATGCCCTTCTTCGCCGTGTCGATCTTGGAGAATGCGGCATCCGACTCGTTCTTCAGCTCCTCCATGA
Organism: uncultured Actinomycetes bacterium; assembly: GCA_900313905.1. GTDB lineage: Bacteria > Actinomycetota > Coriobacteriia > Coriobacteriales > Atopobiaceae > Olsenella_L. Next base: position 16,184 of record OMTG01000002.1, on the reverse strand, counting down.
GGCGATAGAGCATGAACCGCACCGCAGCCGGATGATAGGTCCCGAACTCGTGGCCATCCGCCTTGGCGAAGACGCTCTCGACATGCCAGTCCTTGTCCCTCTGCTTCAGGGGGTTGTCATCGTACTCAGAGATGTAGAAGCTGCTCCGTGCTGCGTTCCGGGCGATCTCGGGGACCTCCTGCTGCGCGACGAGAGCGAGCTGCGTCGCGTCCTGGTAATAGATGCTTATCGCGCTCTGGATGGTGGAGATGGCATCGCTGTCGTCGGCGAACAGGCTCCTGATCTCATCTTCGGTCGTCGGCAGGCTCTGCAGCCTTTCCTTGCCATTGTCGAAGGCGCAGTGACGGAGGGTGACGCTGCGCGTGTAGAGCCCGTCATCCACGTTCGTGCCGCTGACCCAGTTCTCGGCATGCTGCTTCAAGGTCTCCACATAGTCGATCACCTTGTCGATCGGCTGCCCCTTGTCGTCCTTGATCTCGGAGCTTGCGGCGATGGACTTGTAGAAGGGATCGTTCGAATCGATCCTCGACTTGTATTCATCCCGATAGAACTCGGCCAAGGTCTGGGTGGAGTTCGGCTCATCGCGGCGGCGCTGCTTGAAGTGCTCGTCGATCTCGAGCCACTTCCCCGAGATGTCCTTCTCTGCCCAGCTCAGCGCGATGTAGCGCTGCACGATGTCCTTCGGGTACTCGAGGCAGGAGGAGCCTGCGCCGCAGTACCTGCTCCTGCCGTTGTTCGCGGCGAGCATGAGGATCACATTGTCCTCGCTCGAGTTGCTGCGGCCCGAGAGCGGGCTCAGGGTCTGGGTGTAGATGCAGTCGGCGGCATGCTGCTGGTATCCCTCGAAGTCATAGCGGCCTTCTGCATCGGTGAGGCTGTCGCCATTCGCATTCAGCGCGTCCATAAGGAAGACGAAATGGTAGGGAAGGATGTTCGGATAGTCGATGCGCTCGCCCAAGCCTGGCTGCGGTGCATTGAAGACGACATGCGCATATTTCTTGCTCGTCCCCGCATACTCCTTGCGGAAGAACGCATCGATCTCGCGGATGGCGGCATAGGCATTGGCACGCTGGCGGTTGCGCTCGTCCTCGTCCACCAGCCGTCCGAACAGGACATCAGGCTCGAGGAAGAAGCCGCGGATGATGGCCGAGTTGTCCTGGTAGCGCGAGATGAGGAAGTTCCTGATATACATGGCGACCGGCAGCACGAGGCCAGATCCGGTGCCGCCTGCAATCGAGCCGGTGATGATGACACGCATCTCCTGGCGCATGGTCTCGCCCGAGAGGCCATGCAGCTTGGCGATAGCCTTCTCGAGGTTCTCCATGTAGCCCTGCTCGACCGCATAGTCGAAGGCGAGGCGTGAGACCGCGCGCACCTGGCCGGCGCCCTCGCTGAAGGGCTTTCCCACCAGGCCATCATTGAGGGGGAACCATTTCTCCCGGGCAGCCTTGTTGTGGTCGAGCGCCTTGCCGACCGTGCCCTGCGGAGAGGTCTGCACGATGTAGATGCTCGGATGCGCAGCGCGCAGACTCTTGAGGTCGTTTACGTCGGTATCCATCACGACAAGCTCGACATCCCGGACATGCTCCCGCTCGATGCGGCTTGCGATGCGGCCTACGATCCTCCCGCCGATTCCTCCGACTCCTACGATCAGTGTTGGTGCCGTCATGTCTTCCTCCTTGCGCAGCTGAAAGCCAATCAGATGTTCCGCGGCGTCTGCCTGAACCCTCTATCCCTCTTCTGCTACTTCCTCATGAACGTGATCTTGTATTTCTCGATCTGTGGCCGCCTGCCAGGTGCGGCATCGCCGAGACCATCGAAGCTGATGTCAAGCGAGACCCTTCCGTCCTTCCGCGCACGCTCCCTGCTCCACTCGAGGATCTGCGGGCTGGGATTGAAGCGGGGCTTGGGATAGGTGCCATCCTCCTGGTCCTCGAGATGCTTCATCGCATTGACCGTCTCGGTGTCGAGCAGGAAGCGCCTCCTCCCCTTGCGCTTCTTGGCGGCGACGAAGCCGATGGAGGCAAGCTGGAAATGCCCTGCGATCCTCCACGTGGTGAGCATCCCTTTCGGGATAAGGACGATGTGGATGTGCTCCGGTCCCCACGGGGACCACCGGTTCACGATCTTGTTCTCGTTGTATTTGAGCGGCACCTCGGTGCCATCAGGAAGCTGGATCGCAAGCTTCATCTTGCGCGGCAGACGGGGCTTGGTCGCATATTTATAGACGAAGTACAGGATGATCGTCAGAGCGATGAGGACAGGAAGCAGATGCAGGACTGCTGCCGTGATGTCAGGAAGATAGGTAATCGTCTGCACATCCTGCCCGCTATAGGTCCTGTCGGATGTCTCTGCGGTGGCACGGATGGTGAGGTCGGACGAGCGGGATCCGAGGCCCCAATTGCTGCAGACCGCAGACTGCGTATCCCAGGCACTGCCATTGATGTAGGAGGGAGCGACCGTCACCGCACCGGGCTGGTCGCCCTTCTCGACGCTCCACACGACGCCCGACGAATCCTCGACCGTGACCGTGAGGGCAGCCCATTCCTCTGCAGTGAAGTCCGTCCCATCATCCTTCGTGATGCTGACCGGATAGCTGGCACTGCCGAAGTCCGGGATGGAGAGGCTGCCTCCCATCGAGCTTCCGTCCACATGCAGGATGCTGAGCGCCTGCGAGACGCTGACGCCCTGGTAGGATTCGCTCACCGTGACGCCGCTTCTGGTCTTCGCATGGGCAATGATGTCTACCTGGCCCGGCGACACCGTCAGCTGGTCGCCTTCAGACAAGCTCTGCACATTGCCACCGGATTCCGCGACCAGGCTGAACGTGGCCGGATAGAGCAGGTCGGACTGGATGGGCTCGCCCGTGAACGGATCCAGGAACGAATACCCCACCTCATAGGTGCCCGCCTCGATCTGGTTCTCCCCATCAGGATCCAGGACATGGTTCATGCCGGTCGTCGTCTCGGTGAGCGAGACGGATATATCCACATAGGGGGTGTAGTAGACCTCGACGCTCGAGGCATTGCCGATCGTGATGCCGCACTCCCCTGCGGGCATCTCGGCCGAATACGCCGCGATGATGCCCTGGAGCTCGGTATTGACGAGAAAGTTGTCGAAGGAGGTCGTGTCGGCAGTGGGCCTGTCAGAATAGCGGACGTTCGCCATGTCCGCCGAGACGGTCTTCCCGTCCGTCGTGGTGAGGTCTCCCAGCTGGACATCCTGCCCCTGGGCGAAGACGATGAGGTTGCTCATGGGGACATCGAGGGTGAGCTTGCCATTGGCGACATCGAGCGACCCATCGGGCAGGGCCACGCGCCCGAAGATCTGGTTTGCTGTTTCCGTCATCGTGCCCAGGATGTTGTCCGAAGCTGCCAGCTTCACATAGATGCCGTGGTCGGTATCGGAGTCGATCACGCCTGTGTCATCCCCGATAGCGAGATAGATGACGGTGATGCCATTGCTCTTGCAGCCATCGATCACCTCAGAGATAGCTGCATTGGCCGACGCGCTGTCATGGTTGTCGTTCAGGGAGTTGAACTTGCCGTCAGTGGTGATGACAAGATAGCGCTCGTCTGCCGTCGAGCTGAGAAGGCTCTGGTAGGCTTCCTGCACGACGCGGGCATCGGTCCACCCAGACACGCCCAGATCGGCATTGTGCACGGAAGCCACGCGCTGGTTCACATCATCGGAGCCCTGGATGTGCAGCTTCTCGCCGGCGCTGTCCATGGTATAGACCGACAGCGTGTCCTGTTGGTTGAGCATGCCGGCAAGGACCTCGAGGCTGTACTTCGCCGTGCACCACTTGTCATAGGTCTCGGACTGGCCCTGGATCATGCTGCCCGAGTTGTCGTAGGCGATGGAGATGGCACGCGATGTCGAATTCCCATCATTGGCTGCGTATGCCATGGCAGGAGCAAGCCCCACCAGGAGAGCCAGGAGCGCTGATACAAGGAATGCGATGAAGCCACAGGCTCCGTCATTCCTCCGGACATCAGGAACCACGTCCATCACCTCAAGAATGGGGTCGCTGGCCATATTGGTCATGGTTGTGCAGGAACATTTCCTAAAAGGGCTGATTGGAACCAATCATCTGTCCAATCATCCGTCCAAGTCAGAAACTTTAAAGCATTTTAATATAGCTTCAGATTCATGAGGAAAGCAGAGCCTGACGTATCGGCCAGCCGGTCCTCATCGGTCTGGAGGAATGGTCATCCCTTCTCTATCCGATAGCCCATCTTCACGATGAGCTTGATGGTCTCGAGCGAGGTGTTGCGGTCGTAGGCCTTCTCCGACTCCGGGAGCTCGCCATAGGGGACGAGGAGCGGGGTGGTCTTCTTTAGCGAGTCCTTGACGTCCCCGTAGGTCCAGCCCTCGGCGATTCGGCCAGCCGCCCAGATGTCATGCGTGTTCTCCGCGATCCTCTCGGTCAGGGCGAGGAGCTCCTCGGGCAGGGTGACGTCGCTTGTGTCTATCGGCTTGGGATCATACATGGGAATACCTCCACTCATCGGAGCCTGATGTTTCAGTTCCATAGGCTATCGCCCTTCTTCAGCAGCTCGTCCCTTGAATAGATGGGATAAGCCATGACTGTGCTGTCCTTGCCTGTAGAGGTTATTCGCAGAAGCTTGCCACTCGCTGCGTCAAAGTCAAGCACGTCGTAGACCACAGCAGCGATTCCCATGCTGTTGCGATCGAGCACCAAGAAAGAACCAGCCGCATCGCCGACATTGCGAGCGAGCACATAGATCCGCTTTCCATCTACGCTCGGCTCGATGTTCAGCGCGCAGAAGCCAGACTTGGACAGGTCGCTGAAATCGGCATCCTCCGACTGGACAGTCCCCGAGGCAAGGTCGCAGACGGCCAGCGAGTCTTCTGTCAGGACCAGCAGCGTCTTGTCATCATTGCAGTAGGCAGCAGCGATCACCGATGATGCCATATGCGGGAATGCCATGCTGCGGATCTGCTCGCCGCTCTCGAGATCGAAGGATGCGATCTGACTGTCATTGGTGACGACCGAGAACTCCTTGGCGGAGCCGGCGACTGCGATGCCTCGTGAGGGGCTTGCATCGATATCGATCGGGATATTGCGGCTTTCGCCCGTTTCCCAATCGATAGCAAGGAAAGAGTCGAGAGATACGCTGTCATCTTCGGGGTAGAGGCCGACCACAAGCCACCCATTCTGGCCTGCAGAGCAGAATATGTCGCCGAAACTGCCATTGGCCCATGGCTTACCCACAAGCCCCTCTATCGTCTTCTCCTCTGCACCGTTCTCGTATACCACGACGTCGAAATCTCCGTCCGAGCCATAACGCTGCGCTATCTCGAAGTGGCGGATGCCTCCGTCTGGCTCTTCCAAGAAGGTATCGTAGCTGTCCTGGTTCACTTCAGCATACATGCCCATCTCATTGCGCTGATAATGAGTGAAGCTGACAGAGCCCGTGCATATGAACTCGTCTTCTCCATCGCCCGGAGCCACAATCATGCCATCGAACATGCCCGAGGCAATGGGGCAGGTATCCTTGCTGCCAAGCGTCTCAGCATCGAAGATCGTCACATTGCCTGTGTCCAATTCGCTGTTTCCGGAAAACCCGAGAAGCTGGCTCTTATCGCCCGACCAGATGACACCTCTGATGTAGCTCGATGAATCTGGCTGCCATACTTCCTGCCCACCATCGTCATCAATACTGATCGCGCTGTAGATTTTTGAGCGGTCTTCGGTTCCAACAAAGAAACCCCGATATTTGTCAGCTGATGATTGCCTGTTTGAAAGCAGGAACATCGCGGCAATGAACGATTTTGGCGCACTGCCGCAGTAGGCATCGGCTCCATCCAGCAAAGTGCATATGCGCACATAGCCGCCGGTGAGACGATCGTCGCTGTATCCAAAGACGGCACGGTCTTCGTCGTCCAGGAGGCTCATCCACAGGATCTCGTTATCCTCTGTATACAGGCCGATAGCGTCTTCGTTCAATGCGCAGGCATCAATAATCTGCTTGCTGACATCGTATGCCTGGTAGCGCTGCATCCCATCCGACAGGATGGCAACTGAGCTGAGCCCCACTACAGCGATCGAATCATCGCGGAGCGGAAGGATGCGGATGAGGCCACCGCCCAGGTACGATTTCCAGATGCACGACATGCCGTCGAGCGTGCGCTCCGCGAAGAATGTGCCATCCTCCCGAAGCGCAGTGAGGGCAGGACTTTGGCTGGCATCTGCGCCATGCAGCACAAGGAAGGGGGCATCCCCATCCGCTATAGCGAGAGCCATGATGTCCTCGCTCTTGGAGAAGGCCATCTCCACGGATGCTGACAAGGTCCCATCGGCTGTCCCTGTGAGCACATGCCAGGTCGCAGCATCGATGTCTTCATCATCCACGTCCCTGACCGCCACGATAAAGCGGCTCTGCCCCTGGTCCCAGGCAACCTTGCAGGCATTCCCATCCGACATATCTCCGTTGTCCCCGAGGGAGAGCCCCGTCTCCATCCTCTTGAGCTCTTCTCCGGTCCTCGCGTCCAGGAGATGGAGCACGAGCTGCGCCGCCCCTTCGTCGCATTCCGCGTAGAGCAGCCGGTCTGCCGTGCTGGATGCGTCATAGAACCTCCCGGGGATGGATGCCGGGGAATACGGGAGGTCGCTCGACCAGACCTGCTCCCCGCTCTGCATGTCAATGCCCTCAGACCAGGACGGGAATTTCAAATAGGCTATCGACAGGACAGAGTCGTCCGAGGTTATATGCATCTCAAAGTCAAGTTTCTTCACGGAACTGCGCTGAGCATCATTGACCAGCAGCTGCCGGACCAAGTCATGATTCTCCCAGAGAACGTCTCCTGTCGATGCATCGATGCATTTCACATTGTTCTCATCGTCCAGGATTGCGAGACGGGAGCCATCGCTGGTGGGCACCATGATCACGACGCCAGCTGGAAGATCGACAAGCTGGCTTGTGGCGACACCACGGGAATAGGCAAAGCATGACTCCGCAAGCACTTGCTCAGCCAGAGCGCTCGAAGACCCTTCTGGATCCGATTCAAGAGAGCTCTTGGCTGCGAGGTACGCTTCCTTGTAATTGTCATCTTTCAGACGGAGCTGTGCATTGCTCGCAGAGGTAAGGGCATCCTTCGCCTTGATGCTCTTGTTCTGGTTCGAGATCGTCACAGCCGATGTGACTGAGATTGCCGCTATCACCGCCAGCGCCAGCGCGGCTGCGCCGGCAACGATAGCGATGCGACGCATGCGATAGCGCCGTTCGCGCTGCCAGAGGGTATCGAAGCTGAGATCGGCAAGCGCAGCCAGGATCCTGACCGATTCCTTATGGAAGCTCGCCGGATGGTACTGGCCTGATTCGTCCGTAAGGTTTGCAGACAGCGGGCTATGCGTACGGATGACAACGTCCTCTTTGCTCCGCTCCTCCAAGAGCCTCTCAGGATAGACCTCCTCAGCATTGCCGGACACAAGGACAGTGAGGACATGGCGGCTGTCATGGGCGGAGAGGAAGTGATCGATTTCAGAGAGGACCCACTTCGACTTCTTCGTCTCCTCCGAGCAGATAACAATGAGGAATTCGCTGCCATCAAGCGCTTCCTTGAGGCTTGCATCCAGGTTGCTTGAGAGCGAGAGCTCCGTCTCGTCCCGGAACACGACATACTTCTCTGGCTTCTCGCCCTTCTCATGGGGCGGAACGAAATGCTCGATGGCTGATTGGAGACGCGATGCCACATGCTTGTCCCGGCGGTTATGGCGATAGCTGATGAAGGCCTTGTACCTATACGAATGCGGCTCTTCGGGAACCGAGGCTGTCTCCTGTGCCATAGGGACCTCTTTCATAGCTCTTCCAAAGCAGAATGACGCCGAAGAAGGCCTTCATCGCAGCCGCCATGCCCCTCCCCCATGGCCGCTGCCTTCAAGGTTCTTACATTTTCCTAGAAGCGATCCCAGCGAACAATTTTCAATTTTGTCCCCAGCCCATGCAAAACCGGCACTGATAGCGTCGGGGATAGCAAGACGCCCGCAGAGACCAGGTGGCGAATGATTGCCCTGAAGCCAGAGCCTTTGTCATTCCTGCCCCTCTTCGGCATCCTGGAAGACGACGGTATAGGTCTGGCCTATGCCTTCCCCTACGCCCATCACATAGCGGGTAAGGATCTCCTTGGCTCTGTCCTTTGCCTGCTGCTTCAAGGCCTCATCGCTGTTTGCCTTCTCGATGATCTCGTTCTGCGCTGAATTGAGCGTGCTGGTCTTCTCATCCTGCGTGATATCCGTGAACCAGCCGGTCTCAGTCACGGGGGTTGTCATCGAGCTTGTGTCTATGTCGGGGTTGCCCTGCACCTCGACAGGAGGCAGGGTAATCGTGACCGTGCCATTTTCGTCAGGCTCAGAGATTTCGACTTCATTTGCATCGATGCCCATGTTGACTGTAGCGTCATATTCGAACCAGAGCCGCTTCGCACCGATGTTGCCAATCCCGAAGAGATAGCCATCAGCATCACGCTCATACTTTGCCACATTGTGGTAGTAGCACTTCATGGTCGTGAGCTGGGCGATATCGCCGATATTGGAGAAGTCCGGCTCTTCCTTCTGCTGAGCGGTGCATCCTGCAAGCGGACAGATGCCCATGAGAAGGAGGGCTGCCGCAGCAGCACGCATCACCTTGCTAGTTGCTTTCATTGCCTGCCCCCTCATCTGCTGCACCGGCATCCTGATTGTCCTGCCCTGCATCCCCTGCCTGATCAGGAGCGCTGCTTCCAGAATCAGCTTCATCGCTCCAGACAATCTGATACTCAGTGTCTCTCAGCAGCGGATTGGTCAGCGCACGTATGGCGCTCTTCGCGTTCTGGATGGCGGTCTGCTGTATCTGCGTGTTCGACAGCGTAGCCTCTGCGGCATCTTCCTTGCAGCTCGCGATGATCTCCTGCATATCGACACCAGGATTGTCCGGCATGTAGTCAAGCGATCCAGTATCGATGACAGGGTCATAGATGCTGACAGCGGGAAGGGTTATGGTGACGGTCTTCTGGTCAGCATCGACAGCAACCTGCACGTCATCCATATTGATGCCAGCGGTGATGGTCGCCTTGTATGCGACATGGTAGTCACCGATGCCCGCAAAGCCGCCGGCATGATTGACGATGCCCTCGTACGTCATCTCTGCCGTATTGAGCTGGTCGACAGCGATCGCTTGGGTAAGCTCGGATTCCGTGACTGTCTTTCCCTCATTATGCCTGACGGCCGGCGCGACGCATTGAGTGACAACGAGGAGCGCCACCGCCGCCGCTAAAGCCACGAATACACCTATGATGATTCGGCTCTTGGTCTTCTTCGGGACCGCCTCATCGACCGCAGAGCTCACCTCATCTCCGATGATGGTTCCAACATCTGAGGATCCTTTATCCCTCTTCTTCAAGATCGCTCCTCTTCTCTGGGTCTTGGCGCCGCTTCCTGACAGCAGACGCCGACGATTCCAGAGCGCAGGTGCTATCCAAAAGCTGCATTTCGAAGCATTTTCATGAAATCTTAAGGCTTCAGAAAGACCATTCAGCCGTTGAACAGCCGACATTATGCATAAGCGGTCGATATGGCTCGACAATGTGCGACATGGCACCATGCATCGACAGCTTGGCTGGATTTCCATGCATCTCTCCGGCAGGCTGGATTGCAGCATGCATGCCACACGCATCATTCCCAGAGCCGGTCCCTCCCCATCTGGCAGCACGCCATCCATCTAAGAGTCTTTGTGCAATCCGTCTCAGCTTGAGGACAGCTTCTGCAGGATGGCACCAAGGGAAGCATGGAAGCAACGCTGCCGCAGCTGGCACCCAGCAGGGCCTTAGGCACGCAGAGCGGGCAAACCAGTCCGTATAGCGGAGCGCCGCCAGATCGCGCCCAGAGCGAACGTATCATCCTAAGCAATGGCCCTGACCGACGGATGAATTCGTCGACACAGAGTAAAGGACTCTTGCATAGGAGGCAGCATGTCAGACAGGTATGAGGCGCTCAACAGCCCCTTCTCCATCGGCAAGGTGCAGATCAAGAACCGTTTCGTTATGGCGCCCACCACCACCGGCTCCTATCTCGCCCCTGATGGCTCCTTCTCGAAGGAAGGCATCGAATACTTCGTGCGCCGCGCCCAGGGCGGCATGGGCCTGGTCCAGACCGGCGCCCTCATGACCGACTACAAGATCGATGCCCCTGGTGCCTTGGGGCCAATGTTCATGGCGACACCGGCATCGCAGCAGGCCTTCATCGTCACCTCCGATGCGCTGCTCAACCGCCTCGAGGCCTACGGCGCCAAGATGTTCATCCAGCTCTCTGCAGGCCTCGGCCGCAACAGCCCAGGCTCCTATGGTCCTTCCGCCAACCCCTACTTCGGCACCACCGACCAGATGAATCCCGTGCTCACGACTGACCAGATCAAGCAGAAGATCCAGATGATGGTCGATGCGGCACAGGTCGTGAAGAAGGCAGGCTATCCGGGCGTCGAGATCCATGCCATCCATTGGGGCTACCTGCTTGACCAGATGGCCTCTTCGCTCACGAACCGCCGCACCGACGAGTATGGCGGTGACCTGCGTGCCCGCATGCGCATGTGCACCGAGATCGTCCAGGGAATCAAGCAGACCTGCGGCGATGACTTCGCGGTGACCGTGCGCCTCGGCCTCAAGGCCTATGCCAAGGGCTTCAATCAGGGCTCGATTGACGGCGAAGGCGAGGCATACCGCACGCTCGAGGAGGGCGTCGAGATCTGCCGCATCCTCGAGGAGGCAGGCGTCGATGGTCTGGATGTCGACACGGGCGTCTATGACAGCTTCTACTATGCCTGCCCGCCGATGTATCTGAAGCGTGGCTACATGGAGGACATCGCCCGTGCCGCCAAGGAGGCCGTGAGCATCCCCATCATCTGCGGCAGCCGCATGGGCGATGTCGATGTGGACGAGCGCTGCATCGAGGAAGGCGCCTTCGACGCTGTCGCTATCGGCAGGCCCATGCTCGCCGACCCCGACCTCCCGAAGAAGATCGCCATCGGCCGTCCGGACAAGATCCGTCCCTGCATCGGCTGCAACCAGGGCTGCCTGCTCCGCCTCTTCAAGGGCCTTCCCAGCGGCTGCGCCGTGAACCCCCTCATCGGCCGCGATGCAGACTACGCGCCGAAGCCTGCCCTCGTGCAGAAGTTCGTGGTCGTCGTGGGCGGCGGCGTTGCCGGCATGGAGGCAGCACGCACCTGCGCCATGCGCGGGCACAAGGTCATGCTCTTCGAGAAGTCCGACCAGCTCGGTGGCCATCTCATCAGCGGCGGCGCCCATGAGTTCAAGAGCGAGGTCCGCGAGCTCAACTTCTGGTACCAGGGTGAGCTGGAGGACTGGGGCGTCGATGTCTGCATGGGTGTCGAGGCCACGCCTGAGCTCATCGATGGCCTGGCACCGGATGCCGTGATCCTCGCAAATGGCTCCTCTGCCGTGATGCCGAAGATCCCCGGCATCGACCATCCGAAGACCCTCGGCTGCATCGATGCCCTGCTCCATGAGGAGAAGATCGGCCAGAAGGTCGTGGTCGTCGGTGGCGGCCTCGTGGGCTGCGAGATCTCCCTCGATCTTATCAACAAGGGCCACGATGTCACGATCGTGGAGGCACTCCCCGCCATCCTGAGCTCCGGCCCCCAGGTTCCCCTGCCCAACACCATGTATCTGCATGACGCATTCGCATACCACAAGACCCCGATCCTCACGAACACGCGCATCTCCGCCGTCACGGACGAAGGCGCTGTGGTCGAGGGGGCAGAGGGCAAGCAGGTCCTGCCTGCCGATACCGTCATCATCGCCGTCGGCTTCAGGCCCAACCCCTCGATGGCTCCCGACCTGCGCGGCCAGGGCTATGAGGTGTACGAGATCGGCGACGAGCGCCATGTCGCGAACATCCTCATGGCCATCTGGGATGGCTACGAGGTGGCACGCACCATCTAGCAGCTCCTGATATATGTGCCACAACGTGCCCTGCCGCATCCGCGGTGGGGCACGTTGCTCATGCAGCGCCCTGGAAGATCCTGCGCCTCGCCATCCTGAAGCCGCTGGGCAGATGGGTAGACTGTAGGTGCTATGAGAGCAGCAGCCAGAAGGGACGGCATCATGGAATTCACGGATGTGATCAGGAACCGCTACGCATGCAAGAGGTATGCAGACCGCCAGATCGAGGAAGAGAAGCTCGAGGCCATCCTCGAGGCAGGACGTGTGGCACCGACCGCCAAGAACCTGCAGGAGCAGCACATCTATGTGCTGCAGTCCGAAGAGGCGCTTGCGAAGTTCGATACCCTCACCCCCTGCCGCTATGGGGCGCCGACCGTCCTGCTCGTTGCCTTTGATACGAACAACACCTACAGCTATCCCGGCGGTAAGCGCGACTCCGGCATCGAGGACGCCAGCATCGTCGCGACGCACATGATCCTCGCCGCTGCCAACGAGGGCGTCGACTCCTGCTGGGTGAACCGGCTCGATCCCGATGAGGTGGCAAAGGCCTTCAGCCTGCCGGAGAATGAGGAGGTCCTCTGCGCCATCGACCTCGGCTATGCTGCAGAAGGCGTAGGCCCGCTTGCCAACCATGGGTCGCGCAAGAGCCTGGCAGAGACCGTCACCAGGCTGTAAGCCTACAGAGGTGGCGCCACGGCACGAGGCCCGTCCGTGGTGCCACCTATACCATGGCAGATGGCCTCAAGCCATCCTGAACCAGGTCCCGATGTTCCTCACCTGCGCACCATCTGGCTCGAAATCGTCCTCGGCACGCTCCACCACGAATCGCCGCTCAGGCGCAATTCCAATCTCGTCGCCGACCTGGCGCAGATGCTTGGAGAAAGAGCTCCTTCACGAGGGTGGACTTGCCGCTCTGCTGGGGCTCCGTCACGAAGATGGCAGGAAATCAGGTCGATAGCAGGAGAGCCCGCTTCGCCATCCTTCTGGGAATCATTCAGCTCCCCCATTTCGGCGGCCTGTGCCAGATCTGCAAGGCACAAACACCATAGTTGCAAGGTAGCTTGTTCCAAGATTGCAAAGCAGGCCTTGTTCCAGCTGGCTGCATGGCTCATGAGGCGCACATGCCCGACCAGACTTCTCTCTGCCAGCCCACATTCCCATCTGTATGCCCAAACACAGGCTGCACGGCGAGGCCACCTGTCTGCCACGATTGGAGCACACCCCCGCAGGTCTCCCATCCCTCTCATCGTGGGATGCCTCCGTGGCAGAGGGCATGACCGAGATGGTCTGTGGCCGCACGCTGTCTGAAAAGCGAGGAGAATGCCTCTGACATCGGACATGCTTCCGCCAGGATGCCCGCTCGCTTCTGGATGGCACAAACAGCAATGCTTGCAGGAATCGTGCTGCCACAGACAGCCAGTATGTCTTGAAACCGTTCACCGACATATGAGGTTCTCTTGCCCATGATTTATGGACAGATTGCCACACCGGAATAAAATTCAGCTCCCTTAACGACAGCATGGCCTGTCACAATCCTCGAGAAAGGGGCACCGCATGCAGAAGAACGCTATGGCAGATGGTGAATCCAACGACAAGGAGGCAACTGCATCAGGCACTTTCAGCGAAGGCTGCATCTGGGCGCTCGGAAATGATGGCACCCTCACCATCTCCGCAGCAGACGGGAAATCGGGGACCATGTCGGAGGTCAGGCCAGAGATGCCCGGCTCCCTGGCGGACAAGGCTGAAAGGATCGTCGTCGCAAAGGGCGTGAAGGCACCGCAGGATGCAACGTGCCTCTTTGCAGGGATGGATGCCGCAGCCTCCATCGACGCAGCCAATCTCGACATCTCCGGCACCGAAACCATGGACAAGATGTTCTCTGGCTGCGCGTCCCTCGTGGATATCTCCAGCCTCTCCTCCTGGGATGTCTCGCAGGTGCAGAAGATGGTCGCCATGTTCGAAGGCTGCAAATCCCTCAAGGACCTTGCGCCCCTCTCCTCCTGGGATGTCTCGCAGGTGTGGACCATGGGCGGCATGTTCGATAGCTGCTCGTCCCTCACCGATCTCGCCCCTCTCTCCACTTGGGACATCTTCCAGCTTCGCATCATGGATGGCATGTTCCTCAAGTGCACGTCCCTCACTGACGTCTCGCCCCTCTCCTCCTGGGACATCTCCCAGGTAACGGGGATGTTCTTCCTGTTCGAGGGTTGCACGGGGCTTGCAGATGCCACATCCCCTTGGCAGGAATGGATCGATGCGACGACATCGGGAGCCTGCGGGGATGACTGCGTCTGGGAGCTCGATGACAAGGGCACTCTCACCATCTCGCCGGCAGATGGGGAATCGGGGACCTTGTCGTGGCTGCCTGCCCATCTTTCGCATCGGGCAAAGAGGATCGTCATCGCAAAGGGCGTGAAGACACCGCAGAAATCCATGCGCCTCTTCGCCAGGATGGAAGCCCTTTCCTCCATCGACGCGGCGAACCTCGACGTCTCCGGCACCACAAAGATGTTCGGTACGTTCCTGGGCTGCACGTCCCTCACGGACATCTCCAGCCTCTCCTCCTGGGATGTCTCGCACGTGCAGAATATGGCTTTCATGTTCGATGAGTGCACGTCCCTCTCAGACATCTCGCCCCTCTCCTCCTGGAACGTCTCCGAGCTGGCAGAGATGAACTACCTGTTCCATGGCTGCACGCATCTTGCCGATGCCACGCCGCTCGAAGCCTGGAAGGTGCAGCAGGATGCATCGATGCGCGGCATGCTCCCCGCAGAATGCGCAGCCCCCACATGGCTGAAGAGGGATAGCAACACAGAACAGTGACATCAAGCCTCAGCGAAGGCATTTGCCATATCGGGGTGCGGCGGCATACATATCATCAGCTGCACCCATTGCAGGCGCTCTCTCAGGACGGTGGGACTTTTTCCAGAAAGGCTGGATAGGCTGGAACGACAGCCTCAGGCTGCCATCCCCATCCCTCCCCACGCGACAGCAGCCACCAAAAACGTCGAGACCAAGAGAGATCTGATTCAACAATTTTCCAAGATGTCCCAGCTGGGAAAGACTTCCGTCCTGTCCAGCCGGGGCATCCTTTTCTTGTCGCATGGAATCGCATAGCGAAGCTGATAGCTAACACATCATGAAGGGGCGGAACCGTCCCAGGGCAGAGCCCTGATGCATGGTTCTCGGCATCATCATCGCTTGCCGTAGCGAGAACGGCCAGTCTCTGGCTGCAGGCCCCATCCTGTAGCGCAGCTGCCATCCATCCCTATCATTTGTTTGAAAAATGATAGAACATTTGTTCTATTTTCCGTGTATACTGCAGTTCAACCTGCATGCAGGAATGCCCGCTTTCCACAGCCGGCGTGGATTCGGCAGAGATGAAGCAACCGTTCCGAAGAAGAGGTCTTCACCATGACTGACAACACAATCTATGATTCCGTCTTCAAGACCATGATCCAAAAAGCGCCGAAGCTCCTGATCCCCCTGATCAATGAGATCTTCGGCAGAAGCTACGCCCTGGATGCTGACATTGTCCAGTTCAGTGAGGAGCATGAGGGACTGCGAGGCACAGTGATCGATGATTCCGTCTTCCATCTGCAGGACAAGATCTACCACGTGGAGTGTCAGAGCACTCCTGACACCGATATGGTGGTCAGGATGATCGAATACGACTTCTCCATCGCGCTCGAGGAAGCGCTCTCTGCAGGTGCGCCCTACCGGCTGGAATTTCCTGCCTCCTGCGTCCTCTTCCTGCGCCACACTGCGCATACCCCCGACTACCTGAGCATGGAGGTCTCGCTGCCTGATGGTGATTCTTTCGAATATCGCACCAGAGTCCTCAAGACACAGCTCCTGTCTGAAGACGAGCTCTTCGAGAAGCAGCTTCTCATACTCCTCCCCTATTATCTGATGCGCTACGAGAACAGGTTCACGGAGATTGCTGCAGACGAGCAGCAGACAGCAGCGCTGCTGGCTGACTGCACAGAGCTCAACCGGCGTCTGGCAGAGACGCCACTTGCGCAGGCCGACAGCCTGCTTCATCAAGAACTGCTTGAGCTTATAATCAGGGTATCCGATCATCTGCTTGCTGCAGATGAGGCATTGCAGAAGAAAGTGAGGTCTGCCATGGGAGGAGAGGTTCTCGAGCTCCTGAACGACCGCGCGGAGCGCATGAAGCGTGAGGGAGTGGAGCAGGGCCGCGTCGAAGGCCGCGTCGAAGGCCG
>OMTG01000038.1 GCA_900313905.1 uncultured Actinomycetes bacterium | reverse complement strand
GTCTTCAGGATCAATGATGCGGGCGACTATGTCGCGGAGAAGGACTGGAACGAAGTCTGGGCTCTGCACCCTGGCTGGTGGGAAGAGGCATGGATGCTGGTGGACAATGGCAGCTATCGCGCGGATGAGGTGGCGCAGATGACAGTAGGGGAGATAGCACGGGCCTATAGCGATCCTGGCTACTGTCCCGAGATCGCGTTCTATACCGAGGCAGAGTGATCTAAAGCGCATGGCATGATGCCCTGCAGATCAAGGCATCATGCTATGGCTCAGTGCGTGCTTCTAGAGCGAGATGCCGAAACGCTTCAGCAGAGCGGCTTCCAGCCGACGCTCGCGCTCTTTCACGAACGCCACGAAGTCGTTTCTGTTCCAATTTTCAGGCATATCGACCGATGCCGGATCATCGCAGATCGAATACCTGCTGATGATCTCGCGCTTCGGGGATCCCTCTGGCAGCGATCGGTAGTAGTCTCCAAGCGTATGGGCGCTCTTCTCCTTGTTGATCGTGGACTCGAGGAATTCGAGATTGCCGACTGCGCTCATCGGCAGCCCCTCGCTGTCTCCTGTCTTCTCGAGCATGCCAGCGAGCATCTTGATCGGATAGATGTGGTCGATATCGAAGCGCTGCTTAGCTTCGCTGGAGTTCGCGATGGTGCCATACACATACATCAGGAAGACCTTGCTCACATCGTCGATCGCAGCGCGCTTCGTCTGGTTCTTGTGCAGTCCATCGGCAAACCACATGCGGATCGCGTTGGTCCACTCCTCCTTGTCATAGGTACGCCTGTAGACATCGGAGGGCTCCTTGCCTGCCCAGACATTGTTGAACAGCTTGGAGTCGCCGGCATTGCCCCAGTTGTTTGTCATCAGCTCGTAGAGGTAATGCTGAGGTATTGCGCGCGCAAGGGCCTTGCGGTCCTCCTTCCAGCCCTCTCGTTCCTGCCAGGCCCCGACCGTGTAGCGGCCTACCAGGGCACGGACGATATAGGAACAGATCTGGTATTCCTTATGTGCGATGAAGGGCTTCTGCAGCTCGATGCCGATATACGGCCTGAGCGTCTGGCAGACGAAGTCGATGGACTCCTCCAGGGCAGACTGGAATCCGGAAAGGTCGATTGCGCTGTCCTTAGGCGTCCCTTCCGCATCGCGGATCGCCCCCGGAAGCGTCTCGATATCCCCCAGACGGAGATGGTACACGATGCAGGCAAGGGTGAACGAGAAGGACTCGACCTTGGTGCTGCCGTCTGCGCCCTTGAAGAGCAGCTTGTATGCATCCTTGTCGGCAATGTATTTGCCCAGGCCAAACAGATACTCGTAGAGCGTATAGTCGTCGCGTGCATGTTCGCTGTCATCGACGACGAAGCCGGTCTCCTGGACCTCTGCATACTTCTGCGCAATTGCAGTGCGGATCTTGCTGTCATTGATCAGCACACGGTCTGATTGTCCATACCAGACCGCAGCAAGCACATCATACTTGCTCAGCTTCGTGCCTTCCACATTGACGCGCTCGAAGATCTCGGGAAGGTTCTTCCGCTCGCCGCTGTAGATGATGACCGGCATCGCATAGTTGTCGAGATTGACCTCGTCCTTGATCTCGTCCAGAAGGCCAGCGTCGTCGATGCTGTTCGCTATTGCGTTGGAAGCGATTATCTTCATGGGATCGGGATCTGTTTCTTTGGCATCAGGCTCGGCGGCATCTGTGCCGGCATCGTCTGCGCTCTTGAGGCTGGCAAAGTAGTCGACAATTGCGGAGCCAAGCTTGCGCGAGCTGTATTCCGATGTCTTCGAGATATTCACGGTCGGCAGCCATGCTGCCACCGCCTTCAGCACGCTGTCCTGGAGCGCCTCGTCTGTGACGTCGTCGTCCACCTTGAGGTTCGATCTGACGGCAGAGACCACATGGTCGAAGGCTTCGTCCAGCTTTTCGGACTTCTCTTTCAGCTTCGAGAAATCGGCGAATTCCAGAGGGCTCTTCCGATAGGTGTAGATCGTCGTTGCACGCTGCAGGCCATCGATAAGCTGCCAGGTCCCGTCTGCCTTGTTCTCGTACAGCAGCAGCGAACCTATCGGAAATCCTGACATCATCGAATCTATCAGGCTCTTCTGCTTCTTTTTGGTCCAGACCTGAGCTCTCTGATACCGCGGCAGGATGACCTTCTTCTCGTCGATGTTCTCGACGATCTTCGATACAAGCCATACCTCAGGATTGACCAGATTCGATGAGCCCATAGATGCCTCCTTGCATTGCCAGCATGCACCATGATCCATCAAGAACGATTGCGTGAAAAGATCCTGAGGCACCATGATCGATCAGCGGCTTTGCCTGCCAGGAAATGGAGACCGGTTCGGCAGATGCCTGCGGGGTGTGGCAGGCAGTAGGACACTGCACGAAAGAGGGCAGGAGCGCCTGCTGCGGTCCTGCCCTGAGGCCAGAAGGTTCCTGTCTGCACGGCAGCTCTAATAGGCTTCCCGGAG
>OMTG01000087.1 GCA_900313905.1 uncultured Actinomycetes bacterium | reverse complement strand
GAATGTTGAAAAGTCCTCATCTGCGACTTGACAAAACTATAGGGACACCCCCCACGAACTTTTGAAATAAGGCTTGCTCCCTCCTGCCGGCCCGTAGCGAGATCGCCCTCGTATCATCAGAGACCTGAGGAGCTTCCCCGCCACCCTCTGTGCTAGGCCTCATCGCAGAAGATATCCAGGGGCTCTGCATCCAGGAGCGCTGCATCGCCGGGCACATGGCTTGCGACGATCAAGGTGCGCCCTTCCAGGTGGCTCATCAGAAATGCTGCAGCCTGCTGATGCGTGGCATGGTCGAGCGAAGCGAATGGCTCATCGAGCAGCACCAAGGCACTGGGATGCGCCAACGCACGGACGAGCTCGACCCGTCTTCTCTGTCCTCCTGAAAGCTCTGCGACAGGCCTGCCCAGAGCGTCCTCAGGCAAGAGCTCCCTCAGGAGATGCCGTGCTTCCGCTTCATCCAGCCTGCTTGCAAGCTCCACGTTCTCCTCTGCGGTATATCCCTCGATAAGGCGGATGTCCTGGCACATGAGGGACAATCTGTCTGGTGCCGCTATGGCACCTGCAAGCAAGGGCTTCATTCCTGCAATCCCTGCAATCACAGTCGTCTTGCCCGTGCCGGATGGATCTGCCATGATCCAGCGCGACCCTGCATCGAGCACGCGGCTCACATCACGGGCGATAACGGAATCAGGTGCTCCCGAGGTGCCCTTGTAGCCGAACGTGGCCCCCTCCATCTTCACGGGGCCAGGCTGCGCTGATTGCATCCCTGTCCTCTTCATCTTCAAGGCAAGACGGAGGGCCCACGGCCCTGTCGAGCGCAGCAGGAGCAGGAAGAGGCGCTCGCATGCCCAGGAAGCAAGAACGATCGCGATGGTCCAGGCAAAGAGATCCGATGTTGCCAGGAGGAGCTTTGCCTGATAGACCTCTTCTCCGATGGTCCCACGCGGAGAGCCTATGACCTCCGCTGCGACGCCGGCCTTCCATGCCATTCCGCAGACATTCCTGCTCGTGCCGATGAGATAGGGCAGAAGCTGCTGCCAAGTATCGACGAGAAAGAGACGGAGCCCTGAGACATCCATCCTCCCCAGCACTTCCTTGAGCTTCCCATCCTGGGCATCGAGCCCCTCGAGCACACTGAAATAGACGGCAGGCAGCACGACCAGAAAGACTGCCAGGGCGCTCACCCGTCTCGATCCCACCCATAGGAGCAGAAGGACGATGATGCAGACGAGCGGGATGCTCTTCAGGGCATCGAAGGCAGGGGCCATGAGCTGCCGGAAGCCCTCGAAATGATGGGACAGGAGCCCCAACGCAAGCGCTCCGGCAAAGCCCACAGCGAAGCCCAGGGCAATACGCCCGAAGGATGAGAGGATCGTCTGCCAGAATGCAGCGGTCGGCACCAGCTCGACAAGGCGCAGGGCCGTATCGAACGGCCCCGCGAGCAGGATGCTGTTGCCGACAAGCAGGCTTGCTGCCTCCCAGACAAGGAGCCAGAAGGCAGCATATCCCAGCATCTTCAGATGTGATGAAGAATGTTCCTGCATGCCCCTAGGCCTTGTAATAGAAGTCATCCTCAGGAAGCGTGCCGCCCACGGAGCTGGCATCTGCATCGTAGAGCACCTGCAGGTAGCCCTTCAGCGCATCCTCCATCTCGTCTCCCGTGATGCACACGACATTGCACTGGGGGATGGCCTTCTCGGCAATCGGCTCCTTAGCGACGATGCCCGCCTGGACGACGAGCGCCGCCGTGCCTGCCACATCGTCTGCGCACTTCTGGACGGACTCGGCATGGCGGGTGAGGAAGTCGGCGACTGCCTGCGGATGCTGCTCTGCGAACTCGCTGCGCACGACCGTGGCGCCCATAACGAAACGGCCGGAATCGCCGGCATACTTGTCCCACACATCCGTGAGGCTGATGGGGGCTGAGAGCGAGGAGTTCTGCGCCAGGGTCGCAGTCGTGAACGGCTGGGGCAGGACACCCACCGCAGTCGGGTCTGCTGCCAGGACCGATGCGACCTCGGTATGCTCGCTCTTCCACTCAAGCGTGACGGAATCGGCGATGCCCGCCTGCTCGAGCAGGAAGTTCATCACGTACTCAGGGCTCGACCCCTGGCCCGAAATGTTGATGGTGTGGCCTGCGAGATCCTCGAACTGCTGGATCGAGGAGTCGCCCGTCACGACAGAGAGGACGCCCAGAGTGTTGAGGTCGATGACCTTCACGCCGGCATTCATCTTGTTGTAGAGGACAGCGCAGGCATTGGAGGGGACGAGCGCGATGTCAGCCGTTCCCTGGATCACGAGCGGAAGCACCTCATCAGGTGCCGAAGACATCTGATAGGCATAGGTGATGCCGGAGCCAGCCTCAGCCTCTGCAGCAGAGGAGAGGTCTCCCCCATCCTCAGGGATGCCTGAGGTGTCATTCATCATGTTCACGAGGCCGATGGTCGTGGGGCCCTTCAAGGAAGCGACACGGACGACCACATCGTCGGTCTTCTCCTCCTGCTGCTGGCTCTGGTCAGAGCTCGTCGTGGAGCTGCCGCAGGCACCGAGGAATCCGGTGAGTCCCAGCCCGGCAAGCGCTGCAAGCGCCTCGCGGCGCGTCATGTTCCTGTTGATAGCCATATTCCCTTGCCTTCCTGTCATGTCGTCCCAGCAGGAACGACCTTCCAAAATCGGGTACATACCAGTATATCTTGTACGATCGAATCGGCAAGAAAGCCAACCTTTGATGGAAAGAAGGTCCCATGAAGACACGTGTCGCCGTCATAGGCATCATCGTGGAAGATCCCGACTCTGTTGCAGGCCTGAATGAGCTGCTGCATGAATTCGCGCCCTACATCATTGGCCGCATGGGCATCCCCTATCGTGCTCACCACATGAATGTGATCAGCGTCGCCGTCGATGCGACGGACGATGTGATCTCCGCCCTGGCAGGCCGCATCGGAGCGCTTCCCGGCATCTCTGCGAAGGCTGCCTATTCGAATGCCTATACGTCGGAAGAGGAGTAGCCATGGCGATCAAAGAAGTCTCCGGCGACGAGCTCGATGCCTACCTTATGGCCCCTGACTGCCCCCAGTGCGGAAGCGACGATGTGACCATGACAGACAGCTATCCTGATGGGCTCGGCAACATCGTGCGGGTCTATCTCTGCCATAAGTGTGGGCATGTGTGGACCGAGACCGTGCCTGCCCACTAGCGAAGGCAACGCTCAAGGACACACCATAGAATGCAAGCATGCTGGCTCTGCCTCAGGCAGGGCCAGCATTTTCATGAGCAGAATTCCTGGAAGCATCCGCCAGAAACGCAGTACGGCTTCCCCTCTGCAATGCTCCTTGCTAATCGAGTAGGAGGCGCGTCGGGTGTTGACGCGCCGTCCTCTCACACCACCGTAC
>OMTG01000001.1 GCA_900313905.1 uncultured Actinomycetes bacterium | reverse complement strand
GCATCCAGCCAGGGGAGGGCCCCTGCCGCAGAGGCGGCGGGGGCCCTCTTCGTATGTGCAGGGTGTGTATGCGATAGAGAGCAGGAGGGCCGCCAATCCTTGTGGACTAGTGGCCCTTTTCATGTCGCACGTCATGTCTTCAGTTGTCTGCTGGAGGCAGTCAGCTCCCTGCGCAGGGCGATGTGGCATGCCTTCTCCTTATCCTTGATGGACTTAGAGAGGCCGTTCATCGTGTGGTGCATCACGTCGGCATCCTTCAGCTCCTCGTCGAAGGGCGAGTCGACCACTTCCTTGTCGTCGTGGTGGTAGATGGCGGAGCAGATCTTCTGGGTCTCATCGGGCGTGGTCAGCGCAAGCTCATACAGGATTCTGAACAAGCTTAGCGACGTCAAGTAGATGTTCTCCATTTCAGCACTGGTTCATCACAATGTTTTCCACTCGCCGTCGCGGACACATCGTCTCTCACGCACGGCAATCTCTTCGCTGCAGATATCAAGCTCCGGCGCTTGGTGTGCCCTGCTCCAGAGCTGCCTGATTTAGTGGCGTCGGTACCACACATGACCAGCTGCCAAAAGGTCGCGGCAGAAGATGTTTCTGGCGATCCTGCTTGCTGTCTTCTTGTACAAGGTGTTGCAACAGTGGTTTTCGGTATAGAGCCTGACGCCGTTGCTGATGCTTTTCGTGCATCATCCTGTGTACCGTCTGTCCGCTATTCGGTATCGTTCTGGCTCGCGAAGACCAACTTCTCGCGGTTTGTCAGCGCTTCTCCGCTTGTCGATATGTATAGTAGGCTACCGCTGCACGCAGCATGCGGTTCTCCGCCTCCAGCGCCTGCTTGCGCGTCACAGAATGGCCTTCCGGGGCGTCCTTCCCTTGGCTTCGGTCTGAGCGCCTCTGAGCTGCACTCCTGGTAGGCCTTGACCCAGCGGTCGTAGGTGGTTGGGCGCGCTATCGAGCGCTTCGATATCGACTCCTGTCTTGTGAGTCCGCCCTCGAGGAAGTCGAGGACCGCCGCCAGCTTGGTCTTGTAGCCGAATTTCCTTTGCCTGGATCGAATATCGAGGAAGGCCCTTCTCCCGACTGCTCTGCATGCACGGATCCAATGCTCCGCGATGCTGTCCGATATTGCAAGGGCGCTGGAGGGAGCCCGCATGTCATATCCCATATCGATTGGCTTCGCTGTCTTCTGGCGGACAAGAGGCCCAAAGAATCTGCACCCCCGGAACTCCTGCTCTGTTCCTGAGCCCAGGTTCCGGGGCGCAGTTCACTGTGTGCAGGCCGGATTTGCCAAAATCGGAGTCTGCATTTGCATAATATAACCGATTAGCAAATACAATTTAGTATACAAAGTGACGGCAAGAGCATGCAGGATGAGCGACTGGCTCTAATCTGCATTGAAATCCATGGCCAGAGGTTGCAGTTCAGCCGAAAATGGCAAATCAATGGGTGACTTGGACGCTTCCGTACGATCATGGAGCATCCGGCTTAACTGAACCTGGGTGGAACTAGGCATCTGCGACAAAATACCTATCAAAGTGACCCAAAAGGTGCCTAAATGCTGCAACTTTGTGAAGAATTTTTCTTGTGTATCTGACCATGAGTGCATGACAGCTATCGAAATATACCTAAACATATCAAATATGCAACAAAACACTGTACAATGATGCGGACAGGGTTTATGCAAATGGCAGGTAATTACAACGTTTAGGTACCCCGATTCTTGATCATCTTGAATGAGGGGTATTGGATAAAAATCTTACAAAAGAGTTGACCGCAGCAATCCTATCCCACCTGCTACATGACCAAATAACCCGTACATTTCAGTAAGTATTCAAGAACCTGATGGTATTGGAGCCAATGAAACTACGGGAGATGACTCTTGTGAGCGAATTCCAGGCGAGAAAGAGGCAAGGTGCAACGGACAAGGAAATTTGTCGGAAGCATCGGGAGCGAATCCAGAACATGCTGATCAGCACTGCAAGGCATAGCAATGCAGTCTGCATCATGGCCAATCCTGAAGTAGGGGTGAGCAGCATTCTGCGGGAGCTTCCAGCAACAGCTTCGGAATATGAAATGGATGCAAGCTATCGCTCTCTCGAAAACGAGTCATCCCGCACTGTCATGGCGGCAATCAACCGGATTGCACGATCGCTCTGCGACAAGAAGGCATCGGGGCCGCAGATTCTGGTGCTCGATGAGCTGCCGTCCCTCTTTCCAAGCGACTATGAGCGGTTTGGGAAGACAATGCGCCTCCTGTTCAGGCATTCAGTCAGGGTCATTTGTGCTCTGCAGACGAACAATCTGCAGGTGCAGGAAATGCTTCCAGGATGTGCTGTCCTCGAAGCAAGGGATATCTGCTTCGACAAGAGGGACGAGAAGTTCTGGAATGGACATATGCCATACAAGAGGGCGCTTGACCTATCACATGGCCTTCCGCGACTCATCCATCGTCTGAGTGGATGCGGCATCGATCCGGATGGAACGCTGGGCGATCAAGACGCAAAGACGTATGCTGCGGATCTCGACGAAGCGGTCATGCATATCCTGTCATCGCTGGACTCCAAGAAGGCGCAGCTCCTCACTACGATGCTCCTCCTTGGAGGGGGGAGCAACGAGGAGGTGCAGGATATATGCAGCATGGATGCAAAGCATGATCTGCAGCAGCTTTCAATGTGCGTACCGCTCGTAGATATCGGGGAGGACAGCTTCTCGTGCGGCTGCGCTGCAGATCTGCGCATGCTGTATGGCATGGAGCGGTTTTCTGACTATCTGGCAGTGGTGAAGCAGGCGGTCAAAGGCCGCATCATGGAGGCGCTCGAGGCCAAAGGCGACTTTGGCCGTGCAGGCTTCGTATTGGAGCATATGAAGAAGACCAAATCTGCAGCGCGTGGCATCATCTGCAACGCGCCGGGCTATCTTGAAGCTGGACAGACCGATTCAGTCGCCTGGGCACTTTCAGAGACTGATCGGAGCCGTGGCCTCAGAGCGCAGAAGAGCCTCGCCCGCTCTGGCTATCATCTTGTATACTCGGCCAGATCAGAGGCATTCAAGGTCTGCCAGCAGATCCCTGAGTGCGGGGATGCAGGCGAGGCGGAAAGAATCCTCGATGCGCTGTACTGCTTCCGGATGAGCCTCGGCTCTGATGACTGCGGAGCGGCTGAGGCTGCTTCCTGCCTGCCAGGATCCTCGATTCTTATGCACTGCAGATGCTGGAACGCTCTCTTGGCTGGCGATCGCGAAAGCATGGATGCCCTCATGAAGAGCTTGAAGAGCTCGCCCTCCATCTCGGTGCTTCCAGAGGTGCTTGCAGCGGATTGCGCATTCTTCAGAGAGTTCCTCATGAACAAAGGCGCTGTCTGGCCTCGAGTTTCTCATGACCGCCATGATGTGCTGGCTCTCTGGATGCGAACGCTCCGGACAGCAGCTGAGACCATCCTGCACGGAGGACGGGAGCGCGATGAGATCGCTCTCTTGGTGGATTACTGGAACGACCGCGAAGACCCATTGCCCCGGCTGATCGTGAACCTCTGCGCCTGCGTCGCCGCCCTGCGGGATGGCTCTGCCGCGCATGCCCATGTGGCCCTCAAATATGCAGGAAGCGCGGCAGCCGAGCTCCCGCCCAACACGCTTTCTGATGCCGCATCGATGCTCAGGAGCCTTGCGGTTGACAACGAAGCGGCCAATCAAGGCTGCCTCTCGAAGAGGATGGGCACTGAAGGCGCCTTCGTGCTCGCCAGCTTCATGGATTCGGCCTTGATGGGGGAGCAATCCGGGCAGGAGGGGGCGCTGCCCAGGATGCTTCCTCCCCAGATGCGCTGGCTGCTGGGCGTTCTTCTGGAACAGCTGGGAGATCTTTCTGGAAAACTTGATGCGGCTTTGCCGCAGAGCTGGAGGACAGACATGAAAGAATGGCGCAGGAATCCTTCCGAGGACATGAAGGGCACCGATGGAAGGGTCGCAGAAGGCAAGAAGCAGGCAAGCCCGAAGGATCCTCAGCTGCTCGAAATCAGCCTCCTGGGGCATTTCGAGGTGAAGGTCGACGGAGAGCCGATACTCATCAATCATTGGCCCAGGCATTCCTCGAAGGCGCTCCTCCAGATGCTTGCTGCCAAGAAGGGCCATACGCTTCGCAGGGTCGATGTCCTGAATGCCATCTGGCCGGAAGTCGACTATGTAGAGGGCCGGCCCCGCATCTACTCTGCTGTGAGCACGCTGAGAAACGTTGTGAGGCAGAAAGGCACGAAGGCCCGCTTCGTTCTTGGAGGAGATGGCATGATCTCCCTCAATCCTTCATCGGTTGTCTGCGACGTGGACCGTTTCGAAGCGCTCGCAAAGAAGACCATGCAGGAGGGGGTCGACACACAGTCCGCGCTGGATGCGGCAAGCGAGATCTGCGACATCTACCAAGGGGAGATGATCGTCTCGCCGCTTGATTCCTCGGGGATGATGGCGAGAAGGGCGGAGGAGCTTCGCCATGAGTATGTCGATGCGATGACCAGTGCCGCGCAGCTGGCGCTCGAGGTGGGCAGCCTCAGCGCTGCCGCCCTCTATGCCCGCAATGCCAACCGAGAGCTGCCGACGCGCGAAGATGCCGTGATCGTCCTTCTGCAGGTCTATCTGAGACAGGGGCGCACTTCGGAGGCGTGGCGGGCCTATCGGGATTTCTCGCAGCATCTGCTGGATGCGCAAGGGCTGCATCCCTCAAGCAGGCTCCGTGCTGTGATGGGGCAGGTCTGGGATGACACCAAGGGCGCAGGAGACGCCGTCGAGCCAGCAGATGCCCCTCAGATAGGCTGAGCAGTGCGCTTTTGGTGATATGGCAGGAAGGTGGTCATATTTCCTGTGGCATTGGATAAAGTGATAGAGCGAGCATATTCTGTGCGTGTGCCTCATGATGGGGCGCACGCGCTCTGTTCTAAAGGATGGCCATGCCTAATTTCATTGCAAAATTGTTGTCGATGGGTTCGAACAAGCAGCTGAAAGAGCTATGGCAGATAGCAGACCGCGTCAATGAGCTTGAACCGAACTATCTTCCTGACAAGATGGACGACGAGGAGCTCGCCCACCAGACCGTGCTCTTCCGCGAGAGGCTCGACCAAGGGGAGAGCCTGGACGATCTTCTGCCTGAGGCCTTTGCGACCGTGCGCGAGGCATCGAAGAGGACGCTGGGCATGCGCCATTTCGATGTGCAGATCATCGGCGGCATCGCTCTCCATCGCGGGATGATTGCCGAGATGAAGACCGGCGAAGGAAAGACCCTGGTCTCCACTTTGGCTGGCTACCTCAACGCGCTCGACGGCGAGGGTGTCCACATCGTGACCGTGAATGATTACCTGGCCAAGCGAGACAGCGAATGGATGGGACAGATCTACCAGTTCCTGGGGCTCAAGGTGGGTCTCATCCAGAATGGCATGCGGCTTGCCGACAAGGTTCCTGCCTATCAGGCGGATGTCACCTATGGCACGAACTCCGAATTCGGCTTCGACTACCTGCGCGACAATATGGTCACCCGTCCCGAGATGAGGGTCCAGCGCGGCCACCACTACGCAATTGTCGACGAGGTCGACTCCATCCTGATCGACGAGGCACGCACGCCTCTCATCATCTCTGGCGCCGGCACCAAGTCTGCCAGCACCTACAAGGATTTCGCCCGCGCCGTGCGCGGCCTTGTGCCCGATGTCGACTTCGAGATGGATGAGGCGAAGCATACGATCGCCGCCACCGATTCCGGCCTGCGCAAGATCGAGAGCAGGCTCGGCATCGCCGACATCTACTCAGATGTGTCTGGACAGCTCGTGAACCATCTCCAGCAGGCGCTGAAGGCCGAGTACATGTTCCACCGCGACAAGCAGTACGTCGTGCTCGACGGCGAGGTCAAGATCGTCGATGAATTCACGGGCCGCATCATGGAAGGCCGCCGCTACTCTGAGGGCCTGCATCAGGCCATCGAGGCGAAGGAAGGCGTGCCCATCCGCGAGGAGAACCAGACGCTCGCGACCATCACGCTCCAGAACTATTTCCGTCTCTACGACAAGCTCTCCGGCATGACCGGCACCGCAATGACGGAAGACGCCGAGTTCCGCGAGATCTACAACCTGCCGGTCCAGGTCATCCCGCCCAACAAGCCAGTCCAACGCATCGACCACGACGACAAGGTATATCGCACAATCGAGGCGAAGTTCAACGCTGTGGCAGACGACGTCGTCGGCCGCCACAAGAAAGGCCAGCCCTGCCTGGTCGGCACCGTCTCGATCGAGAACTCCGAGAAGCTCATGCGCATCCTGCAGAAGCGCGGCATCAAGCCCCAGGTCCTCAATGCCAAGTACCATGAGAAGGAGGCCGCAATCATCGCGCAGGCCGGACGCTTCGGCGCCGTCACGATCGCAACGAACATGGCAGGCCGTGGCACGGATATCCTGCTTGGCGGCAATCCGCAGTTCATGGCAGAGGATCTCATGCGCGAGGATGGGATCGATCCGCATCCTGAGCGCGGCATGGACAAGAGCGATCCAGAGTCTGTGGCAGAGACCGAGCTGCGCCTGAAGCGCGTGAAGCAGGTCATGCCGAAATACCGCGAGCGTGCCGAGAAGATCTGCGCCGAAGAGAAGGAGAAGGTCATCGCTGCCGGCGGCCTCTGCGTCATCGGCACTGAGCGCCACGAGTCCCGCCGTATCGACAACCAGCTCCGTGGCCGTTCCGGCCGCCAGGGCGATCCGGGCGAGACCGTATTCTACCTTTCGCTCGAAGACGATCTGATGCGGCTCTTCGGTGGCGACCGCATGGACCGCATCGCTGCCATGATGCAGAGGGCAGATATGCCCGACGACATGCCGATCGAGGCCAAGATGGTCACGAAGGCCGTCGAAGGCGCACAGCGCAAGGTCGAGGAGATCAACTTCGCGATGCGCAAGAACGTCCTCGACTACGATGATGTCATGAACAAGCAGCGCCAGGTCATCTACGAGGAGCGCAACAAGATCCTCGACGGCAAGGACCTGACCGAGCATGTCGCGGATGTCACGTACGATACCGTGCAGCGCGAGGTCGCGAACTATTGCCCGGCCGGCGACGATGCTGAGCAGTGGGATCTCGAAGGCCTCAGGAAATGGCTTGCCGATCTTACGGGCTCGAAGGAGCTTCCCGAGATCGACGCCGATATGGACCAGGCCGATATCGTCGACGCGCTGAATGATTTCGTTATGGCCCGCTACAGCGAGAAGGCTGACTTCATCCGCACCATCGGCAGGACCATGCAGCACCGGGATGCTTCGGCTGAAGGCGACGAGGCTGCACAGACCGACCCGATGAACGACCTTGCGATGCATGTGATGCTCCGTGTCATCGATACGCGCTGGATGGCATACCTGCAGGAGATGGATTACCTTAAGACCGGCATCGGCCTGCGTGGCTATGGCCAGCGCGACCCCTTGGTCGAATACAAGACCGAGGCCTACGCTGCATTCACCGAGCTCGTGAACACGATGTATGAGGACTTCATCCGCATCATCCTGAGGATCCAGGTCGTGAACCAGCAGCCGAGCGCGAACGAAGGCGCAGAGCTCAAAGGCGCACGCTACTCAGGCCCCACGGAGGTCGATGGCGACCAGCACAGGAACATCTCGTCGTCGACCATCGCGCAGCGCCGCACCCAGCGTGAATCCGCACCGGCAGACCAGAGGCCGCGCACCTATCGCAAAGCTGACGATCCCGACCCCTATGCGAATGTGGGCCGCAACGACCCCTGCCCCTGTGGCAGCGGCAAGAAGTTCAAGAACTGCCACGGCAGGAACCGCTAATGGCAGATCAGGATATGGTGAGCCGTGAGGAGCTGGCTGAGCTCGGCAAGCGTCTCACGGAAGTGGAGAGCTATCTGCATGTCGAACAGAAGCGCCAGCTGGTCAAGGAGCTCCAGACCAAGAGCGCAGCTCCAGGATTTTGGGACGATGTGGATGGCGCGCAGAAGGTCATGGGCCAGCTGAGCGCCGCACAGGAGGACGTGAAGGGCTGCGATACGGCCCGCGGGAAGCTCGAGGATGCCCAGACGGCACTCGAGCTTGCCGACGAGACCGGCGACGAGGAGCTTCGCCAGGAAGCCACGAAGGCGGCCCAGGAGCTCGCGGACGAGCTTTCCGAGCTCGAGCTCTCGAGCTGGTTCACGAATGACTTCGACCACGGCGATGCCATCGTCACGATCACGCCGGGACAGGGCGGGCTCGAAGCCCAGGACTGGTGCGACATGCTCTTCCATATGTATCTGCGCTACTGCGAACGCCGTGGCTGGAAGGTCACGGTCAATGATGCGCCCCAGGCCGAAGTCATCGGCATCGACCGCGCGACCTTCACCGTGAGCGGCCACAATGCCTATGGCATGCTCCGCGCCGAGCAGGGCGTGCACCGCCTCGTGCGCATCTCGCCGACCGACGAGAAGAAGCGTCGCCAGACGACCTTCGCCGGTGTCGAGGTGCTGCCTGTGCTGCCGGACGACGTGGAGGTCAATATCGATCCGAATGATCTGCGCATCGATGTCTACCATGCCACGGGCCATGGCGGCCAGGGCGTCAACACGACCGACTCCGCCGTCCGCATCACGCATCTGCCGACTGGCACGGTCGTTACCTGCCAGAACGAGCGCAGCCAGCTCCAGAACAAGGCCTTCGCGATGAAGATCCTGCGGAGCCGCCTCTACGAGCTGGAGCTTGCCAAGCGCGAGGCCCAGATCGATGAGCTGCGTGGGCCGAAGCATGAGATCGGGTTCGGCAGCCAGATCAGGAGCTATGTCCTGTATCCCTATCAGCTCGTGAAGGATCTCAGGACCGGCGTCGAGACCGGCAATGTGGATGCCGTCCTCAAGGAAGGGGATCTCGACCCCTTCATCGTCGGCTACCATCGCTGGATGGTCGGAGAGGGACAGAAGGTATGAGCAGGCGCAACAAGACGCTTGAATTCATCCGCGATGTCCTCCTCATAGCTGCCGGATCCATCATCTTCTCCTTCGGGCTCGATGCCTTCGAGCTGTCGAATGGGCTTGCTGCAGGCGGCCTCACAGGCGTTGCCACCATCATCTTCGCCTTGGGCCAGCGAGCCGGGATCTACATCCCGGTCGGCATCCAGACCATCGCGATGAACGTGGTCCTGCTTGCGCTCGTGGTCCGGCAGGGGAGCAAGCGCTATCTGGCCAAGACCATCCTGGGCGTCCTTCTGAGCGGCTTCTTCACTGACCTGCTCCAGCCCGTCGTCCCCGTGCTCGGGGAGGGAGAGCTTCTGCTCTGCGCCCTCTGGGGTGGCGTCGTGACTGGCGTCGGCCTCGGCATCGTCTTCATGGCAGGAGGCAATACCGGCGGCACGGACATCATTGCCCAGCTGGTCTCGAAGAAGACCGGCATGGCCGTGGGGACGACGATGAACATCGTGGATGGCCTCATCGTCGCGGCGTCCGCTCCGGTGTTCTCGGTCGAGAATGCCCTCTATGCCGCAATCGCGATGTTCATCTGCGGCAAGGCGATCGATGCGGTCCTCGATGGACCCCGCGCTGCACGGGCTGCCTACATCATCTCCGAGAAGCATGAGCGCATCGCGCAGGCAATCATGAACGATCTCGATCGTGGATGCACGGAGATCGAGGCGAAGGGCTCCTACAGTGGCAAGCCCCGGCCCATGCTCATGTGCGTGATGGGGCGTTCGGAGACGGCAAAGCTCAAGGAGATCGTGGCTGAGATCGATCCTGACGCAATCGTCGTGATCTCAGAGATCCATGAGGTGTTCGGCGAGGGCTTCCGCAAGCTTGGCGTATAGAAGCTTGCGGATGCGGCACGAACGATGTTTCCTCAGGCTTTCCAAAGCGTGAGGAGCGCGTGCACTTCTTGCTCGAGGCCGGCACAGGGCATTCCAAGCGGCTAATATGAAACAGGAATGCCCATCTGTGGGCATCGGAGCCGCGAAGACGGGAGTGCTATGGCTAAGACATGCGAGAGCAGGGCACCGCACTGCTCGACGCACGAGATAGAGCTTGTGGCGAATGCTGTTCGCCATGATGTCATACAGATGCTGACCGAGGCCGGATCGGGGCATCCGGGCGGATCGCTTTCCGCCACGGACATCCTGTCCGTCCTCTATTTCTCTGGCCTCATGGACTACGATCCGAAAGATCCCTCCTGGCCAGGCCGCGATTTCATGATCCTCTCGAAAGGCCATGCCGCACCGGCGCTCTATGGCGTATTCCATCAGCTGGGCTGGATCACCGACGACGAGATGCTCTCCATCCGAAAGCTCGGCAGCAAGCTGCAGGGCCATCCTGACTCGAAGCGCTGCCCCGGCGTCGAGGTCTGCTCAGGGTCGCTCGGACAGGGCCTTTCGGTATCCTGCGGAGCCGCCCTTGGCTTCAGGCTCGATGCGCAGAAGAAGGGCGCTCCCCTTCGCCATGCTTTCGTCATCACTGGTGACGGCGAGCTCCAGGAGGGCCAGAACTGGGAGGCGGCCATGTTCGCTGCCCACCGGAAGCTCGGCAACCTCACCTGCTATGTCGACCTCAACAATCTCCAGATCGATGGCAAGGTCACCGACGTCTGCTCTCTCGGCGATGTCGCAGCGAAGTTCCGCGCCTTCGGCTGGCATGTGCAGGAGATCGACGGACATGATATCCAGGCAATCGAGGATGCAACGGCTGAGGCGCTCGCCCATGCTGAGCAGCCTTCCGTCATCATCTGCCACACGGTCAAGGGCAAGGGTGTCTCCTACATGGAGAACAAAGTGAATTGGCACGGCAACGCGCCGAGCGCGGAGCAGGGCGCCGAAGCCCTCGCCGAGCTCGAGGCAGCACGCGCCGAGCTCCTGAAGGAGGACAGCAATGACTAAGAGGGCGACCCGCGAGGCCTACGGCGAGACGCTGGTCGAGCTCGTCGAGGAAGGCCTCGACGTGATGGCTGTGGATGCGGATCTTGCCGGCTCCACGAAGACGTCCGTGCTTGGCGCCTATGATCCGGACCGGCTCGTCGATGTGGGCATCGCAGAGCAGAACATGATCGATGTCGCAGCAGGCCTTGCCTTGACGGGACGCACGGTCTTCACGGGCTCCTTTGCCGTCTTCGGCACGGGGCGCTGCTATGACCAGATCAGGAACACGGTCTGCGACTCCAAGCTGAACGTGAAGATCTGCCCGACGCATGCAGGCGTCACGGTCGGCGAGGATGGCGCAACCCATCAGATGCTCGAGGACATCACGCTCATGCGGGTCCTGCCGCATATGCGTGTGCTCGTGCCGGCTGACTACTATGCCGCCAAGGCGGCCATCCGCCAGGCAGCGCATTTCCCGGGCCCGGTCTACGTCAGGCTTGGCCGCCACAAGGTGCCCCTGGTCTACGATGACAGCTTCAAGGGCGGCATTCCCTTTGCGGGACGTGTCCGTGAGGGCACGGATGTGACGCTTGCTGCCTGTGGCGTCGAGGTATCGCAGGCACTCGATGCAGCGAATATCCTCGAGAAGGAGGGAATCTCGGCCGAGGTCCTCGACATCTTCTCGGTGAAGCCGCTCGACGAGGAGACCATCCTTGCCTCTGCGTCGAAGACGGGTCATGTGGTGACCTGCGAGGAGCACTCCATCTACGGTGGCATGGGTTCTGCCCTGGCAGAGCTTCTGGGAGAGAAGCTTCCGGTACCCTGCCATCGCGTGGGGCTTTCGAGCTTCGGCACCTCCGCGAATGGCGATGTCCTGCTCCACCACTTCGGGCTCGACGGCGAAGGAATCGCACAGGCCACCCGCGACTTCCTGAAGGCGTAGGGACCACGGCATATCCGCAGACAGGAGGTCCAGCCACCCCACAGGATGGCTGGACCTTTTTTCCAGGAAGCTCGGGCTTGGCGGACAATTCATGCGTTTTCCTAGGTGTTTGCGCAACAAAGCCATGAGGGTGCTGCATGGCTGCTATGATTTGTTAATCTGTCCGCTGATTGCTGATCTAAGAAGGAGCTTCTGTGGCCAATCACTTTCGCAGTCCGGAGCGGCAGGGGAATGAAGAGCTGGAAGATACCGGCGCCCTGCAGACGCCCGCTCCAATAGAACAAGAACAGGCACCAGACAACACGGCCAATGCAGATGCTGAAGCGCACGCTTCAGCAGGCAGCGCATCAGACGAAGAGTCCTCCGTCATGGAATCGATCTATGCCAGCGTCGCCGAGAAGGCTGCTGCATCCCAGCAGGAGCCGCAGGACGATGCCAGCTTCGATATCGATGACGACCTGGACCTCGACGACGCCGCTGTGCAGGGCGCCGATGTCGCTGCATCTGATGACCTGGATGAGCCGGCGCAGCCTGAGGACGAGCCCGCAGCTGGGCAAGCCCAGATGAGCGAGGTGGAGGGAACGGCAGTCTTCAGCGTTCCGTCCGTCGAGCATCCGTCTGAGCAGCAGTCCCAGATCGTGACGGCTTCTGCTGCCGCGGATGATGGGACAGACGGGATCACCTCGTATGCAGGCCTTGCGGGCGATGCGCAGCACCAGGTTCCGCATGAGGGGACGCCGACGATCTCGTTCCAGCATGTGACGCTCATCTACAAGGCCCAGCCGAACAAGCCGGCACTGGAGGATGTCAGCGTCGACATCTACCCAGGCGAGTTCGTCTTCATCGTCGGCCATTCCGGATCTGGCAAGTCCACCTTCATCAAGCTCATCACCCGCGAGCTGCGTGCCACCAAGGGCAAGGTCATGGTCGCAGGCCAGGACCTCACCGTGATGCGCAACTGGAAGGTGCCGTATCTGCGCCGCCAGATCGGCTGCGTCTTCCAGGACTTCAAGCTCTTGCCGGGCAAAACCACCTACGAGAATGTCGCATTCGCCCTCGAGGCCATCGGCAAGCCCAAGTCGGTCATCAAGGCCCAGGTGCCTGAGGTGCTGCGCCTTGTCGGACTTCAGGACAAGATGGACAACTATCCAGACCAGCTGTCCGGTGGCGAGCAGCAGCGTGTCGCTGTCGCCCGCGCCATGGTGAACAGGCCGCCGCTTCTGGTGTGCGATGAGCCGACCGGCAATCTCGACCCGGCCATCTCGCTTGGCATCATGAAGCTGCTCGACCGCATCAACCGTGCAGGCACCACCGTCGTCATGGCAACGCACGACCGCGAGATGGTCGACTCCATGCGTCGCCGTGTCATCGCACTCGAGGCTGGCCACGTCGTGCGTGACCAGGAGAGAGGAGGTTACGGCAACTATGGCACCCTCTAACATCGGCTATTCGCTCCGCGAGGCCATGCACCACTTCAGGCGCAATTTCGGCACTACGTTCGGAGCTGTCGTCACGATTTTCCTGTCCCTCTTCATCATCGGCACCTTCGTGTTCCTGTCGGCCCTTGTCGACAACATGGTGGGCAATGTGGAGGACAAGGTCACCATCCAGGCATATCTCTCCGATGATGCATCCCAGGATGCCGTCGATGCCCTCCAGACGAAGATCCAGGGCTGGGACGACGTGGAATCCGTCACCTACAAGAGCAAGGAAGAGGCTCTTGAGGAGTACAAGGCCACGATGTCGAACAAGAACGCCGAGGACGCAGTCGCTGCCCTCGACGGCACGAACCCGGTCCCTGCCTCCCTCGTGATCAAGCTCGATGACCCCCAGCAGGTCGAGAGCGTCGCGAACAAGCTGATCGACGACGAGGACTTCGCTTCAGTGGCAGATGGCTCCGATCCTGCCTCCTCGGTCCAGTATGGCCGCGAGACAGTCGAGCGCCTCTTCACGGTCACGTCCTACATCCGCGTGATCGCGATCGTGCTTGTGGTGCTCCTCACCTTCGTCGCCTTCGTCTTCATCAACAACACGATTCGCCTCTCCATCTCGGCACGTCGCCGCGAGATCGGTATCGAGCGCCTGGTCGGTGCCTCGAATGGCTTCATCCGCGGGCCGTTCGTGGCCGAAGGCGCCATCGAGGCCCTGGTTGGCGCCATACTCGCAATCTGCGCCCTTCAGGCGGTCATCTCGAACCTCCTGCCGAGGATCCAGGACCAGATCTCGTTTTTGTCCTTCAGCCTCTCACAGGCTGTCATCATGCAGACCTATGGCCTGCTCATCCTGGTCGGCGTCGCAATCGGCCTCTTCGGTTCCGCCATCGCGATGCGCCGCTATCTGAACGTATAGCGGAGGGCTGAACACAAGCGCTAGTATGAGGGTGGTGCGCGATACCGCGCGCCGCCCTCATTTTTCTCCAAGGAGGTCCCTATGCGCCGCCCCAAGCGCAAGCAGTCCAGGAACCACACCAACCGCCACCGCAACAGGGTCGCCTATACCGGCACGATCCGCATCCGCGAAGGCGGGGCGGCGACGGTCGCCACCGAGGGAGGCGTCTTCCAGGTTGCCCGCCATGGCATCCGCGAGGCAATGAACGGCGATACCGTGGCGGTGAGCCTCTCGACTACCCGAAATGGCGATCGGCTGGCCTATGTCCAGTCCGTGATCGAGCGGAGTGCGAAGACATTGCTCTGCCGCTATGAGGACGCAGGACCCATCAGGGCGCTCGTGCCGCTCGACACCCGCATCACCCATGACTTCTTCATGGTCCCCGAGGACGCATCCGACAGGAAGCTGGGAGTGGCTGACCGAGACATCGTGATGGCCCGCATCCTCGAATATCCATCCCGCACCAACGCCGGCACGGCAACCATCGAGCGCAGGATGGGGTCTGCCGACGAGCTCGATCTCGGGATGGAGAGCATCATCGCCTCCTATGACCTGCGGCAGAGCTTCTCCGAGGCCGTCGAACAGGAAGCAGCCCGTCTTGTGCCGGGAGTCGACGAGGCACTTGCCAAAGACAGGGCCAGAGCCGACCTCAGGGATGCCTGCCTGGTCACGATCGATCCTGCTGATGCCCGGGATTTCGACGATGCGGTCGGCGGCAGGAAGCTGGATGACGGCTATGAGGTGCTCGTCTGCATAGCCGATGTGACCCACTATGTCAGGTGGGGATCTGCGCTCGATCTCGAGGCCAGGCGGCGTACCTGCTCGGTCTATCTGGCCGACCGGGTGATTCCGATGCTGCCCGAGGCGCTCTCGAATGGGGTATGCTCCCTCGTGCCGCATGAGGACCGGCTTGTGATGGCCGTGAGGATGAAGCTTGACCGGAAAGGGCGGATCGTCTCGGCCGCGCCCATGAAGGCGGCGATGCGGAGCAGGGCACGGCTCACCTACGACGAGGTGGATGCCTTCCTGGCGGGAAAGGGAGAGCTTCCCGAATCCGTGCAGGGGCGCGAGGAGGTCGAACAGAGCCTGCATGTGCTCGACGAGGTGGCGCGCCTGAGGCTCAAGGTCCGCGAGCGGCGGGGCGCCCTCGATTTCCCCTCCCGTGAGGCGAAGGTCCAGCTGGATGGGGAAGGAAAGCCGGTCGGCGTCTCCATCAGGGTGAAGACGCCTGCGACCTCGCTCGTCGAAGAGGCCATGCTCATCGCGAACGAGTCGGTCGCCAAGATCCTAGCGGACCACGAGGTGGGGTGCGCCTACCGCGTGCATGAGGCACCGCTCGAGGACAATCTGGAGGAGCTCGTCCCGGTCTTCAAGGAGCTCGATCTCTTCGACTCTGCCGATGAGACGCTTGCCTTCACGCTGGGAGACCCCCATGCCCTGGGAGCAGTGCTCGAGAAGGCATCAGGGCAGCCCTGTGCCTACATGGTCTCGACCATGCTCCTGAGAGCCCAGAAAAGGGCCATCTACCTCGACCACAACGAAGGGCATTATGCCTTGGGCACGAAGGCCTACTGCCACTTCACCTCGCCT
Organism: uncultured Actinomycetes bacterium; assembly: GCA_900313905.1. Lineage (GTDB taxonomy): Bacteria > Actinomycetota > Coriobacteriia > Coriobacteriales > Atopobiaceae > Olsenella_L. Next base: position 5,162 of record OMTG01000001.1, on the reverse strand, counting down.
ATCCGCCGCTATCCGGATGACACGGTGCACCGTGCCCTCAAGGCCTTTCTGGCCAAGCAGCTCGACACGAAGGAGCAGCGCGAGGTGCAGAAGCTCCTGCCACAGCTCTGCCGGGACTGCTCCGATCAGGAGCGGGTGGCCGATGCGGCGGCACGTGCGTCCCAGGAAGTGAAGATGGCGGAGCTCTATGCCAGCCATATCGGGGAGGCCTTCCCGGGCATCGTGGACGGGGTCGAGCATTTCGGCCTCTTCGTCTGCCTGGATGACACCTGCGCAGAGGGGCTCCTGCCCCTGCGTCTTCTGGGGGACGAGCGCTTCGACTACGACGAGCGGCACCTCACGCTCACCGGCGAGCAGTCAGGCAGGCGCTACCAGCTGGGGCAGCGGATTGCGGTCGTGGTGGAGGATGTCGACGCGGTGCGGGGGCATATCGGCTTCAGCCTCGCCTCGCGCCAGGGGGCTGCATCAAGAAAAGCCTCACGGGGTAGGAATGAATAGATCACCTGAAACGCATTGATACGCAGCAGAAAGGGACACCCCCCTGCTGCTGGATGGGATGATATGGCAAACACCAATCTGGAAGACGAGCTCGTATCGGCTGAATCCCTCATGGTCGATGGGCAGACCGAGGCGGCGAAGAAGCGCCTTGCGGCCCTGGCTGAGGATGCCGAGGAATATGTCGCAGAGAACTGCCCCACGACCGAGGACACGCAGTGGTTCAGCTTCCCGACCCTCTTCGAGCGTCTGGCCTACCGCAGGGTCGAGAACGATCCACGCCAGCTCGAGGATGTCGGCGAGCCGTTCGACCGCCTCTATTCCGACCTGGCGCTCGCCTGCGTGAGGCTCGGCGATTACGAAGAGGCGCAGGAGGCCCTGAAGCAGACTGTGCGCTGGAACCCGATGGACTGCGGTGCCCGGCTCGATCTGGCGGAGCTCTACCGCACGAATGGCGACATGCAGGAGTATCTGGGACTCACCTATTCGGTCTTCTCGCGGGCAAGCGATGCCCGCCATCTTGCCCGTGCCTTCGCGAACTTCTCCGAGTACTTTGGGGCAGCGGGAAAGCCCGAGACCCAGGCTGCTGCGCTGCGTGCAGCACGTCGCCTCGATATGGGAGACGACCAGAAGCTGACCGAGATGCTCGAGGCCGCAAAGGGCACCGACCATGATCCTGATGAGGTGACGGACGAGGAGACGACCGAGCTTCTCGGCAAGGAAGGCCTGCCGGATGGGGCCAATGCCGACATTGCGGTCTGCCTCCTCTTCTGCGCCTCCGATGCGGCTGATTTCGGGAACCGCAATCTCGCGACCGAGCTCACGATCCGCGCCAGGGATCTGGTGGGCACCGAAGCCTGCAAGGCGCTCCTCGAGCTCATCCACGCAGATGATGGGAAGGAGGGGGAAGATGCCTAAGCAGCACAAGCCTGACATCAAGGTCATCGCACGGAACCGTGCCGCCTCCCACAACTATTTCATCGACGAGACCTTCGAGGCTGGCATCGAGCTCACGGGCACCGAGGTGAAGAGCCTCCGTGACCGCGCCGTCCAGCTGAACGATACCTTCGTCCTGATCCGGGGCGGCGAGGTATGGCTGAACGGCATGCATATCCATCCGTACGCGAATGGCGGCGTCTGGAACCCCGATCCCGACCGCAGAAGGAAGCTCCTGCTGCACAAGCGGCAGATCCTGTACCTGGACCAGAAGCTCAGGGTGCGCGGCACGGCGATCGTCCCGCTGCAGATCTATTTCGACGAGCACAACCGCGTGAAGCTGACCATCGCCCTCGCACGGGGCAAGAAGCTCTACGACAAGCGTGCGGACATGGCAAAGAGGGACCAGGACCGCGAGATCCAGCGTGCCCTCAAGGAACGGAGCCGCTAAGGCTGGACGGATGCGCCGTCCAGAGGAGAAGGGATGCACCATGAATGGAAAAGCGCTCTTCAAGTTCACGTCCGGACTCTATGTGGTGTCGGCATCTGATGGAAGCCGCGAAAGCGGCTGCGTCATCAATACCGGCCTGCAGCTCACCTCGAAGCCGCTGCAGGTTATGGTGGCCGTGAACAAGGACAACTTCACCGAAGGCGTGATCGAGCAGGCTGGGCATTTCGCCCTGGTGCCTCTCACCCAGGAGGCAGATATGCCCTTCATCGGGCGATTCGGCTTCCGCACGGGCGCAAACTTCGCGAAGTATGCTGGCGAGGACACCCTGCACACGAGCCTGGGCGATCCGTATGTGGCGCAGAATGCAGCGGCGGTCTTGGCCTGCAAGGTCGTCCAGAAGCTCGATGTGGGCACCCATATGGTCTTCGTGGGCGAGGTTGCAGATGCCGAGGTGCTCTCCGATGCGCCGCTTCTGACCTATGCGTACTATCATTCGACCCTCAAGGGGAAGACGCCGCCAAAGGCCTCTTCCTTTGTGCCGGAAATAAGCTAAAGTTACATGCCATAGGAGGCATGCGCCTCCTATGGTTGGATGGGATACCCATAAGGAGAGGAAACATCCATGGCCGACGAAGAGAAGAAGACCTACAAGTTCGTGTGCACCGTCTGTGGCTACGAGGTCGAGGTCGATACGCCCGAGCTGCCGGAAGACTATGTCTGCCCGGTCTGCGGCGTAGGTCCTGACATGTTCGAGCTTGTCGAGGAGTAGCACCTCCGGCAACGGCATGCGCGTGCATCATGAGGGAGGTGGCCAGCTCTGTGCAGGCCGCCTCCTTTGTGTTCCGGAGAACTTCTGCTTTCCTGCATGGATTCGGCTTCTGCGGGGTATGATATACAGACGCTTTTGGGGGTGACTGGTTTCGACAGGGTAGACCTGAGATGGGCAGCAGGCCGTGGTCTCCTCGCCACGTTAAACAGGGGTACCGTCAAATTGAATTGACGACAACTCTTATCAGGGCTCTTACGCCCTCGCTGCTTAATTAATTAGCAGCCGTCAAGCCGGGAATTGCTCCTGTTCCCGGGGCGACGTCATTTCAGGGAGCTGCACTCCGCGACGTAGCTGGTATGCGTGGAGCCAAGACTGAACCCGCTCGGATGCCAAGCGCGGGCCACTGCGTGCGCGGCATCTTAAATCCAAGCAGCGGATAAGCTTGTAGACACCTGTCAGGGGTTTATTTTGGACCGGAGTTCGATTCTCCGCACCTCCACCAACCATTCAAGGGCCCGGCGCACGCGCCGGGCCCTTTCTGCATTGAATCGGATATTCAGCCTGCTGGCATCCTTGCAGAGCAAGGCGGCCTTGGCCTCTGCTAGCGCTGGTCGCGCAGGGCTACCGTCGTGAACGAGAAGTGCTCGGGGTGGTGGCGCGACTGCGTGTATTCGAACATGATGCCATCGCCGTTGAAGGTGTGGTTGGTGACCACGGCCACGAAGTCGTAGCTTCCAAGATCGATTGCCTCGCGGTCTGCCCTGAGCGCCTTCTCGGCGGTGAACGTGCGCCTGCTCGTGGCGACGCGCATCCCCAGGGTGCTCTCTATATACGCATAAATCGAATCCGAAGCGATCTCGGGCGTGATGTCCGGCACGAGCTCGGTCAGATACCAGTTGCGGTCGAGGATCGCGGCATGCCCGTCCATGCAGCGCACGCGCTCCACATGCGTGACATCGCTTCCTGCAGGAAAGCCGCTCTCGCACGCGAAGGCATCGGTCACGGTCTCGTGCTCGATCGAGAGGACCTTGGTCACGACCTGCAGCCTGCTGCGCTCAGCCGCTTCCTTGAAGGTCTCGATGCCGCCGATCTTGAAGACTTCCCGCTCGGCGGGGAGCCAGATGACGCGGACGCCCTTGCCATTGATGGGCTGCACATAGCCGCCCTGCGCAAGCAGCCTGATGGCGCGGCGCACGGTGTTGTGGGAGCAGGCGTATTCCTTCACGAGCTCCGATTCGGGAGGGATGAATGACTGGTAAGGATATTTCCCAGCCTCGATCTGCTCGAGGAGGTCGTTGTAGATCTGGTCGTAGACGGCCTTCACGGTGATAGCTCCCATCTGAATAGGTCCCAATCGATGGTAGCGGAATGGAAGGCCCCCACCTCAGCTCCCCTGCCCACATCTGACAGAACGTTCATCATCCTGCATGCCTCCGCTGATCTCCCGCGCGAATGCCGCGGATGTAGGGAGCCGCCCTGCATTCCCCTGAAGGGAAGCATGCCGCTCGCGGCTGAAAACATGCCGTCAGCGACGATTGATATTTTGCATACCTATTCAAATAGGTATGACGTATTCTGTTCTCAACGAGAGCAACATATTCAAATAGGTTGTCGGGAGAGAAGGGCCAAGGCCCAGGACAAGCGGAGGAGAAATGGGAAAGTATCAGGAAGACGCGACAGAGCTTCTGAAGCTCGTCGGCGGACGCGACAACATCGTCGCGGTCACCCACTGCATGACCCGCATGCGCTTTGCGCTGGCGGATCCTGCGAAGGCTGATGTGCCAGCAATCGAGGCACTCAAGTCCGTGAAGGGCAGCTTCACCCAGGCTGGACAGTTCCAGGTCATCCACGGGCAACGATGTGGCTGACTTCTACGATGATTTCGTTGCCATCTCTGGCGTGTCCGAGGCCTCCAAGGCCGATGTCAAGGCAGCTGCCGCTGGCAACCAGAACCCGCTCCAGAAGGCCATGGGCGCCATTGCCGAAGTCTTCGCGCCCCTCATCCCCGCCATCATCACCGGCGGCCTCATCCTCGGCTTCCGCAACGTCCTGGGCGACATGCCCTACTTCGGGCCTGATGGCACCCAGACGCTCGCAAGCCTCTCCCAGTTCTGGACCGGCGTCTACAGCTTCCTGTGGCTGATCGGCGAGGCCGTCTTCCATCTCGGCATCCCTGTCGGCATCTGCTGGTCCATCACCAAGAAGATGGGCGGCACCCCGATGCTCGGCATCGTGCTCGGCCTCACGCTCGTCTCCGGCCAGCTCATGAACGCCTACAACGTCCCGAGCGCAACGGCGGCCGACTGGGCGAAATACACCTGGGATTTCGGATTTGCCCAGGTCCACATGATCGGCTACCAGTCCCAGGTCCTTCCCGCCATCCTCGCTGCCATCTGCTTCAACTACTATGAGCGCTTCTTCAAGAAGATCACCCCTGCCATCATCCAGATGATACATGGGTCTACAAGTTAGGTGATAAATCGTCGAACCATCCGCCTCATGCTACGATAT
>OMTG01000085.1 GCA_900313905.1 uncultured Actinomycetes bacterium | reverse complement strand
CAAGTCGGACTGCCGGGGGTTCGGCCTCCAGCTGTGCATGATCGATATCGCGAAATTCGTCGCCCGCAAGCACAACGTCACGACGCTTCTGGCATCAGTCTCGCCCTGCAACCTGCACAGCTCCTCGAACTTCATCATGTCCGGGTTCCATGCCATCAAGACCGGCGTGGAGCTCTATGGCAGCAGGCGCGACGTCTATATCTGCACCCTGGAGGAATGAGGCTCCCTAACCCTCGAAGCCCGCATCCTCGATCCAGGAGCTCCTGTCATCGGCCGCTGTCGTCGCAAGCTCGTCGCAGCGCTCGTTGTACTCATGCCCCGCATGGCCCTTGACCCAGACGAAGCGCACATTGTGCGGCTTCTTTGCAGCCAGGAGGCGCTTCCAGAGGTCGGGGTTCTTGACAGGCTGCTTCGAGGCCGTCTTCCAGCCCCGCTTCTGCCAGCCTTCGACCCAATGCTTGTTGAAGGCATTGACCACGTACTGGGAGTCGGAGTGCAGCTCGACCTCGCAGGGGCGCTTCAGCGCCTCGAGCGCGACGATCACGCCCATGAGCTCCATGCGGTTGTTCGTCGTGAGCCTATAGCCCTGCGAGAATTCGCGCTGGTGCACCTCTCCCCTGCGGTCCTCGTAGAGGATCACCGCCCCGTAGCCGCCGGGGCCAGGATTGCCCCGGCTCGATCCGTCCGTATAGACCGTGACCTTCATCCGGGAAGGCTCAGGCGCCTCCTCGATATGGTTTGCACGGGCAAATTCATCAAAGCTAGCCATTGGCCTCTTCCTATTTCGCCTCAGCCCAGTTCTTCCCATAGCTGACCTCTGCGATCAGCGGGACCCGGAGCTCGGCCACCCCTTCCATCGTGTCCTTCACGAGCTCGGAGAGGGCAGAGATCTCGTCCTCCGGCACCTCGAAGTCGAGTTCGTCGTGGATCTGGAGGATGAGCTTCGAGCGGAGCCCCTCCTCCTTGAGCTTCGCTGGCACTTCCACCATCGCCATCTTTATGATGTCAGCGGCGGTGCCCTGCATCGGATGGTTCATCGCGGTGCGCTCAGCAAAGGAGCGCCTCTGGAAGTTGGAGCTCTTGATATCGGGCGTATAGCGGCGCCTGCCATAGGCGGTGAGCGCATAGCCATTCTCCCGCGCGAACTGCACGCACCAGTCGAGATAGGTGCGGACGCCCGGATAGACCTCGAAATAGCGGTCGATCATCTGCTGGGCCTCTGCGCGGGGGATCTTGAGCGAGGTCGCAAGGCCATAGGCCTGCTGCCCGTAGACGATGCCGAAGTTCACGGCCTTGGCGCGGCTGCGCTGGGCCGGCGTGACCTCCTCGACCGGCACCCCGAAGACGCGGGCAGCGGTCGTGCGATGGAAGTCGGCGCCTGAATTGAAGGCTTCGACCAGATGCTCGTCGCAGGAGAGATGCGCAAGCAGCCTGAGCTCGATCTGCGAATAGTCGCAGGCCAAAAAGACCGACCCCTCAGGCACCGTGAAGGCGGTGCGCACCCTGTGCCCCAGCTCGGAACGGGTCGGGATGTTCTGGAGGTTCGGGTCGGAGCTCGAGAGCCTGCCCGTGGCTGCCACGGTCTGGTTGAGGGTCGTATGGATGCGCCCATCCTTGCGGATGTCCTCAGGCAGGGCATCGAGATAGGTCGAGCGGATCTTGTTGCGCTCGCGGTAGTCGAGCACCTCCTGCACGATCTCGTTGTCCTGGGCAAGGTCAGAGAGGACCTTCGCATTGGTCGAATAGAAGCCCTTGCGGGTCTTCTTGAGGCCGGCGGTCGGAAGGCCCAGCACCTCGAAGAGCACGTGGGAGAGCTGCTGCGGGGAGTCGATGTTGAAGTCCTCGCCTGCCTCCTCGTGGATCTTGTCCTCCATCGCCGATATCTCGGCCCCAAGCTCTGCGCTCTGGCGTTTGAGCTCGCCCGGATCCACATGGAGGCCGGTGCGTTCCATCATGAGGAGGACGGGAAGAAGCGGCATCTCCACCTCAGAGAAGAGCTCCTGGCACCCATCTTCCTCCATATGCTTCTGGAGCGGCTCCACAAGAAGGCAGGACCCGAAGGCATCGAGTGCCGCCTCGGGGATCTTGTCGGTTGCCTCCGGCAGGGCGCTCGGCATCACGCGGGAGAAGATGTCCGGCACGAGGTAGGAGACGCCTTCGGAGCGCAGCAGATAGTCGGCGACCGCCACATCGAAGATGCGGGCAGGGTCGACGTCGTTCTCCTCGATCAGGGCCTCGTCGGCTGAATCCATGGGATAGATGGCATGGAGGAGCGCCTTCACATCGCCTGAGGCGATCTTCCCCTCATGCACGAGCCGCACGAGGACCTCTGGCGCCTCGCCGGCGGCAAAGCGCATGAGCGCATGGGCGGTCGCAAGCCAGAGCACCTGCTTCGGCTCATCGTCGAAGAGGTCGAGCGCCATCTGCTTCTTCTGGGCAGGCGACTCGAACGAAGCGCCGACCCACTCTCCAGCTTTGAGTGCAGCATCCAGGGCCTTCTCGGCCTTCTCGCCGGAGACTGCCTTCGGAAGCGCTACGGTCTCTTCCTCAACTGTGGAAGCCTCTCCGCCCTTTGCGCCTTCGAGGCCCACGAGCCTTTTTGTCATCCCCGTGAAGCCGAGCGCGCTGAACTCCTTCGTGACCTCGGCAGGGTCGAAGGTCGGGAACTTCGCATCGGCCAGGTCGATATCGATCGGGGCATCACGGCGGATGGTCGCGACCTTGCGGGAGAGGAGCGCATCGTCGATATGGGCGCGCAGGTTCTCCCCCATCTTGCCCTTGACCTCGTCTGCATGGGCGATCACCTGATCGAGGTCCCCATACTTCACGATGAGGGCTGCTGCCTTCTTGGGGCCGATGCCCGGGACGCCCGGGATATTGTCGGAGGTGTCGCCCTTGAGGCCATAGAAGTCGGGCACGAGGGCAGGCGTGATCCCGTGATAGAGATCGTCCACCGACTCTGGCGTCATGATCTGCACATCGGAGACGCCCTTCTTCGTCGAGACGACCTTCACGTGATCGGTCGCGAGCTGGTACATGTCGCGGTCGCCCGTGAAGAGCAGCATCTCGTAGCCTTCATCCTCGCCCCGCTTCGCGAGGGTCCCGAGGATATCGTCGCCCTCCCAGCCTTCGCACTCGCAGACCGGCACATCGAGCGCCTTGAGGAGCTCCTTCACCATCGGGAACTGCTCGTGGAGCGCCTCGTCCATCGGCGGACGCTGTGCCTTGTACTGCGGCAGCATATCGATCCTGACCTGGGGCTTGCCTTTGTCGAAGGCGCAGATCACCCCATCGGGATGGAAGGTCTCCACAAGCTTGATGAACATGTTGAAGAAGCCGAAGAGGGCATTCGTGGCACGGCCATCCGGTGCGCTCATGGGCTGCATGATCGCGTGGTAGGCACGGTGCATGAGGGAATTGCCGTCGATCACGGCAATCGTGCGGCGTGGCTTCTCGCTTGTGGCCACCTCTGGCGTGGCGGTTTCGGTATCTGTCATCGGGACCTCCCCGGTTGAATCGTTCTTGCTCCATTGTACCGGGAAGGGATGTGCGCCTTGTGGCTCAATGCCAGGCCACAAAAAGCGTGCCCCATCCGCTCTGTGGCAGATGGGGCACGTGGTGCATCTGGTGGACGAACGTCCTTAGACGTAGAAGAGCATCTTGTTGTAGGAAGGCACCGGCCAGTAGTCGTGGCTGCAGACCTTCTCCATTGCGTCGACCTCTGCCCTCAGCTTAGTCATTGCCGGGATGACATTGTCGCGATAGGCGTCGTCCTCGTCCTGGATATCGTCGTTCGCCTTGGCTGTGTCATTGGCTGCGACGAGCGCATCCACATCGGCAGCGATAGCGTTGATGCCGTCGGTCAGGGTCTTGACGAGATCCTTCTCGGCCTTGGCCTCGATGCCGATGGCTTCCTTCGTGGCGACGGACTGGGCGATGTCGCCGGAGTAGGCGGACAGTGCCGGCAGGTACAGATGGCGCACCATGTACTCCATCGTGTTGACCTCGATGTTCAGCAGCTTTGCATACTGCTCGGCCTTCGCGATGTAGCGGGCATGGATCTCGGAGTCGGAGAGGACGCCGTACTTCTGGAAGAAGGCGATGTTCTCCGGCTTGATGAGGGCAGGAAGGGCATCAGGCGTGGACTTGAGATTCGGAAGGCCGCGGCGTGCTGCCTCCTCCTCCCACTCCTCGGAGTAGCCATTGCCGTCGAACAGGATGCGCTGGTGGTCACGGAAGGTGTGGCGGACGAAGCGCATGGCGACGGTGGTGAAGTCCTCATCGGAGCGGTCAGCGACATACTGCACGAAGCGGTCGCACTGCTCGGCCACAGCAGTATTGAGGACGACGTTCGGGTCGGACAGGTTCTGCTGGGAGCCGCACATGCGGAACTCGAACTTGTTGCCGGTGAAGGCGAACGGCGAGGTGCGGTTGCGGTCCGTGTTGTCGCGCAGGACGTTCGGCAGTGCCGGGACGCCCAAGTCCATGACCTCGCGGCCATGGTTCTCCGGCTCTTCCTTCTTGATGAGGGCATCGACGATCGGCGTCAGGGCATCGCCCAGGAAGATGGAGATGATGGCAGGAGGCGCCTCGTTCGCGCCCAGACGGTGATCGTTGCCGGCAGAGGCGACCGAAAGACGGAGCAGGTCCGCATGGGAGTCGACTGCTGCGACGAGGCAGGCAAGGAAGACGAGGAACTGGAGGTTGTCCTTCGGATCGTCGCCCGGCTCAAGGAGGTTCTTGCTGTCAGCGCACAGCGACCAGTTGTTGTGCTTGCCGGAGCCATTGACGTAGTCGAACGGCTTCTCGTGCTGCAGGCAGACCAGGCCGTGATGGGAGGCGATGAGGCGCATCTTCTCCATCGTCAGCAGGTTGTCGTCGATTGCAAGAGAGCCACGCTCGAAGATCGGGGCCAGCTCATGCTGGGCAGGGGCGACCTCGTTGTGCTTGGTCTTGGCAGGGACGCCGAGCTTCCAGAGCTCGTCGTCGAGCTCCTTCATGAACTCGTTCACGGTCGGACGGATGGAGCCGAAGTAGTGCTCCTCGAGCTCCTGGCCCTTTGCCGGCTCGCAGCCGAAGAGGGTGCGGCCCGTGAGAATCAGGTCCGGACGCTGCTTGTAGTCCTCTTCCTTAATCAGGAAGTACTCCTGCTCAGGGCCGACCGTGGTGTAGACGCGGTGCGGATCCTGGCCGAAGAGCTTGAGCACGCGCTTGGCCTGCTGCTCGAGGGCGACCTCGGAGCGCAGGAGCGGCGTCTTCTTGTCGAGGGCCTCGCCCGTGTAGGAGATGAAGGCCGTCGGGATGCAGAGGACCTCGTCCTTGATGAAGGCAGGGGAGGTCGGATCCCAGACCGTATAGCCACGGGCCTCGAAGGTGGCACGAAGGCCGCCCGACGGGAAGCTGGATGCATCCGGCTCGCCCTGGACCAGCTCCTTGCCGCTGAAGGCCATGAGCACCGTGCCGTCTTCGCGCGGATTGATGAAGCTGTCGTGCTTCTCGGACGTGATGCCGGTGAGCGGCTGGAACCAGTGCGTATAGTGCGTCGCACCATGCTCGAGCGCCCATTCCTTCATTGCATGGGCAACTTCATTCGCAATGTCGATGTCCAGCGGATCGCCGTTCTTGATGACGGTCTGCAGCTTCTTGTAGGTCGGCTTCGAAAGCCGCTCCTGCATGTCAGCATCGGTAAAGAGCAGGCTGCCATACTCTGCTGTTACCTTGTCTGTTGCCATGTACGCCTCTCTCCCTTATGAAGTGGTGGCACGTATCTGGTCTCAGGATGCCACAAGTTGCACGGCATCTGATGCTCTAAAGAGTACCCCAGCTTTGTTTCATCAATTGTTTGCTCTTGTTTCCCCCAGATAAATCATTCTTGTCGTATCAGGGACCCGCACGGCAGACGTCCCTCCCGCAAGACGGCCATCCGGATCAGCATATCGGCACAGAAAAGCCCCGGCCATCCATGAAGGACAGCCGGGGCCCCGATGCCACCTATCTCAGGGAGCGGATGCTATTCCTTGTCCGCCTTGATCATGCGCACCCCATCGCCGATGCACACGATGCCTGCATAGACGAGCGCCACGCCTGCGATCATCATCGACACGTCCGCCATCGTGAACGGTGACATCATGACCATGAATCCCAAGATGACCATCAGGATGGCAGCGACAATCGCTGCGCCTGAGCCCTTGATGCCGAGCAGGCGGAGCGAATTGGCGGAGAGCAGCGTGTTGAACCCTGCCACCATGACGTAGATGCCGAGCAGGATGAAGATCCAGGCGACGAAGAACTGCGGCCAGCTCACGATCATGATGCCGAGAAGCAGGCTCAGAAGGCCGTTATAGAAGTCGAGCTGCGAGAGGATGATCGAGATGTGGCCGAAGGCCGTGACGAGGCCGACGATGCCGAAGATGATGAGGATCCAGCCTGTCACGTTCGTGATGAAGAGCGCGGCATTGGAGGGACGCATGAAGCAGACAACACCCAAGATGATGGCTGCGATGCCAGCCAGGATGGTCCCGGCCTTCGAACGCTGAAACTTGAATTCCATGGTTTCCTTCTTCTCTCACAGGCGCTGAGCGCCTTATGCCTGCAGTTCTGCTCGCAGATAATCTACCCATGACACACTTAGATTTTTTCTTCAGCACCGGCCAAGAGCGGTTTTCCACAGACGGATGCCATTCTGTCTGTCTCCGGCCCTTGGCAATGCAAAAAAGGGGCCCCACCGCTGGAGCCCCTGCACGCTGCAGATCTTACTGCGCCTGGAAGCGCGAATCGGTGCCGCCAATCAGCCCCATGATCTCCTGGACATACGTGGCGGTATGCTCCCTCGCATCATCGAAGTCGTAGTCCATCACATCGTCAGGGTTGAGGCCATGCTTGCTCACCTGGGAGGGCTGATGGGCATTGTCGATGACAAGGGTCTGGTAGGAGCCATTGTCGTCTGCCAGCTCGACGCATTCAGGCGAGAGGGCATACTCGAGCCAGAGCTTGCCGGCATTCGGATGCGCGGCCCCCTTGAGCACCGCCGTGGCGCCGATCTCATAGGAGACGCCAGAGGCAGGAGCCACAAGCTCGATGTTCTCATAGCCATTGTCCTCGATCTGGGCGATCCCGTCGTGCAGGAACCCGATTGCGATGACAGCCTCGCCAGTGCCGAGGCTCTTCACGGGCATAGCTCCTGCCTTCGTGTAGACCTGCACGTTCTTGTCGAGCTGCTGGAGATAGTTCAGGCCCTGGTCGTGGCCATACGTCTGGATGATCGTATTGAGGAAGAGGCGGGCCGTGCCGGAGGTGCTGTAGTTCGAAGTCCAGATGAGGCCCTGGCAGGAGGTGTCGAGGAGGTCCGGCCAGTCCTTCGGGGCATCGATGCCGAGGCGGTCGAGCTCGTCCTTGTTGTACATGATGCCGAGAAGGCCCTTGTAGATGCCGAACCAGTCATTGTTCGAGGACATGTAGGACTCGCTCATGAGGTGGGACGAGTTCTTCGGCAGATAGGAATTGTCGAGGTAGCCCTCATCGGACACGATGTTGTAGGGATCGGTCGTGCCGCCGAACCAGACATCGTGGGTAGGAGCGCCTGCTTCGGATTCGACCAGGGCCTGTGCATCAGCGGTCGAGAGGTGCTTGTAATTCACCTGCAGCCCATAGAGCTCATTGAAATGCTTGCAGGCAGCAGCCAGATATTCCTCTGCGCACGATCCCACGACATTGAGGGTGCCTTCGGCCTTTGCAGCATCGATCAGGTCAGAATCAGCGCCGACCGGATCTCGCGTGGAGCTTCCCGATGAGGAGCTGCCCTGGCCACAGGCGCCGAGGCCCAATGTCGCAGCGGCAAGTCCTGCCACGCCGAAGAAGTCCCTCCGAGTGACGTTTCCCATAGTCTTCCCCCTCATCTGAGTGCCCGGTCCCCCCGTGAGAGAGGCCTTCAGCATCAATGCTCTCCTATTTCATGCACAATTGTCCTACATTTCGCCGACCATCATGCCTAAAACATGGGGCCTTGCCATATTCTGCAGCAATTCGTCCGCCAAAAGGAAGCGCCCACCTGCACAGGGCAGATGGGCGCAGCGCTTCATGCCATGCCAGCTTCGCTCAGCGGTCCTGTGCGAAGGGCTCCTCCGGCATCCGCATCGCAGCGACAAGCTGCGTGATGCCGGCCAAGAGCAGGGCCACGCCTGCGATGATCGTCACCGCATTGAGGAAGGCGAAGGGCGCGATGGCCATGATGACACCAAGCACGATGTTGCAGACACCGGCTATCTTCTCGCCGGAATTGCTGGCGCTCTTCCCGTCGTTCAGGGCGGTCACGCCGCAGCCAAGCACGGCGACGCCGAGGATGATGAAGACGATCGTGATGAAGGCATCCGGGGCAAGGGTCAGGATGAGGCCGAGGACGAGCTCCACGACGCCTGCGCCCAGGATTGCCGAATCGTTCGCCTTGTGGACCAGGATATCGACGAGCTTGCAGATGCCGAGGATCAGCGAGACGATGCCGACCAGGCGGACGATGCCGAGGACGGTCTGCTCGCCGTAGCCCAGGCAGATGACCCCAAGCAGCGCCAGGAAGGCGCCGGAGAGCATGGTGCTTGACTTGCCATGCCGATAGATGCGTTTCAGGAAATCCATATGCACGCCTCCCATGTGACGGCTTATTCGTTTCAAACCAACATGAGACTCTACCCGCCCCCTCTTCCCAATAAACGGAGAGCAGACAGGCTTCAGACCTTAGCCACAAATGTGAGGTTTTCTCAGTCTAGAAGAAGCAGGCCTTGATGCCGATGCAGACAAGGACGATGCCGCCAGCCACTTCGGCACGGTCTCCCAGAAGCTTTCCCAGCCTGCGGCCGATGAAGAGGGCGACCAGGCTGAAGATGAAGGTCGTGAGCGCGATCACGACCGATGCCGGCAGGATCTCGACAGCCTGGGCGCGCAGCGAGACGCCGACAGCGAAGGCGTCGATGGCAGTGGCGATGGCCTGGAGGAAGATCATCCAGACCGTGAGGCGCCCCTGGGACCTCTTCCGCGCCTCCTCTTCCTCCTCTTCAGCCTCGGCCTCTCCCCCACGCAGGGCACGCGCCCCTTCGACAATCATGTTGCCGCCGATGATGCCCAAGATCACAAGGGTGACGATGCCGGAGTAGGTCTCGATCAGATTGGCCGCGACGCTGCCCAGCACATAGCCGAGGACAGGCATGAAGCCTTGGAAGAATCCGAAGAAGACCGGCATCAGGAAGAGCCGGCGGCGGCGTTCATGGGTATAGGTACAAGCATTGGATACCGTCACGGCAAACGCGTCAGCTGAGAGCGCCGCTCCCAGCAGGACGATTTCGGCATAGTTCACAGGAAGGACCTCTCCCAAGCATGCACCGCTCACGAACCTTTGAGGATGCCTTGTTCCAGCAAAGCATCCATTCTATGGCTTTCCATGTGCCGGCACGCCGATTCCTGCAAACCCTGCCTTTCGTCCACACATCCTATGGAAAGTGAGGCCACGATGCCTGCCTTGATCGCCCATAACCTCTTCGCCGAAAGGACCGCTTCTGCGCTTCCGGGCCAGGTGCTCAAAGACGAGGAGGAGAAGCTCGCCTATGCGCTCGGCGCCCAAGGACCCGATCCTTTCTACTTCCGCTGGACCGGCCCGGTGACGCACAACCACGCCTGCCATGTCCTTGCCCACGATATGCATGCAGAGAAGGTTTCGGATGCCCTGACGTGCCTCAGGAAGAGCGTGGACTGCCTCGTGAGCGAGGACCAGAGGCTGGGGCGTGCCTTCGTGCTCGGCCTCTTCTCCCACTACTGGCTCGACTCCCACGCTCATCCCTTCATCTATGCGCAGCAATATGCCCTGATCGAGGCAGATCCTGAGCTTGCCTCCTCCCAGAGCGAGGTGCACGCCGTGATCGAGGCAGACCTCGACTCCTGGCTCCTCTGGCTCCTCAGGAGGGAGGCAGCCGAGACCGGCAAGGCGTCCCTCGCAGCGCTCGAGACGACCGACAGGATCGGGCAGGTGGGCTCTGCCCTCTTCTCCCAGATGGCGCACGAGATTTTCGGCCTCTCCGTCAATGGCGAGCAGTACGGCTACGCCGTGCGCGACTACCGCCGCGTCTATCATGCCCTGGAGCCCAAAGGCAGGCTCTCCGAGCTTGCACTCACGAACGCCGAGGAGATGGCACGCACCTATTCGATGCTCGGCGCCCTCGTCCATCCTGCCCATGCGGAGGCAGCCTGCGCATCCGGCAACACCGCCCATCATGAATGGAAGGACCCTGCCACTGGCGCTTCCTCCACGAAGGACTTCCTCCAGGTCTTCGAGGATGCCGAGGCAAGCTGGCCCGAGGCGGCATCATCCTTCCTGGCAGGCGAGCCGCTTGCCCCTCTCGTCGCAGGCAGGAACTACAACGGCGAGATCATGGGCGAGGGCGAGGGCGCGCCTGCCGCAGAGCAGACGAGCGCTGCTGCCGACTGAGCCCAGACCATCCAGAGACAAGAGAGAAGGGCCCTGCCACAAAGGCGGGACCCTTCTCTTGCCTCAGCTGTTTGGGCAGGCCGATCAGACCCATTTCAGCAGGTCGTCGTCCATCTTGCGGCGCTCCTCCTCTTCGGGGTCCATCGGCTCCTTCTTGGGAGCTCCTCCCGCCATGCCCTTCTCCCGTGCAAGCATCGAACCCATGACCTGGAGCCAAGGCTCCTGGTCTCCTTCGACAGGCTCGAACGGATGCTCTGCGCCGTCCTCGACCCACATGAGCGGGATCGGCTCATCCTGTCCAGGCTCCTTTGCGGCATCGACCCATTGAGGTGCCGGTGGTTCGGCCTGCCCTTGATCCTGCTTCATATCCTTGCTTTCCGCCATGGCACTCCTCCCAGCAAGTCGACGCCTCTGGCGTGTGGAAAAAAGAATCAGGCGCGAGCGTCATCTGCTCGCGCCTGTATGTATCGCTACAGGGCAGCTGCGACCTCAGCTGCGCAGGCCAGACCGTCTGCAATGGCGGTCACGACCAGCGAGGAGCCATTGCGGGTATCGCCTGCCACGAAGATGGGGACATCGCCTGCCGCCTTGGCCCTATGCCCATCCTGTGCGGTGAGCGTCGGGCGCACGCCGCCACGGAAGTCATAGTCCTCGACACCGAGCGCGGAGAGCACCTCTGCGGTCGGGCCGGAGAAGCCCATGGCAATGAGGATAAGCTGGGCAGGAAGCTCATGCTCCGAGCCTTCCTTGCGCACCGGCTTGCCGGATGCCCAGTCGAGGTCGGCGACCTTGAGGCCTGAGACCTTGCCTGCCTTGTCCGTCAGCACCTCCATGGTATCGGAGGCCCAGGAGCGCGGATCCGCGCCCTGGACAGCGGCAGCCTCGAGCTGGCCGTAGTCCGTCTTCTTCACGTTCGGCCATTCAGGCCACGCGTTGCCCGCACGGCGCTTGTCAGGTGGCGCCGGCAGGAACTCGAGCTGATGGACCGATGCGGCACCCTGGCGAAGGGCGGTCGCGACGCAGTCGGTGCCGGTATCGCCGCCACCGATCACGACCACATCCTTGCCCTTGGCAGAGATGGCCGGCTCCGTGCCGGAGAGGACCGACTTCGTCGACGAGGTCAGGTAGTCGACCGCGAGGACGACGCCTTCCGCATCGGCGCCCGGCACCTTGAGGGTGCGGGCAGCACCTGCGCCTGCAGCCACGACGACAGCGTCGAAGCCAGCAAGCCTGGCTGCCACCTCAGGATCGCAGACATCGCTGGAGAGCTCGAAATCGATGCCGGAATCCTGCATCAGCTGGGTGCGGCGCTCGACGACGTCCTTCGGCAGCTTCATGTTCGGGATGCCATACATCAGAAGGCCGCCGGCACGGTCGCTCTTCTCGAAGACCGTGACCTTGAAGCCGCGACGGGCAAGCTCCCAGGCTGCAGCGAGGCCCGAGGGGCCGGAGCCCACGACCGCGACCTTCTTCGCATCCTCTGCCGCCTTGGGAAGCGGCTTCATCTCGCCATCGGCCCAGGCGTGATCGGAGATGGCACGCTCGTTGTCGCGGATGGTCGTCGGCTCCTCGTGGAGGCCCAGGTTGCAGGCCACCTCGCAGAGGGCCGGGCAGACCCTGCCCGTGAACTCGGGGAAGGGGTTCGTGAGGCTCAGGCGCTCCTGGGCATCCTTCCAGAGTCCACGATACAGGAGGTCGTTCCACTCAGGGATCAGGTTATGGAGCGGGCAGCCCGAGGTGCGGGCAGGCCCGAAGGACATGCCGGTCTGGCAGAAGGCGACGCCACAGTACATGCAGCGGCTTGCCTGCTCCATCTGCTTCTCGTCGTCGAGCGGCAGGCTCAGGTCATCGAAGTCCTGCAGCGCTTCCTGTGCAGGACGCATGCCATGTTCCTCACGGCCGAGCGTGAGATATGCTCCTGGCTTTCCCATGGCTACATCTCCTTCCTCATGGTCTCGAAGGCAATCTCGACCGCATCCTTGTGGCTCGCGCCCTTGGCTTCTGCCTCACGGGTGAGCGAGAGAGCACGTGCGTACTCGTGCGGGATGACCTTCACGAAATACGGCAGGATATCGCTGAAGCGATAGAGCATCTTGATGCCAAGCGGGCTCTTCGTGCGGCGGACATGCTCCTCGATTAGGCTATGGATCAGCTCTGCATCATCCTCGTCAATCGGCTGGAGGCTGACCATGTCCATGTTCGTGCGGTCGGCAAGCGTCTTGTGCTCGTCGTAAACATAGGCGATGCCGCCCGACATGCCTGCTGCGAAGTTGAGGCCGACCTCGCCCAGAATCAGGGCCACGCCGCCCGTCATGTACTCGCAGCCATGGTTGCCCACGCCCTCGCACACGATCGTGGCACCCGAGTTGCGGACGCCGAAGCGCTGGCCGGCGAGGCCGTTCACGAAGCCCTTGCCCGAGGTGGCGCCGTAGAAGGCGACGTTGCCGATCGCGACATTCTCGTTGAACTTGAAGGTAGCATCCGCAGGCGGGGCGACGGTCAGGATGCCGCCGGAAAGGCCCTTGCCGAAGTAGTCGTTCGCATCGCCCGAGATGTTGAGCGTGATGCCTGCCGGCAGGAAGGCGCCGAAGGACTGGCCGCCCGAACCCTCGCAGTCGATCGTGATCGACCCTTCGGGGAGGCCCTCAGGATGCGATGCGGTGACGACAGAGCCGAGCATCGTGCCGACGCAGCGGTTCACGTTCGAGATGTCCGCATGGAAGTGGATCGGGGTGAGCGACTCGCGCGCCTTCTTCGTATAGGGGATGAAGAGGGTCGAATCGAGCGTGCTCGTGAGCCCGGAGTCCATGGCCATGCTGTCGAGGTAGTGCTTCGCCTCGGCACCGGGGATGTCGCGGCCATACTCGTTCGTGACCTGGGCCAGGACCGGCGAGAGGTCGAGCTTGTTGGCCTTCCAGTTGTTCTCCACGGGGACCTGGCGCAGGCACTCGGGATGGCCGACCATCTCTTCGACGGTGCGGAAGCCGAGCTGGGCCATGTACTCGCGCAGCTCCTCAGCCACGTACATCATGAAGTTGATAACGTGCTCAGGCTTGCCGGCGAAGCAGCTGCGGAGCTTGCAGTTCTGGGTTGCAAGGCCGATCGGGCAGGTATCCTGCTGGCAGTCGCGCTGCATGAGGCAGCCCATGGAGATGCAGACCGCTGTCGCGAAGCCGAACTCCTCGGCGCCGAGCAGGCAGGCCACGGCCACATCGCGGCCATCCATCAGCTTGCCATCCGCCTCGACGACCACGCGGGAGCGCAGGCCATTGCGGAGCAGCGTCTGCTGGGTCTCGGCGAGGCCGAGCTCGAGCGGGAGGCCGGCATGGTAGATGGAGTCGCGTGGAGCGGCACCGGTGCCGCCATTGGCGCCCGAGATCGTGATCTTGTTCGCGCCACCCTTCGCGACGCCCGTCGCGATGGTGCCGACGCCTGCCTCGGAGACGAGCTTCACCGAGATACGAGCACCCGGGTTGGCATTCTTCAGGTCGAAGATCAGCTCAGCGAGGTCCTCGATCGAGTAGATGTCGTGATGGGGCGGAGGCGAGATCAGGCCGACGCCCGGGGTCGAGCGACGGACCTCGGCGACCCACGGCCAGACCTTGCGGCCCGGCAGATGTCCGCCCTCGCCCGGCTTGGCGCCCTGCGCCATCTTGATCTGGATCTCCTTGGCGCTCATGAGGTAGCGGCTCGTGACGCCGAAGCGTGCCGATGCCACCTGCTTGATCGCGGAGAGCTTGGAATCGCCATTCGGGAGCGTGGTCTCGCGGGAAGGATTCTCGCCGCCCTCGCCGGTGTTGGACTTGCCGCCGAGACGGTTCATCGCGATGGCCATGCACTCGTGGGCCTCTTCGGAGATGGCGCCGTACGACATGGCGCCGGTCGTGAAGTGCTTCACGATCTCGGATGCCGGCTCGACCTCGTCCAGAGGCACCGGGCCTGAAGCCAGCGGCACGAACTCCAAGAGGTCGCGCAGGACGATCGAGCGGCCCTTCGGATGGAGCGCCTTCGAGTACTCCTTGAAGAGATCGTAGGACCCCTCGCGGACAGCACGCTGCAGGTAGTAGATGACCTGCGGGGTGATCATGTGGTCCTCGCCGCCGAGGGGCCTCCATTTCGTTATCCCGGAGCTTGCGAGCTGGTCAGGGGCGGGGCTCAGCTTCAGGGCCTCTGCCTCGTCGTAGCGCTCATTGCACTCGCGCTCCACATCGGCCACGCCGAGGCCGCCGACGCGGCTCACGGTGTTGCGGAAGTTCTTGTCCACGAACTCCTGGGAGAAGCCGACGATCTCGAAGATCTGGGCGGAGTGGTAGCCCTGCATCGTGGAGATGCCCATCTTGGACATGACGGAGACGATGCCCTTGGTAATCGCCTTGTTGTAGTTCGCGATGCCTTCCTCGGCGCTCTTGCCGAGCTCGCCCTTTTCAGCCAGCTCGCGGATGCAGTCATGCGCCATGTAGGGGTAGATGCCCGAGGCAGAGTAGCCGACGAGCGTCGCGAAGTCATGCGGCGTGATCGCATCGCCGCACTCGACCACGAGGTCGGCACGGGTGCGGATGCCGGCACGGAGCAGGCGGTTGTGGACCGAGCCCACCGCGAGCAGCGACGGGATCGAAACTTCCCCATCGGCAGCGCGGTCAGAGATGATGATGATGTTGACGCCGTCCTTGACGGCAGACTCGATAGCGTCTCCGAGCTCGTCCAAAGCCTTCTCGAGGGCATCGGGTCCGCCATCGCGCCTGTAGGTCGCGAAGAAGCGGCGTGCCTCGAACCCCTCATGGTCGATTGCGCAGATGCGGTCGAACTCGTCCTTCGTGAGGATCGGGGTCTTGAGGCGCACGAGGCGGCAGTTGTCGCGCATGTCCTCGAGCATGTTGCCGTGGTTGCCGAGATAGAGCAGGGTCGACGTCACGAAGCTCTCACGCAGGGCGTCGATAGGCGGGTTCGTGACCTGGGCGAAGAGCTGGTTGAAGTAGTCGAAGAACGAGCGCGGATGGCGGGAGAGGACCGGCAGCGGGATGTCGGCACCCATCGAGGCGATGGGCGCTGCCCCCTTCTGTGCCATGGGGAGGATGGCCTCCTCCACGTCGTCGAAGTGGTAGCCGTGGCGGGCAAGGCGCGTCACCAGCGGCACATTCGCATCATGCTGCTCGAAGGGATCGGAGTCTGCCGGCTTCAGGTCATCGACGTCCAAGGTCTCCGCTGCGACCCAGTCGCGGTACGGCTTCTCGCTTGCGCAGGCCTCCTTGATCTCGTCGTCCCAGAGCACGCGGCCCGCATGCGGATCGACCATGAGCATCTGGCCCGGGCCCAGGCATCCAGTCTGGAGCACCTCTTCCGCATCGCAGCGCAGCGCCCCCACCTCGGAGGTGAGGATCAGGCGGTCGTCGCGCGTGACATAGTAGCGTGCCGGACGCAGGCCATTGCGGTCGAGGGCAGCGCCCGTGACGATGCCATCCGTGAAGGCGATGGCGGCAGGGCCATCCCAGGACTCCATCAGCATCGACTGGTAGGAGTCATAGGCGCGGCGCTTGTCGGACAGGTTGTCGTTCTTGTCCCATGGCTCAGGCATGAGCATCGAGACGGCACGCGGCAGCGACCTGCCGTTCATCGTCAGGAATTCGAGGACATTGTCGAGGATCGCGGAGTCGGAGCCTTCGCGGTTGATGATGGGGATGACCTTCTTGAGGTCAGCGCCCAAGACCGGCGAATACAGGTTCGGCTCGCGGGCACGGATCCAGTTGACATTGCCCTTCAGCGTGTTGATCTCGCCGTTGTGGATGATGTAGCGGTTCGGGTGGGCACGCTCCCAGCTCGGCGTCGTGTTCGTGGAATAGCGGGAGTGCACGAGGGCCAGAGACGACTCGGTGTCGGCGTCTGCCAGATCCGGATAGAAGCGGCGCATCTGGGTGGAGACCAGCATGCCCTTGTAGACGATCGTGCGCGAGCTCATCGAGCAGACATAGAAGATCTTGCCGGAGAGGGCGCCTTCTGCATCTGCCTTCTTCTCGATCACGCGGCGGCATACATAGAGGGCACGCTCGAAGTCCTGGCCCTGCGCAGTGCCCTCAGGACGGCCCAGGAAGGCCTGGACGATCGTCGGCATGCAGGAACGGGCCGTGCTGCCCAGATCGTGGTCGTCGGTCGGCACGGCACGCCAGAAGAGCAGGGGGATTCCCTGCTCGGCGCAGCCGTCCTCGAAGACGCGCTTGGCAACCTTGAGGCCTTCGGCATCCTGGGGGAAGAAGAGCATCGCGACGCCGTAGTCGCCCTCATCCGGCAGGAGGTACCCATAGCGCTGGGCCTCGCGGCGGAAGAAGCGATGTGGGATCTGGAACAGGATGCCCGCACCGTCGCCGGTGTTGTGCTCAAGGCCCTTGCCGCCTCGATGCTCGAGGTTCACAAGGACGCTCAGCGCGTCATCTATCATCTGGTGGGAACGCTGGCCCTTGAGGTGGGCCAAGGCTCCAATGCCGCAGGCATCATGTTCAAATTCGGGGCGGTAGAGCCCCTGCGGAGCATCATTGCTGCGAGGCTGGGACTCATATCCCTGCGCGCACGCGTCGGTGCGCGTCTGGCTGGTAGCGCTCATAGGTTTTCTCCCTAACGTGATTTCCCTCTCGCCTTCGAAAGTGAGTCTACGCACGGATTGTTTCGGTCCCATGAGCATCACCGATTAGCCCGGCAACCTTATTCGTTTCGTTATCCCAGAGAAGCATTCTCGAAACATACGCAGCGCCTGCTGGACACACTTCACGTGGGGCCGAAAGGCCTCTGAATGCAGGCGGACGCCTCAGGGCCCCATCTGCCCCCAGGCGTCCGTCTTCCATATATGCCCAGCTATCAGAGCTGATGCCTTTCCCTATGCCTCGGGCGGCTGTCCCGTCGCAAGGATCTTCTCGAGCGCCGCCTCATCGAGCACCGGCACGCCCAGGCTCTGCGCCTTCGTGAGCTTCGAGCCTGCCGCAGCGCCGGCGATCACATAGCTCGTGCGCTTCGAGACCGACCCTGACACCTTGGCGCCCATCGCCTTGAGGCGCGACCCTGCCTCGTCTCTCGTGTAGTGCTCGAGGGTGCCTGTGAGGACGAAGGTGAGGCCCGTGAGCGTCTGGGGCTGCTCAGGCTCCTCGCCGAATCCCGGCTGCTCCAGCATCACCCCTGCCTTCCTCAGGCGCTCGAGCACGGCCACGTTCTCCTCGATCCCGAAGAACCCATGGACCGCATGGGCAATCTTGGGGCCGATGCCATCGAGCCCGGCGATCTCCTCCTCGTCGGCGAGCATGAGCCTGTCGAGACTCCCGAAGTGCTTGGCCAGGACCTGCGCCACATTGGCGCCCACGTGGCGGATGCCGAGGCCGAAGAGGACGCGGGAGAGGCCGCGGGTCTTCGATTCCTCCACCTGTGCCATGATCTTCTTCGCGATGGTGGGGCCGACGACAATCGGATCGCCCTCGAGATGGTCCTTCGTCGTCGTGTCGTAGACCCGGCCCGTCGCGGTCGCAGCAAGGCTCTCCTCGGTCAGCCGGTCATAGTAGTCGGCCACATCGCGCACGAGCCCCTGCTCGAGCAGGTGGCTCACGATCTCCTCGCCGAGGCCGTCGATGTCCATCGCGTTCCTGCTCGCCCAATGGATGAGGCGCTCCTGAGCCTGTGCCGGACAGTCGATCGAGACGCAGCGGTAGGCGACCTCGCCCTCCTCCTGGATGACCGGGCTTCCGCAGGAGGGGCAGACAGACGGCATCTCCCATTCAGGGCGTGCCGCATGCTCAGACGCCATATCCCCCTCGAGCACGGGGCCGACGACCTCGGGGATAACGTCACCAGCCTTGTGGACGACGATCGTGTCGCCGACACGGACATCGCGGCGGTGCACCTCGTCGATATTGTGGAGTGTCGCGCGGGCGATCGTGGAGCCAGCCACGACGACCGGATCGAACTCGGCGACCGGCGTGAGCACGCCAGTGCGCCCGACCTGCACCCTGATCTCGCGCAGCACCGTGCGCTTCTCCTCGGGCGGGAACTTGAAGGCGATCGACCAGCGCGGGGCACGGGCCGTGAATCCCAGGCTCTCCTGCCCGGTGAACTCATCGACCTTCACGACGACGCCGTCGATATCGTAATCGAGGCTGTCGCGGTGGGCCAAGGCATCGGCGCAGAAGGCATGGACCGCCTTGGAGCTCGTCACGCGCTTCGCATGGGGATTGACGCTGAAGCCGCAGTCACGGAGCCAGTCCAGGAAGGCGCGCTGCGTCGTCACGGCCAAAGGTGTCCGGTCGGCGACCGCATAGATGAAGGTCTCGAGGTCGCGGGCGCCTGTGACCTTCGGGTCCTTCTGGCGCAGCGACCCTGCCGCTGCATTGCGGGGGTTCGCGAAGGGCGGGCGGCCTGCCGCATCGTTCTCCTCGTTCAGGCGCACGAAGCTGTGGCGCGGCATATAGACCTCGCCGCGCACCTCGATCGAGTGGCCGAAGCCGCCATCCTGGATCTTCTCGAGTCCTGGCTTGGCCAGGATGCGGGGGATGTCCTTGATCGTGAGGGCGTTCTGCGTGACGTCCTCGCCGGTCGTGCCATCGCCGCGGGTCGCCGCACGGATGAGGCGGCCGTCACGGTAGGTGAGGGCGATGCCCAGGCCATCGATCTTGAGCTCGCAGGTATAGGCCACCGGATGCTCGGGCGTCGCGCCCAGCGCCTGGTCGGTCCGCTCGAGCCACTCATCGAGCTCATCCAGGTTCATCGCGTCGTCGATGGAATACATGCGCTGGGCATGGCGGACAGGCGCGAACTGCTCGCTCACATAGCCGCCGATGCGCTGGGTGTAGGAATCGGGGGTCACAAGATCGGGATGGGCTTCCTCGATCTCCTGGAGCTCCCGCAGATAGCGGTCGAACTGGGCGTCCGTCATCTCGGGCGCATCAAGGGCATAGTAGGCGTAGGCTGCATGGTTGAGGATGCGGTTGAGCTCCTCTGCCCGCTGGCGTGACGTCTTCCCCTGGTCCTGTCCCGCTTCCGGCACAGGCGTGCTGCCACCGAAGAGCGACATCTGGTCTGCCATCTCATACCTCCTTGGAAGGGATGCCCTTCCCATCCGTCGGTGCTTTGTGTCCACAGCAAAGGGTACAGCACCGAAGCCTTTGGCGCGAACCTGCAAGAAACTGCCACGGAGGAAGGCCAGATCGATACGGTCCTCTCCCCGCTTCCCCCCCTTGACTTGTCAGGACGCAGAAGGGTAAGAACTGAAAGGCTGGCAGCATGCAGCTGCCGCTTCGACTCCCAAGGAGATTCCATGCCCGATAGCACGCATCCTGCCCATAGCCTGTCCGAAAAAGCAGAGATCGTCTGCTCATTGATCCTTCTGGCTGCTGTGCCAGGCTATATGGCAGGCATCGGCACCTGGCTCGTGCTCTGGCTGGTCGACCGTCTCCAGGCGCTCGTCTGGGACGGCGCCGCTGCATATCTGCCTCCCCTTGCGCGCACGCTCTCCCCGCTCATCCTCTGCCTTGCTGGCGGCATCGTGGTCGGCCTCTGGACCCGCCACTGCGGCTATGAGCTCGACACGATGGCTTCTGTCATCGTCCATTGCCGGAAAGAGGGCGGCTACCGCATCAGGAACTGGAAGCAGGCCTTGGGCCTCTTCTTCGCCCCTATCGTCTTCGGCGGCTCGGTCGGCCCTGAGGCAGGCATCTCGGGCTTCGCGGCAGCCGGGCTCTCCTCGGTCCTGCGCCGCATCCGCATCGGCGGAGCAGGCGCGCTTGACGGGGAAGGCCATCCTCTGTCCGATGCCGTGCGCTCGCTCGCCGAGGCAGACGACGAGGACGAGGCAGCGCAGGCGGGACGCACCCGCCTCCAGGAGCTCTCCCACTGGAAGGCTGCGAAGGCCCTGCTCTGGGCGCTTGCCGGCCTTGCCTTCGCCTATGGGTGCCTCACGGTCACGAAGCTCCTGGGCCCTGCCGGCGAGATGCCACGCTTCGCTGCCGTGCCCTATGCCACAGCAGATTGGGCAGCAGGGCTCATCGCCTTGGCTGCGGGGTATGTGGCAGCGCTCTTCGGAGACCTCTGCCAGAAGGCAGCAGGGAAGCTTTCAGGGGCCCTTGGCGCAGATCCCCTCATCCGTGCTGTCGTCTGCGGGCTGGTGCTCGGCGCCTGCGCCTGCTTCATGCCGCTGGTCCTCTTCTCCGGGCAGTCGGGCATCAATTCCCTCATGGAGTCCTGGGAAAGCTGGGCACCGGCAGCGCTCATCCTCCTTGCCGCCTGCAAGCTCTTCCTGACGAAGCTCTGCGTCGCCTCCTCCTGGGTCGGAGGAGAGTTCTTCCCGACCATCTTCTGCGGCGTGGCCCTGGGCTATGCGATAGCGCTCCTTGCAGGCGCAGAGCCGCTTCTGCCCATCGCCCTGGCGACATCGGGCATCGTCGCCGCCTGGACGAGAAAGCCGCTCCTCACGACCGCCGTCCTCGCCCTCTGCTTCCCGCCCCAGACGCTTCCCTGCGTGCTCGTCAGCTCCTGGATCGCGGCAAAACTTCCCCATCCCGCATCCAAGGCAGGCAAGTAGCGGACAGGCGACCGAACAGGAAGGGCGGACGAAGCCGCAGCTCCGTCCGCCCTTTTCATGCGCTCTTGCAATCCTGCGTTTGCCCTAGTTCACCGCAGTCACCGTGTAGCCCGCATCGGCGACGGCCTTCTTGAGCTTGTCGTCGGAGACAAGAAGTCCCGCGTCGAGCGTTGCCTGCTTGTCGTCGAGCGAGACCTTCACGTTCTTGACGCCCTTGACGCCCTCGAGGGCCTCGGTCACATGCTGCACGCAGTGCTCGCACATCATGCCGTCGATGGAAAGTGTCTTGTGAGCCATATCTGTTCCTTCCTCTCCGGACAGAGCCTCGTCTGTCCCGGTTTGTCCGCTTTCAGTGACGATCGCCGCAGGTGCCTTGTACCCCTTCTTGGCCGTGCTCGGCTTCCAGGCGAAGAGCCTCAGGGCATTGGAGACCACGAAGACCGACGAGAAGCCCATTGCCGCTGCGCCAACCATCGGGTTCAGCGTGATGCCCCACGGCGTCAGGACGCCCATCGCCACCGGGATGCAGATGGCATTGTAGAAGAGCGCCCAGAAGAGATTCTGGTGGATATCGCGCATCGTCGCACAGGAGAGCTCGATGGCGGTCGCGACATCGGCGGGATCCGAGTGCATGAGGACGATATCGGCAGAGCCGATCGCCACATCGGTGCCAGCGCCGATAGCAATGCCGACATCGGCACGGGCAAGGGCCGGCGCATCGTTGATGCCATCACCGACCATCGCGACCTTGTGGCCCTGGCGCTGGAGCTCATGGACCTTCTGCTCCTTCTGGTCAGGCAGCACGCCTGCCACGACCTCGTCGACGCCGACCGCAGAGGCGATGACGGAAGCGGTCTTGGGCTGGTCGCCCGTGAGCATGATCGTGCGGATGCCCATCTGGTGGAGACGGGCGATGGCCTGAGGCGAGCTCTCCTTGATCACATCGGCGATTGCGAAGAGCGCCTGCACGGTGCCATCCACAGCGACGAAAAGCGGGGTCTCGGCCTTGGCGGCTGCTGCCTCCGCCTTCTCGGCAAGTCCGCCCAGCGCAATCTTGTGGGCAGCCATCAGGCGGGCATTTCCGATCAGGATTGCATGGCCTGCGACGGTGCCGGAAAGGCCGCCGCCCGGGATCTGGGCAAAGCCGTCCACCTCGTCGGGAAGCTCAGCGTGCTGCTCCTCGGCGTAGGTGGCGATAGCTTGGGCAAGCGGATGCTCGGAGCGGCTCTCCAGGGCAGCTGCCCAGGAGAGGACAGCCTCCCCGTCGGCTCCATCGGCAAGCACATAGGACGTGACCTGGGGCTTGCCCTCGGTGATGGTGCCGGTCTTGTCGAGGACGACCGTATCGAGGTTGCCTGCCGTCTCCAGGGACTCGGCGCTCTTGATCAGGATGCCGACCTTCGCGCCACGCTCCGTGCCGACCATGATGGCGGTAGGGGTTGCAAGGCCCAGGGCGCAAGGGCAGGAGATAACGAGGACCGAGACCGCATGGTTGAAGGCGACCGCGAAGTCGCCCGGTGCGAAGAAGGCGATCCAGGCTGCGAAGGTCACGGCGGCAACTGCGATCACGACCGGCACGAAGACGCCAGCGATGCGGTCTGCCGTACGCTCGATCGGAGCCTTCGAGTTCGTCGCCTCATCGACGAGATGGATGATATGGGCCAGGGTGGTATTGTCACCGACGGCCGTCGCCTGCATGCGGAACCAGCCGCTCTGGACGACCGTGGCGCCTGTCACCTTGTCGCCTGCCTGCTTCTCGGCAGGGACCGGCTCGCCTGTGATCGCGGATTCGTCGATCGAGGCGGTGCCTTCCACGAGCTCGCCGTCGACCGGCACGGATTCGCCCGAACGCACGACGAGGATGTCGCCCTCGCGCACCTCATCGCACGAGATCTCGACCTCTTCCCCATCACGCTCCACATGTGCCACCTTCGGCGCGAGGTTCATGAGCTCGGAGAGGGCGCTCGTCGTCTTGCCCTTGGCGCGGGCCTCGAAGTACTTGCCGAGCGTGATCAGCACGAGGATCGTGCCGGCAGAATCGAAGTAGAGGCTGTGCATCATCGCATAGTGCGCCGCCTCCATGTCCATCTGCCCCAGGGCAAGCGCCATCTGGTAGACGCCCACAAGGCTATAGGCATAGGACGAAGCCGAGCCGATAGCGATGAGCGAATCCATATTCGGGGAGAGATGGGCAAGCGTCTTGAAGCCCATCGTGAAGTAGCTGCGGTTCACGAAGAGGACCAAGGTCGCGAGCAGGAGCTGCGTGATGGCAGAAGCCATCATCCCCTCCATGCCGGCAAGGCCGGGGATCTCGGGCCAGCCGAGCATGGGGCCCATCGCAAGGTAGAAGAGGGGCACGCCGAAGACGAGCGACCAGACAAGCTGGCTCTGCTTTGCTGCGATTGCCTTCTGCGCATTGACCTTGGGGTCGACGAAGGTGCTCTTCCCCTTCGAGGAGGCTGCTGCCGCAGAGCGCGGATGCGCCCCATAGCCTGCCTTGTCTATCGCTGCGACAACCTTCTCGACCGTCGTCGGGTTCCCGTCGTAGGTGAGCTCCATCGAGTTCTTCAGGAGGTTGACGTTGGCCTCCTTGACCCCGGGCACCCCAGATGCTGCACGCTGCACCCTTGCTTCGCATGCTGCGCATGTCATCCCGGTGATATCGAAGGTCTCCTTTGTGGCTGCTGCCATGATCATTCCTTCTTTCGATGCCCTCTAGGGGCATCTCATCAAGCTGATAGTGCCAAACTAGCTGCCGCTGCTGCTTGAGCCGCAGTGGCAGCCTTCCGTGCTAGTAGAACTTCTTGAAGAGGTCCATGACCTCGTCCACGACCTCGACATTGCCCTCCTGCACCTGCTCGACGACGCAGGTCTCGAGGTGGTCGCGCATAACGATGCGGGAGATGGCCTTGACGGCAGACTCGACTGCCGCGAGCTGCGTCAGCACATCGCCGCAGTAGCGGTCGGAATCGACCATGTTCTTGATGCCATTGAGCTGGCCAATCGCACGGTTGATGCGCCGGTCCACATCGCGCTTCATCTGATCGGAGCGCGGCGTGTGCTTGTGGCTTGAGCAGGCAGGGCAGCTGCCTTCCCCGGCCTTCTTCTCAGCCTGCTCCGGCTTCTCCAGGACTTCCTCTGCCATGATGGACTCCTTCATCTATACCCTCTGGGGGTGTTGTTCGCTGACTACTTTATGCCCCTCAGGGGTATGTTGCAAACCGTTGCGGCGTCTCCATTGTTTGGCCACAAAGAAGGGGCGTCCCCGTGGGGGCGCCCCTTGAGCCGTGCAGCTGCATCCAAGCCCTATTCGACCTCGTCGGGCTCGACCACTTCGTCGTCCCCCTCATCCGGAGTCCCCAAGGCCTTCTTCTGCGCCTCGGCCTTCGCATCGCGGGCTTCAGCGAACTTCTCCTTCATGGTCGGGTTCCGGTAGGTGAGCTTCCGGATCGTCAGGCCTTCCGCCTTGTCGTTCGCGAGCCTGAGCTGGCGCTCCGAGGAGAGGAGGCTCTCCTTCACCTTGTTCAGGTGGTCGATGGTCTTGTCGATCTCCTCGATCGCCGTATTGAACTTGTTCGAGGCCGCGACATAGTTCTTCCCGAACCGCTGCTTGAAGTCCTCGAGCGCATCCTCGAAGTTCGTGATATCGATGTTCTGCTGCTTCACCTCGGCAAGCTCCCGCCTGGCATCGACGGCATTGAGCGCGGCATTCCTGAGCAGGGTGATCATCGGGATGAAGAACTGGGGACGGATGACATACATCTTCGGATATTCGTAGCTCACATCCACGATGCCCTGGTTGTAGAACTCGTTGTCCGGCTCGAGCATCGTCACGAGCACCGCGTACTCGCAGTGCTTGTTCCTGCGGTCCTGGTCGAGCTTCTTGAAGAAGTCGGCATTCTTGTGGCGGTTCGCCTGGGCGGATGCCTCATCCTCGTTCTTCATCTCGAACATGATCGAGACGATCTCGCACCCGGACTCATCCACCTCGCGGTAGACATAGTCGCCCTTGCTGCCATTGACGACGTCGTTGTCCTTGTGGAACTCGGCATTGCGGAATGCCGTCATTCGCCACTTGTTGAACTCCATCTCGCAGTGCTGCTCCAGCGTCTCGCCGATGAGCTTCGTCGAGAGATGGGCACGCTGGCTGCGGAGCCGTTCAATCTCGTCGTCCTTGTCCTTGATCACGACGTCCTTGTCGCGGAGCTTCTCTGTCATCTCCTGCCTGAGCGTCGCCTCGGTCTTGTCGCGCTCGGTCTGAGCCTGGCTCACCTGCCCCTCGAGCCCGACAATCTGCTGTTTGAGCTCGGAGGTGGCCTGGGTCACCGCGAGCTCCTTCTGGCTCTCGAATTCTTTCTGCTTCGAGCTCGCCTCGTCCTTCAGCCGCTGGATCTCGAGCTTGTAGCCATCCACCGCCTGGGAGAGCTGCTCCTTGTGCATGGCTTCCGTCTGCGCCTCTTTGGCCTTGCGCTCGGCCTCTGCCTGGGCCTCCTTCGCCTTGTGCGCATCCTCTGCCTGCCGCGCTGCCTCCTGGGCATGGGCAAGCTGGCTCTTGAGCTCCTCGACCTGGTGTTCAAGATCCTTCACATTGGCGGCATGAGAGAGCTCGGACTCCTTCTTCTGCCCCTCGAGCTGGCGGTCTGCTTCCTCCTTCTGGGAGGCAAGCCGCTGCTTCAGGACCTCGATCTCGTTGTCGCGCTTGGTGGTCTCAGAAAGAAGGCGTGCCTTCGCCTCATCCTCAGCATGCTGCACGGCCTGCTCACGCTCGCGCTCCATCATCTTCTGGCGCGCTTCGATCTCGGACCTGAACTCGCGGTCCCTGACCTGCTTCGCGATGTCGGCATATCCCGCCTCGTCGACCGTGAACACCTTCCCACAATGGGGACATCTGATCTCCTGCATCATGGACTCCTTCCACACCTGTTCCCGCTCTCTTCCCCATCCTATCCCATGGGTCCGACAGGAATGTGCACCACAAAGAAAGGCGCCCCCGCCTCCCTTGGGAAGGCAGGGGCGCCGAAGCTTCATGCTGCTTCAGGATCTTGGCCTACTGGCCATTGCCGAAGAGGCCGTTCGAGCCATTGTTGCCATAGCCGTAGCCGAAGAGGCCGGAGCCGCTATTGGAATTCTGGTCCTCCTGCTGCTGAGCCTGGAGGCTCTCATCGCTTCCGAGCGTGACCTGGCAGGTCTGCTCCTGGCCATTGCGGACGTAGGTGATCGTCACCGTATCGCCCACATTGTGGGAACGGATGGCAAGGATCAGGCCATCGGCAGAGGTGATCGACTCGTCGTCGACAGCGGTGATGATGTCGCCAGACTGAAGGCCTGCCGTCTCAGCCGGGCTGCCCGAGGTGACCTCGACGACGTAGGCGCCGCTCGTGGCACCGAGGTTGTACCGCTGTGCCATGGCCGAGGTGACCGTCTGCATCGTGAGGCCGATGTAGGGATGGACGACCTGCTGGCCAGAGATGATGGTGTTGGCGACCTGGATGGCGTAGTTGGCCGGGATTGCGAAGCCGATGCCGGCGTTGGAGCCGCTCTCGGACTCGATCAGGGTGTTGATGCCGACAAGCTTGCCCTCGGAGTCGACAAGCGCGCCACCGGAGTTGCCCGGGTTGATGGCAGCGTCGGTCTGGATCAGGTTGGTGTAGATCGTGTTGCCGCTCGAGCTCTGCATCATCGTGGAGCGGTACAGGGCCGAGACGATGCCCGTGGAGACGGACTGCTCAAGGCCATACGGGCTGCCGATTGCCATGACCCACTGGCCCATAACGAGGGAGGAGGAGTCGCCGACCTCGATCGGGGTGACGCTTGCACCATTGAGGTCTGCCTTGATGACAGCAAGGTCGGAGGACTCATCGGAGCCGACGACCGAGGCGGTATAGCTCTGGCCCTCGATCGTGACGGATATCGTGTCTGCGCCATCGATCACGTGGTAGTTCGTGAGGATGTTGCCCTCCGTATCGAGGATGACGCCAGAGCCGAGGCCCTCGGAGCTGCTCGTCGTCACATAGACCGAGACGACCGACGGCACGGCCTTGGCAGCGACTGCCTCTGCCACGGTCGCATCCTCCGTGTCAGCATTGATCGTGATGTTCTGGCTTGTGCCAGAGGATGTCGACTTGGCCGTTGTCTTGCTGAAGACGCCAAAGCCGGCAAGGATCGCGCAGATGAGGGCAGCGCCGATCACGCCGCCGAGGACGGCCACGAGCACGGTCTTCGACCCGCCCTGCTTCTTGGGCGGCTTCGGGCCATCCCCCTCATCATTTCCGCCGACATGCTTCACCTGCACCTGTGTGGGTTCCTCCTGCCCTGGATACGGGGGACGCTCCCCTTCCATATCGCTCATAGAGCCTTCCTTTCCTCATTCGATAATGCCCTGATGTCATCGAGCTTCATGTGATAAGACAATCTGTATGGTACCCATTCGGCCCAGATGTTCGCGGACCCGGAGCTTTCAGGCACTTCGACACGCAAGCCGCATCACTCTTCAAGTTTCCTGAAAACTTGAAAAGCGCCTACAAGAAAGGCGCCAGCCCGATGGCCAGCGCCTTTCCATGCTGCTATGAAGGCTAGATCTTGAAGAGGTAGCCGACGCCGCGAACCGTCACGATGTGGTTCGCGACCTGCGGGCCCACCTTCGAGCGGACACGACGGATGTGGACATCCACCGTACGGGTGCCACCGCAGTACTCGAAGCCCCAGACACGGTGGAGCAGGGTCTCGCGCGAGTAGGCACGCGACGGATGCGTCGCCAGAAAGGACAACAGCGAGTACTCCATCAGCGTCAGATCGACGGGCTTGTCGTCGATGTAGACCTGATAGGTCGCCAGGTTGATCGTCATGTTGTCAATCGTGACGATATCGGCCGGTGCACTTTCTTCGCCGGGCCAAAGCAGCTGCGAGCAGCGAACCTCGAACTCTGCCTCTCCCGCCGAAGAAAGAATGAAGTCGCTCTTGCCCTGCACCGGCATGTGCAGCGATGAAAGCTTGTCCTCGTCCGTGATGAAGAGGATGGGAATGAAGCCGTTGTCGACCACATAGGCATCGACTGCATTGAAGGTGTCCTGGGTGCAGCCGACAGCGTCGAGAATGACAAGGTCAAATTCATGGCCAGAGGTGATTGCCTGGTTGAAGGTATCTGGCGTGGCAAGAAGGGTAGACACATCCAATGCGTGTGACAGCTCGCGCATGCGGTCGTGGTGGCGAGTGGTACGCGCGATGAGGAGTATGTTCTTGTGATGCATCGAGACTCCCCAATCATCGATATAGGCACCTATCTAACAGTATTCAGAGAATAGCACACTCCAAAGACAGGTGTTTTGCTCGACTGCTATCTTAGCAGCTTATCTATGAGGTTTTATGATGAATAAGTGCAGCGATTTACGTGAAACCGCTGCCTGTATCCATATTTCTGCGTGCGTACGCGCACTACGAGAGGGCCTCGCCGAACCAGGTGGTCTCGATCTCGTCGCGCTTTCCGCTGTCTATGACCTTCTGCAGGGCTTCGTTCACCGCCTTGAGGAGATTGCTGTTTTCCTTCGATACAGCCATGCCGTACTGGTCGCCCGTGGGGATCTCGATCGAGACTGCCAGATCGGAATAGGACTTGGAGCACAGGTACTTCATGACGGGAAGGTCGGCTGCCGCAGCATCGTAGAGGCCGGTCTCGACGCCCGTCAGAGCCTGGACCGGGTCATCCAGGGAGACGATCGTGGCATTTGTGAGGTTCTCGGTCGCCCATGCCTCGCCCGTCGTGCCAGCCTGGGCAGCGATCTTCTTCCCTTCCTGGTTCAAGGCCTCCTCGGTGTTCTCGGTGCTGGAAGCCAGGGTCACGACGCCGAGGTTGGAGTCGATATACGGGTCGGAGAAGTCGATCTCCTGGGCACGCTCGTCGGTGATCGTGATGTTCGCGACGCCGAGGTCCGCCTTGCCGCCCTGCTTGATGAGGGGGATGATTGTGTCGAACTTCGTTGCCGGCAGCCATTCGGACTCGAGTCCCATCTCCTCCGCGATGGCGGCCATCAGGTCGACCTCGAAGCCCTTGGGCTCTGTGGAACCTGTGTCATAGTAGCTGAAGGGCGGGTTGGCCATATCGGAGACGCAGGTCAGCTTCCCCTCCGTCACCAGCCCCAGGTCGCTCGAATCGCCACTTGATGCCGTCGTGCTCGATGTGGTGCCTGTGGAGCAGGCAGCAAGCGAGGTGAAGGCGAGGCCCGCCGCGGCCACGAAGCCGCGACGGGTGATGTTCTGCTTCTTCATGATTGACTCCCCCCAGCCCATGGCCTTCCATGGGCTCATATATTCAGCTATTTGCTATGAAGCCACTACTTGATGTTGCCGATGAAGGCTGCGGTGCGCTCATTCTGCGGATGGTCGAAGACATCCTCCGGCTTGCCCTGCTCGACGACGACGCCACCCTCCATGAAGACGACGCGGTCGGCGACCTCGCGGGCGAATCCCATCTCGTGCGTCACGACGATCATCGTCATTCCCGAATTCTCCGCAAGGTCGCGCATTACGTCGAGGACGCCACGGACAAGCTCCGGGTCGAGGGCCGAGGTCGGCTCGTCGAAGAGCATCACGTCCGGATGCATCGCGACAGCGCGGGCGATTGCCACACGCTGCTGCTGGCCGCCGGAGAGCTGGGCCGGCTTGAAGTCGGCACGGTCGGCAAGGCCAACGGCCTCGAGCTGCTTCAGGGCTTCCTTCTCGGCCTCGGCCTTCGGCTTCTTCAGGACCTTCGTCTGCCCGATCATCACGTTCTCCTTGGCCGTGAGATGCGGGAAGAGGTTGAACTGCTGGAACACCATGCCGAGGTTCTGGCGGAGCTTGTTCACGTCCGTGCCGTGGGCCGTGATCTCCTTGTCCTCGATCAGGATGTGGCCTGCCGTCGGAGTCTCAAGCAGGTTGATGCAGCGCAGCATCGTGGACTTGCCGGAGCCGGAGGGGCCGAGGACGACCACGACCTCGCCCGGCCACACGTCGAGGTTCACGTCACGCAGGACCTGGGTCTCGCCGTCGAAGGTCTTGTTCAGATGCTCGATCCGGACAATCGGGTGCTCCCCTTCCACAAAATGATGATGGGAAAGATTCAGGTCGTGGGCATAGGCTGTACGGGCCGCCTCGTCGGCAGGCAGGGCATCGGGGACCTTGTGGATCTCCAAGGTGTGCTTCTGATGCTTAGGCATCTGCACCACCTTCTTTCACAGGATGGGAGCGGAAGGGGCCAGCGAGGACATCGATCACAGCAGCACTCGGCTCCTTTGCCTCCATGTGTGCGGCGTTCATCGTAAGAGAGTCCTCGGCGCCCTGCTCGGCTGCATCCTTCACGGAGCCGCCCTTCGGACGCGGGCCAGCACCGGTCTCGGAGCGGGCAAGATTCTTCTCGACGATGGAGACGACCTTGATGAGAGGCAGGGTGACAATCAGGTAGTAGATGGCTGCTGTCATGTATGGCGTCATGTTGCCGGTGACGGTCGTGAGGTTCTTGGAGTACATCATGAGCTCCATCACGCCGACAGAGGAGAGCAGCGACGTGTCCTTGTAGGCCGTGATGAAGTCGGACGTGACGGTCGGCAGGACGCGGCGGATGGTCTGCGGCAGGATGATCGAGAGCATCGTCTGCGAATAGGTCATGCCCAGAGACGATGCTGCCTCATACTGCCCCTTCGGGATGGACTGGATGCCAGCGCGGAAGATCTCGGCCAGGTAGGCAGAGGAGTTGATCGCAAGCGCGATGCCACCCAGGAGATAGTTGTTCACATTGATGTTCATCATCGGCAGACCGAAGAACAGGATGTAGATCTGCAGGAACAAAGGCGTGCCGCGCAGGATGTTGATGTAGACGACAGCGATGGCGCGGACCCACTTGTGCTTCGAGATCTTCATGAAGGCGAAGAGCAGGCCCAGGATAATCGCGAACGGGTAGCAGGCAATCGTGATCGTGAGGCAGATGAGCCAGCCAGAGAAGAGCGACGAGAAGGAGGTCAGCACGTACTGCGGACGCAGGAACATGCTCAGGAAGGGCACCGAGTTCCATGCCTGCACCCAAGCCTGATTGTCGAGCCAGCTGATGGCAGACTGCAGAGGCGTATTCGCGATGGTCGTGATTGCCGGCGAATCCTCCAGGGTCTGCGTCCCTGCGTCGTTCGTGTAGGTTCCCGAGACGGCCACATCGCCGCCTGCTGTCGGGAACTTCATGCCCTCGATCTCGAGGCGCAGAAGCGATCCGGAAGCGACCGGCGATGCGAAGTCGATCGTGATCTCGTTGCCATTGGCAGTTGCCGTGGCGTCGGTGGGAATGCGGGTCAGCCCGTCGAGGACGGTCACCTTCGCACTCGAATCGTCGAATGAGGCATCATCAGGCAGCGCCAGCGTGATCGAGGAGACCTCCTCGCCCTCGTCGACCGTCGCCTCCCAGGTGAGGCGCGTATTGATGCCGCCGATGACCGACGAGCCGCCATCCTCATTCGGGCGGGCAGTCGCCTTCGATACGGTCAGTGCCTCTGCCGTTGCCGGCATGCAGGCAAAGGCAAAGGCGCAGGCCACCATCAGGGCAGCAAGGAAGGCGCCCAGATGCAGATGCATCCTGCCTTCGTGCGTTCTTTCGTATGACAACTCCATGAAACAGGGCTCCTTAAAAGCTTGATGGGGCCTTCGCATCCGCGGAGACCCCATCTTGTATGTACGCGGCTGGAGACTAGGAGGAGGAGATGACGGAACCGAACCACTGGGTCTGCAGGTTGTCCATCGTGCCGTCGCTCTTGATCTCGGCCAAGGCCTTATTCAGCGCCTTGGTGAGGTTCGGGTTGTCCTTGGAGACGCCGATGCCGAACTGCTCGCCCGTCGGGATCTGCTCGCAGATCTCGAGGTCGGTGTAGGACTTGGAGACGAGGTTGGAGGCAACCGGCAGGTCGCAGACAGCTGCAGCGTAGAGGCCGGTGGAGACGCCGGTCAGGCACTGCACGACATCGTCCAGCGGGACATAGGTGGCATTCGAAAGGTTCTCCTGTGCCCAGTCGCCGCCGGTGGTGCCGGACTGTGCGCAGATCTGGGTGCCCGCGACATTGAGGTCATCCTCGGTCTTGGCCGTGGCGGTCTTCAGGACGACGATGGCCTGGTTGGAGTCGATGTAGGGGTCGGTGAAGTCGATCTCCTGCTTGCGCTTGTCCGTGATCGTCATTCCCGTGATCGTGCAGTCGGCCTTGCCGCCCTGCTTGATGAGGGGGACGATGCTGTCGAAGGACTGGGAGGGAAGCCACTCGGACTCGAGGCCCATCTTCTGGGCCA
Organism: uncultured Actinomycetes bacterium; assembly: GCA_900313905.1. Lineage (GTDB taxonomy): Bacteria > Actinomycetota > Coriobacteriia > Coriobacteriales > Atopobiaceae > Olsenella_L. Next base: position 3,155 of record OMTG01000085.1, on the reverse strand, counting down.
GCGCAGCAGCCAGGTCGATATCGAAGCCCTGCATCTCGCCCGTGTTCTCATCCATCGACTCGAACGGCGGGAAGGCGGCATTGCAGACACAGGTCAGCTTGCCATCGGTCACCAGCGTGTAGGAATCATCCGACTTCGAAGAGGAATCCGTGCTCGAGCTCGAAGAGCTGCCGCAGGCGCCCAGCATGCCGGCAGCGGCCAGACCTCCTCCGAGAGCGCCAGAGACCTTGAAGAATTCGCGGCGGGACATCTGATTCAGACTCATATCTTCGACCTTCCTTTTGAAGCGCGTCCTATCGTGGGAGAAAGCCTATCCCGAGCATGGAAGCTCATGAGCAAGAGTTTCTACTTCTCAGCCTGCAAAGTGTCCCGTTTCATAATCCTTTAACTCAATCGTCACTATGTTAAGCTGCTGTTTCTAATCGCAGTCATAATGTTTTTCCTCATATTTACTGATTTATATACATTTTCCTTTGCCAGCTCCAATGGGCTTCCCAGCGCCTGTGCGCCGCTCATGCCCCAAAAGGGCGTCCGTGCGTCCGTCTGCGGATGTTGGATGGAGCGCAAGGCGCGCACCGGCATCCTCTCTGCTGCTGCCGATGAAGCTCGCGATAAATGTTTGATGCATCCTCGAAACAAAAGAGGAGGGATGGCTGCCCATCCCTCCTCTGGCAAAGCGGTCTGTGCCGTGGGCTAGAAGCCTGCGTAATAGTGCGAGCGCTCCCAGTCGGTCACGGTCGTGTTGTAGTCCTCCCACTCGCGGCGCTTCTCGGAGACGAGGTAGTCGCAGATGTGGTCGCCCAGCACCTCGCGGCAGAAGTCGCTTGCCTCGAAGCTGTCGATGGCCTCACGCAGGTCGCGCGGCAGGCGCTTGACGCCCTTCTTCGCGAGCTCGGCCTCGGTGGCCGTGATGTCCTCCTGCGTGGCCTCATCCTGGAGCTTGAGCTCATCCTCGATGCCGCGGACACCGGCTGCGAAGGTGATCGCGAGGGCGAGATACGGGTTGCAGGTGGGATCGGGCCCACGCAGCTCGATCCTCGTGGACTGGTGCTTGCCCGGCTTGTGCATCGGGACGCGGACCAGGGCGGAGCGGTTGCGGTGTCCCCACGTGGTGTAGCAGGGCACCTCCCCATTCGGGCGCAGGCGCTTGTAGGAGTTCACGGTCGGGTTCGTGATCAGGGTGTACTCCGGTGCATACTTGAGTACGCCGGCGATGAAGTGGTTGGCCAGCTCGGAGAGATGGTCAGGATACTTCGAGCTCGGACCCCAGAAGAGGTTGTTGCCCTCGTGGTCCATCAGCGACTCATAGAGGAACATGGCCGAGCCCTCGGTCTCGCTGAACGGCTTCGGCATGAACGACGCGAAGAGGTCGTTCGCGAAGGCCTCCTGCTTGATCACCAGGCGGGCGGTCATGATGTTGTCAGCGCAGGAGCGGGCCTCGCACCAGCGCAGCTCGATGCCATTCTGGGAAGGCGCCTGGGCGTGGAAGGAGTACTCCACAGGGATGGACATGCGCTCGAGCATGAGCGTCGTGTCGCGGCGCAGGTCGCGGGCGGAGTCCCACGGCGTGAGATCGAAGTAGCTCGCATTGTCCTGCGGGATCGGGTCCTTGGAATCGCCGAAGTAGAAGTACTCGATGCGCGGTGCGGCGCAGGGCACATAGCCCTTCTTGTCGAGATCCATGAAGACACGGGTCAGGACAGCACGCGGATCGCCTTCGAACGGCTTTCGGTTCGGGGTGCATACATCGCAGAACATGCGGGCAGCGCCATTGGAGCTCGGGCGCCACGGCAGGACCTGGAAGGTATCCGGCACCGGGAAGGCCAGCATATCGGACTCCTCGAGCTGGGCAAAGCCATCCACAGCCGAGCCATCGAAGCCGACACCCTCCTCGAATGCCTCCTCGAGGTCTTCCGGCGAAATGGCGAATGACTTGAGGTTCCCCATGACATCGGAGAACCACAGACGGATGAAACGGATGTCTCGCTCCTCCACGGTGCGAAGGACAAAGTCGACATTCCTATCGTTAGACATGCTCAAACCCCCCGGCTATGCGACAGCAGCACGCTTTCCCTCATGCCGCCATCTCTATACCGATTGCTTATCTCTCGTCCTGCAACTTTGGCATACACATGTTACGGCCATGTTTCATGCCCGGAAGCTACGCGGAACAGAAACAAAGCCCTGCTCACCGCGACCATTCAGCATTGTGGAAAGACCGTTCGCCGAGTGGACAGAAACCACACAGGGCCAGGGACATGCATCAAAAACTGCATTTGTTGCGTTGCGCTGCCAGTCCTCCCGAAACGCGCCTCGCACCATGCATCCCCACTTTAGCCGCGCAGCGGGGAGCTGCTTGGCCCAAGGCTGCAGTAGGGACCGCATTCTCCCTGCTATGCTGACCTCTTTGTATGGGCGGGCGGGATCTTCCCCTCGTCCACCGCCTTCTCGGCACGGGCGAGCATGTCTTCGGCCGCAGGGCACTTCCCGCCCGTCTGCGCTGCCGTGCAGGAAGGCGCCGAAGCGCATCCGGCGCATCCATTCTTTGATCCTTTGATGAGCGAACGAATGGCACCGACAAACGCAAAGACGACCGCAAGTATGATAAGGACGTCTAGAATATTCATATGGCAACCCTCCTCAGGGCGGGCTTGTGGAAGCCTCAACTGTTAGTCATGGGTTACTATACCCTTCTGGGCACATCTTGAGCCGTGCTGCGGCACAGCCCAAGGAAAGTTCGCATAAGCGCTACGGAGAAAGGAACGCTATGGCAGACGATCAGAACATGCATCTCGTCATTATCCGTCACGGTGAGTCTGAGTGGAACAAGCTCAACCTCTTCACCGGCTGGACGGACGTGGACCTCACCGACACGGGCCGTGCTGAGGCCGCTGCCGGTGGCAAGGCCCTCAAGGAGCAGGGCTATGACTTCGACGTGTGCTACACCTCGCTCCTGAAGCGTGCCATCCACACCCTGAACATCGTCCTCGACCAGATGGATCGCGCATGGCTGCCGGTCTACAAGACCTGGCGCCTCAATGAGCGCCACTACGGCGCCCTCCAGGGCCTCAACAAGGCCAAGGCCGCTGAGGAGCACGGTGAGGAGCAGGTCCTCATCTGGCGTCGTTCCTTCGACGTCCAGCCGCCTGCACTGA
>OMTG01000081.1 GCA_900313905.1 uncultured Actinomycetes bacterium | reverse complement strand
CATGGTCAGATCGCCCCGTGAAACCCGGTAACCATTGGCTGAGGCGCCAAGAAGCGAAAGGAAGCCCCACATGGCAAAGACAGATATCGAGATCGCCCAGGAAGCGACGATGCTCCCGATCGTCGAGGTGGCAAAGCGCGCCGGCCTCGACGAGGAGCAGCTCGAGCTCTATGGGAAATACAAGGCAAAGGTCGACATCCACGCGCTGAAGGATCTGCCGCTCAAGGCGAAGCTGATCCTCGTCACCGCCATCAACCCGACGCCTGCAGGCGAGGGCAAGACCACGACCTCGGTCGGCCTCGAGGATGCGCTCTGCCAGAGGGGCAAGAATGCCCTGCTGTGCCTGCGCGAGCCTTCGCTCGGCCCGGTCTTCGGCATCAAGGGCGGCGCTGCTGGCGGAGGATACGCCCAGGTCGTGCCGATGGAGGACATCAACCTCCACTTCACGGGCGACTTCCATGCCATTGGCGCTGCGAACAACCTCTGCGCTGCCATGCTCGACAACCACATCAAGCAGGGCAACGCTCTCGGCATCGACCCGCGCCGCATCGTCTGGAAGCGCTGTGTCGATATGAATGACCGCCAGCTCAGGAGCATCGTCGATGGCCTGGGCGGCGTGGGCAATGGGATGCCCCGCCAGGATGGCTTCGATATCACGGTCGCCTCTGAGGTCATGGCAGCCTTCTGCCTTGCTTCCGACCTGATGGACCTGAAGGCCCGCCTTGGCCGTATGGTCATCGCCTACACCTATGACAAAAAGCCGGTCACCGTGCACGGCATCAAGGCCGAAGGGGCGATGACAGCTCTCCTGAAGGATGCGATCAAGCCGAACCTCGTGCAGACGCTCGAGAACAATCCGGCCTTCGTCCACGGCGGCCCGTTCGCGAACATCGCCCATGGCTGCAACTCCGTCGAGGCGACGACGACCGCGATGAAGCTCGCCGACTACGTCGTGACCGAGGCGGGCTTCGGCGCCGATCTCGGTGCCGAGAAGTTCCTCGATATCAAGTGCCGTGCCACAGGCATAGCTCCTTCGGCAGTCGTCCTTGTCGCGACGGTGCGCGCCCTCAAGTACAATGGCGGCGTCCCCAAGGCAGAGCTCACGGAGGAGAACCTCGAGGCCCTCGAGCGAGGCATCCCGAACCTCCTTCGCCATGTCTCCAACATCAAGGATGTCTATGGGCTTCCCTGCGTCGTCGCGATCAACGCCTTCCCGACCGATACTGCCGCTGAGCTCAAGTTCGTCGAGGACAAGTGCCACGAGCTCGGCGTGAATGCCGTGCTCTCCGAAGTGTGGGCCAAGGGCGGGGAAGGCGGCCTGGCGCTTGCCGATGAGGTATGCCGGCTCTGCGAGGAGCCGAGCGAGCTCCACTATGCCTACGAGCTCGACCAGCCGATCGAGAGGAAGATCGAGGACATCGCAGAGCGCATCTACCATGCAGACGGCGTCGACTTCACGCCGGCCGCGAAAAAGCAGCTGGCCCAGCTCGAGGAGCAGGGCTTTGGCGGCCTGCCCGTGTGCATGGCAAAGACGCAGTACTCCTTCACGGACGATCCGAAGAAGCTTGGTGCCCCTGAGGGCTTCCGCATCACGGTCCGCAATGTGAAGGTCTCTGCGGGCGCCGGCTTCATCGTCGCCCTCACGGGTGACATCATGACCATGCCGGGGCTTCCGAAGGTGCCGGCAGCCGAGAAGATCGATGTCACGCCGGATGGCAAGATCGTCGGCCTCTTCTAGGCACAGACAACCCACAAGGACAGGGACTGCAGCTTGCAGCCTGCCTGTCTGGCATTGGCCAGACAGGCAGCGCTGTGCTGCTTGAGAAGCAATCATGGCCTGCCGGGCGGGGATGGACATCCTTGTCTTGCAGGATGCAGGAAGGCCCAGCTCCTGGCTGGGCAAGAAAGAGGGATTCATGGCTGAGGAGCTCAGAGGAGCGCCTGTCGCGAAGAAGATCACGTCCGAGCTCGCAGGACGCGCCGAGGCGCTCAAGGAGCGGGGCGTCACGCCGACGCTCGCCTTCGTGCGGGTGGGGGAGCGTCCTGACGACCTTTCCTACCAGCATGCTGCCGAGAAGCGCTGCCAGAAGGTGGGCATCGAGACGAAGCTCGTCGAGCTGCCAGCCGAAGCCAGCCAGGAAGAGATCGAAGAGGCGATCTCTTCCCTCAACAGCGACGATTCGGTCCATGGATGCCTCCTCTTCCGGCCGCTCCCGAAGGCGATCGACGAGGCGAGGATCGCTTCGATCATGGCGCCTGCAAAGGATGTGGACGGCATCACCCCCGGCTCGCTCTATGGGGTGTTCGCAGGCGAGCAGCAGGGCTTTCCTCCCTGCACGGCTGCGGCTGTCATGGCTCTCATCGACCACTATGGGATAGCGCTCGAAGGGGCACGCGTCACGGTCGTCGGGCGCTCGCTTGTCGTAGGGCGGCCGCTCTCGATGCTGCTCCTTGCCCGCAATGCGACGGTCACGCTCTGCCATAGCCGCACCAAAGATCTCTTCGCTGCGACCCGCCAGGCCGATATCGTGGTCTCGGCGGCAGGGCGCGCGCATATGCTCACACGTGACGCCTTCCGTCCGGGCCAGACTGTGATCGATGTGGGGATGAACTGGTCTGAGGCAGAGGGGCGCTTCGTCGGCGATGTGGCAACGGATGTGATCTGCGATATCGCAGAGGCCTGCACCCCCGTGCCGGGCGGGGTCGGATCGGTCACGACGGCCATCCTGGCCCAGCATACGATCGAAGCCGCAGAAAGGACCTTGGCATAGCATGCAGGAATCATCGACCACCCAGCCAGCGCACCTGACAGGCGTCTTCGATGCCTATGGACGTCCGGTGAACGACCAGGGCTTCGCCCCTCTCGACAAGGACCGCGTCGAGGCAGCCGTGAGGGAGTTCCTCCTCGCTATCGGCGAGGATCCCGAACGGGCCGGCCTCAAGGAGACCCCCGAGCGGGTCGCCCGCGCCTGCGAGGAGCTCTTCTCGGGCATGCGGGAGGAGCCGCGCGCCCACCTCAGGAAGCAGTTCGACGAGGGAGAGGCCTCAGGCCCTGTCGTCGTGCGCGACATCCCGTTCGAGTCCTTCTGCGAGCACCATATCCTGCCCTTCCGTGGCACGGCGGCCATCGTCTATCTTCCCCACGAGGGGAGGATCTGCGGGCTCTCGAAGATGGGAAGGCTCGTCCAGGGCTATGCCCACAGGCTCCAGGTGCAGGAGCGCCTGTGCGCCCAGATCGCCGATGCGCTCGTGGAGGAGCTCTCCCCGGAAGGCGTCTTCGTGCTGCTCGAAGCCGAGCACAGCTGCATGACGCTGCGGGGAATCAAGAGCGTCGGCTCCACGACCGTGACATGCGCATCCCGTGGACGCTACGCCGAAGACGAGGGGCTGCGCCGCGAAGCGCTCTCCCTCATCGGCATCACGCGCGGCTGAAGCATCGGATCGATTCGCTTCCTGCTTGCAGCTGGCGCATCCAGGCTTCATCCAAAAGGGGGCCCTTCGTTGCGGAAAGGGTTGACGAAAGGGCTGGCATTTGTGAAGATTGGCTTATGAACTGTCCGCTTGCCTGTTTGTGCTATCGGTCTGTCGAGACGTAGCGCTATTCTTTATGCAATTGCCAAGTGGCGAACAGTTGCTGAAGATCGCTGTATCGTCTCTGAGATAGAAGGAGCGCCTCCCACATGCAAGAGCTTCTCGATCAACTCATCACCCCTGAAGTACGCATGGTGCTGTACCTGATGGTCGCCTGCGTCGTGATCCTCTACATCCTTTCCATCGTGTACGTGATCCGCGATGCACAGCGCCGTGGCGCCGAGCCTTGGTGGCTCTGGGCCATCATCTCGGTCATCCCGATCGTCGGCCTCCTTGCTTACGTTATCCTCCGTCCGAGCTCCTACCTCGTCGACCGTGAGGAGCAGGACCTCGATATCGCCCTGCGCGAGCACCAGCTCTCGCACTACGGCATCTGCCCGAAGTGCGGCACGCCGATCGACCGCGACTTCGTCGTCTGCCCGGTCTGCAACACCCAGGTGCGCAACGTATGCCCGACCTGCCACCGTCCGCTGAATGCAGAGTGGAAGGTCTGCCCGTACTGCCGCACCCGCATCCAGTAAGGCGCATCGCCATCTGCACGCACAAAGGCTCCGCACCGGCATGGCTGGTGCGGAGCCTTTTTCTGCCGCAAGGCGATATGGCTGGCCTATGGACTTCAGCAGGTGAGGCATATCCGCATCCCCTTACAGGGGTTTGGTGGGGAATCCCCAGCTTTCTGCTCTTACGTCCACAGCTGCGCTCCATATGTGGTAAAACGGATGGAGTCCAAAGGAAGGCATTGCAGCATGCAGGATATGGCGTGCCGCGCCCCTGAGCGCGCAGCAGCAAAACAGACTATGTAGGCGTCTGTCCCCTCACAGGCCGAGCGGCCAAGTGACAGGCGCCATGATACGCTCGGAGCCAGCATCTGCTGGCGACGGGCTCTTTTTATGCATGCCACCAGGAAACGGAAGAGGATTCAAAGATGAAGGTTCTGTACAACGATGGCCACGTCGGTGAGTGCCCCGAGGATGAGGAGCTCCATGTCATCCGCCATTCTGCTGCCCACATCATGGCGCAGGCGATCAAGCGCCTGTATCCGGAAGCTGACTTCGCCTTCGGGCCTGCCACGGACAATGGGTTCTACTACGATATCGACCTCCCCGAGGGCGAGAAGATCTCCGAAGAGGATTTCCCCAAGATCGAAGACGAGATGAAGAAGATCTGCAAGGAGAACCTCAAGTTCGAGGTCTACGAGCTTCCGCGCGAAGAGGCCATCAAGCACATGCAGGAGCGCGGCGAGAAGTACAAGGTCGAGCACATCGGCGACCTTCCTGAGGATGCCCGCATCACCTTCTACAAGCAGGGCGAGTATGTCGACATGTGCGTCGGCCCCCACATCCTCTATACGAAGGCGCTCAAGGCCTTCAAGCTCACCGGCGTCTCTGGCGCCTACTGGAAGGGCGACAAGAACAACAAGATGCTCACCCGCATCAATGGCATCGCCTTCCGCTCGAAGGATGAGCTCGAAGCGCATCTGAAGCTCCTGGAGGAGGCTGCCAAGCGCGACCACCGCAAGATTGGCCAGGAGATGGAGATCTTCATGATGAACGAGGCCGGCCCCGGCTTCCCGTTCTGGCTGCCCAACGGCATGCGCATCCGCAACTCCCTCATGCAGTACTGGCAGGAGATGCAGGACAAGTATGGCTATGACCAGGTGCAGACGCCGATTATCCTGTCTCGTTCCCTGTGGGAGACCTCGGGCCACTGGGACCACTACAAAGAGAACATGTACACGACGAAGATCGACGACGAGGATTACGCGATCAAGCCGATGAACTGCCCGGGCGCCTGCCTGATCTACAAGAGCAAGCCGAGGAGCTACCGCGACCTGCCGCTCAAGCTCGCTGAGGCAGGCATCGACCATCGCCACGAGCTGAAGGGCGCCCTCCACGGCCTCTTCCGTGTCCGCGAGTTCCAGCAGGACGATGCCCACCTCTTCATCCGTCCGGATCAGATCACCGAGCAGGTGACCGATGTCGCCCATCTGATCACTGCCTACTATGCGCAGTTCGGCTTCCCGTACCGCGTCGAGCTCTCCACCCGTCCGGACAATTCCATGGGCTCCGATGAGGACTGGGAGCGCGCCGAGCAGGGCCTGAAGGATGCCCTCGAGGCCATGGGCGTCGACTACAAGCTGAACCCGGGCGACGGCGCCTTCTACGGCCCGAAGATCGACTTCCACCTGCAGGACTGCCTTGGCCGCGAGTGGCAGTGCGGCACCATCCAGCTCGACTTCCAGCTGCCCCACAACTTCCAGCTCGAGTACACCGACAAGGATGGCTCCAAGAAGCAGCCGATCATGATCCATCGTGCAGGCTTCGGCTCCTTCGAGCGCTTCATCGGCATGCTGATCGAGCAGTACGCCGGCAAGTTCCCGACGTGGCTCTCGCCCTGCCAGGTGAAGGTCCTTCCGGTCTCCGAGAAGACCCGCGACTATGCGCATGAGGTGGCAGACAAGCTCCGCGCTGCCAAGGTGCGCGTGAAGGTCGACGACCGCGACGAGAAGATCGGCTACAAGATCCGCGAGGCCCGCTCGATCGACCGTGTCCCGTACATGCTGATCCTGGGCGAGAAGGAGGCCGAGGCCGGCAACATCTCCGTCCGCGACCGCTCGAACGAGACCGTCCAGCGTTCGCTCGATGATTTCATCGCCGACATCACGGCAGAGATCGAGGAGCGCCGCGGCTAGCGCAGAAGGCTCTGATAGCGGCTCTGAGGGCGGCATCCTATGGGATGCTGCCCTCTTCTCA
>OMTG01000179.1 GCA_900313905.1 uncultured Actinomycetes bacterium | reverse complement strand
AGGCTCACGAGGTCGGACGCCATCTCCAGGCCGCAGCCGCTCTGGAGCTGGTGGGAGGGTGCCGACGTGTCAACGGAGGTCTAACATAGGCAAATCATAGCGGGAGGCATGGCGCGTGCTCTCGCCGTCCTTGAAGACCAAGGCAATGTTTTCTTTGCCATCAAAATCAACTGATACAGTAATGAAATTCAGGTGCATCCCCATGCTGGGCATCTCCTCGTATAAAGATGGCTATTGAACGGTCTGGCTTACTCCATTATCTCCTGATGGTGATGGCAGAATCGGGAAAGCCAGTGGCTGTCCCAGATGAAGAACAGGTTTCCAGCCTGTCCCCAGAAGGGAGCAGCCTGCATCGCAGAAGCGGTGCAGGCTGCTGGATGGAGCTGTATGGTGCGATCGCTACTGCAGCAGGTCCTCGATGAAGCCGACCTTGTAGGTCCTGAAGCGGCACTCGCCCTCCTCCTGGGTGAGGTCGAGGTCCACATCGGCGAGGATGCCGAAGTCGTGGTCGTCGTCGGAGTCGCGGAAGACCTGGTGCACCTGCCAGGTGTGGTCGGTCTTCTCCTTGTCGCAGGTGAGCTCGAAGTACTGGGAGGAATGGGCATCCGCATCGAGCAGGATCTCCTCGTGCTCTGCATGGAAGGCCTCGAGGAGGTTCCGCCAGATGACCTCGCGGTAGCCGTAGTCCGCATCGAGGGCGCCGAGCTGCTCCGTGTCGCCCAGGGCAGCCAGGCGCACGCGCATCCAGAGGGCATTCCTGACCAGGAGCGTGAGGCCACGGCGGTCGTGCACGACCTCGTCGGGCGCCTGGGGCATCTCCTCCTCGGGAAGCGTGCCCGTCTGCTCCCACTCGTCGAAGAGGGAGGAGTCGATGGAGCGGACCTGGAGGCCGAGCCAGGAGATGATGTCCTTCAGGTAGTCATCGCGCTTGTCGAGGGGCACCGTGCGGTCGAGCGCGCGGTAGGCTTCGGAGAGGTAGCGCAGGAGCGTCCCTTCCGAGCGGGCGATGTTGTAGCGCTGGATGTAGCTCTTGAAGTCGGAGGCTGATTCGATCATGTCGCGCAGGACGCTCTTGGGCCTCAGCTCGTAGTCGGCAGCCCAGGGGACCTTCGTGCAGTACTGGGCGAAGGCGGCATCGAGGAGCTCCTCCAAGGGCTTCGGATAGGTGACCTCCTGCACCCGGTCCATGCGCTCCTCGTAGTCGATCCCATCGGCCTTCATCGCTGCGATGGCCTTGGCACGGGCCTCCCGCTCCTGGGCACGCAGGATCTGGAAGGGGTCCTCCAAGGTTGCCTCGACCATCGAGATGAGGTCCATATCGTAGGTGGGGGACTCGGGGTCGAGGAGCTCCAGGGCAGCCAGCAGGAAGGGGGAGAGGGGCTGGTCGAGCGCGAAGTCATCCGGCAGGTCGACGAGGGTGGAGTAGGATTTCGTCCCATCCTCTGCCGTCTCGCAGGTGATGACGCCAGCATCGAGGAGCGTCGCGAAGATCTCATCGGTGCGCTCGTCGAGCTTCTCCTTCTGCTCGTCGGTCTGGGCAGAGTCTGCCACGAGCTGGTGCATGCGCGCAAGCGCGTCGCCGCCCTGCTCGATCTCAGCGAGCACCATCGAGTTCGTGATCCTCAAGTGGGGCACGAGGGTCTCTGGCTCTGCATCGATGAGGCGCTTGAAGGTCTGCTCGTTCCACTTGACGAAGCCCTCGGGCGGGGTCTTCGTCTTGATCTTGCGGGCCTTCTTCGCATCGCCTCCTGCCTTCAGGAGCGCCCGTGCCTTCTCGATATCGTATTCGGTCGCCTCGGCCAGCACGACCCCTTCTGTATCGAAGCCGGAGCGTCCTGCACGGCCGGCGATCTGGTGGAACTCGCGGGCATTGAGGCGGCGCATCCGCTTGCCATCGAACTTCGTGAGCTGGGTCAGGACGACCGTATGGATGGGGACATTGATGCCGACACCCAGGGTATCGGTGCCGCAGATCACGGGCAGAAGGCCCTGCTGCGCAAGCTTCTCGACGAGGAGCCTATAGCGGGGGAGCATGCCGGCATGGTGGACGCCGACGCCGCAGAGCAGAAGGCGCTTCAGCGCCTTGCCGAAGGCGGTCGTGAAGCGGGTGCCCTTGATGGCATCCTTCACCGCATCGCGCTGCTCCTTCGTGCTGACGCCGTAGGCAGCAAGCGCCTGGGCGCTCTTGAAGGCGGCGTCCTGGGCGAAGTGCACGATGTAGAGCGGGGCATCATCGTTCTTGAGGGCAAGCTCGACCGTGGCCTCGAGCGGCGTGTCCACGAACTGGTAGTGGAGCGGCACAGGGCGGGGCGCATTGGCGATCACATCGACGGGACGGGCCGTCAGGTCCTCGAGCTTGTCCTTGATGGCCGTGACATCGCCGAGCGTCGCGCTCATCAGCAGGAAATGGACATGGGGCAGGGTGAGCAGCGGCACCTGCCAGGCCCAGCCGCGGTCGCGGTCTGCGTAGAAGTGGAACTCATCCATCGCGACATAGCCGATGTCAGCCTCGCGCCCGAAGCGCAGGGCATCCTGGGCGAGAATCTCTGCCGTGCAGCAGATGATCGGGGCCTCTGAGTTGATCACGGTGTCGCCCGTGATCATGCCGACATTGTCCTTCCCGAAGATGTCGACCATCTGGAAGAACTTCTCGGAGACGAGGGCCTTGATCGGGGCGGTGTAGTAGCTGCGCTCGCCGGCACAAAGGGCCATGAAGCAGAGGCCCAGGGCCACCATCGACTTGCCCGATCCTGTCGGGGTGCCGAGGATCACATGGTCGCCTGCCGCGATATCGAAGAGGGCCTCCTCCTGGTGGGGCCAGAGCTCCATGCCGCGGGAGTCCACCCAGCCCATGAAGGTCTCGAGGGAATCCTCTGTGGGGATATGGGGATCTTCCGAGGACCAGTCAGGCCCCAGGCGTCCCAGGGAGCCGGGCCCGTTCGGCCCTTCGTCTGCGACCTCGGTGATGATGGAATCGGACATGGAACATCTCCTGGAATGGGGAGGGATACGTATTTTCAGCCTCTCCATTCTAGGGTCTCAGGACAGCTCTTTGCTGCGCAAGGCGGCATCCCTTGAAAAGTGCAGGGATGGATCAGTGGCGGCGTGGTCTGCGGTGGTGGGCATTGGTATAGAGGATCTGGCGGATCGTCGTCTGCATCGTGAGGTCGTTGTCGAGATAGAGGTCGCAGATCTCCTCGAGCTCTGGCGTCATCGCCCGGAGCTTGCCGGCAAGCGGCCCCTCCTTGGAATAGCCGAGGATATCGTTCGGGGTGCAGCCGAGGGCTTCGGAGAGCTTCAGGATATTGTCGCCCTTGAGGGCATTGCGGCCGCTCTCCCATGCCTGCACGGTCTGCTTGCTCACGCCTATCGCATCTGCGACTTCCTGGAGCGACATGCCGGCAGCCTCGCGGACGGCACGGAGCTGGTTGGGATGGTGCGGGGACGCGCTGCCCTCGCTCGTCTGTGCTCCTGTCTCCGCCATGCCCCGCTCCCGCTGTCCCCTGGTGTAGCCTTCCCCAAAAGATGAACAGAAACGGACGGCTCCTGCCAGAGCGAAAAGCTACGGAGCGTAGACAAAAAAGCAAAAACTGGCTGAAGTCTACATACCAGAGACAGCGGGAAGGCTCTGGTACGTGGACGCTTGTGCTGGAAGTCTCTGGGCTAGAGCCTCATGAGCGGCAGGGTGGAGCCGCCGTGGGGCATAACGAGGACACGGGGGTCGCGGCCAAGCTCGCGCCTTGTGCGCTCCTGTGCAGCATCGAAGGCGTCCTGCACGCTGTGGTAGGGCTCCATGAAGGCACGGCGCACCTCCTCATCCGGCATGTCGGAGACGAGCGAGACATGGGCGCGCTCGAGGATCTGGGCGACCGCTGCCGCCTTGTGGCCACCGAGGACGAAATTCCTCTGCAGACGCTCCACCACGTCGTGGGGAGTGGCCGCCTCCTGGATCCAGGAGGCGAAGGTCTTCTGCCCGAAGCCCTCCTGGCAGGACCCCACAAGGATGATCGTCCCGCCATCGCGCACGGGATGCTTCGCGTTGTCCAGGGCCTTCTGGAGCTGGTAGAGGTTCAGGTCCTTCGGGGCCCCTCCCTGGGAGACGACCACGATGTCTGCCATCTCGTGGAGCTCGCAGCCATAGAGCTCGTCGAGCTTGTGGCAGGCATCGCGCTGGGCTGCCACGAAGTCTCCTGCTGCGGCATGGACGACGTGGCGCTCCTCGTCGAGCACGACATTCACGATGAAATCGAGGCCGACCATGCGGCAGGCCTCCTCGAGGTCGAGCCTCACGGGGCTCTCCATGTTGCCGGCATGGGCGGCAGGGTCGAGCATCAGCGAGTGGTTCGCCTGGATGGCCTCGAAGGTGGAGACGCCGGGCATGATGGCCTTGGCGCCACCGGAGTAGCCGGCGAAGTAGTGGTATTCGACATTGCCGAGCGAGACGCGCACATCTGCATCGGCGACCTCCTCGAGGATATCGACCGGGGTGCCATGGGCGGTCGTCCCGATATGGCGAAAACCTGCCGAGTCGCCGTTCACGACGCGGATCTTGTCCCTCCAGGACCCCATGATCTCCCGGAGCTCCTCCTCGGTCTCGGGGCGGTGCGAGCCCAGGGCGATCGCCAGGAGGATGTCTTTGTCTGAAACGCCGGCACGATGGAGCTCCTCCATCACAGGGTCGAGGAGCACAGGGGTCCGCAAGGGCCTTGTGCAGTCGCTCGTTATGATCGCGACTGTCTGCCCCGGGTGCACGATCTCGGAGAGCTTCGGCGTTTTGATGGGATGGGCGAGGGCCTCCTCCACAAGCTCCTGCTCCGTTTTCTCCACATGGATGTCTTTGGCATGGAGCACAGCTATGAGCTGGGAATCTGCTATCTCGACGGTCTGGGTCCTCGTGCCAATGCCAAGCTCGATCTGCATAGGGATGCTCCTTGCCTTCTGGGTGCGTATTGCTGACCAGCATAGCGCACACGCGGCTGCGACCCATGGAATGGCTGTGAGTTTGGCCAGATGATGACAGGTCCTTTTCAGCGTCTGCGCATGCAGCGCCTACAATGCGGGGATAGGAACCCATCTGGCAAAGGAGCCCGCCCGTGATACGCCTTGCGCTCTCTGACATGGACAACACCCTCATCCCCTTCGGGCAGCCGCACGTATCGAGAAGGACCCTTTCCGCCATCGCCCATGTCCGCGAGGCTGGCGTGGAGTTCGGGCCTTCGACAGGCAGGGACTACCACGAGCTCCTGCGCTTCTTCCAGGGAGACGCCTCTGCCTTCCAGACGGGAATCATGTCGAACGGCAAGAAGATCATGATCGACGGCGAGATCGTCGCGCTCTTCCTGATTCCGCATGAGCCGCTCCAGCGTCTCGCCAGCTATATCCAGACGGTCCCCGGCATCTTCCTCAATGCCTATCCCGCCGATACGGACAGCACGAATCCGGTCTGGGTGATCGGAGCCGACCCGGAGGAGATCCCATCCTTCCAGGAGCGCTTCAAGTTCACGCCGATTGTGGCAGACCGGGTGCCCGATGTGCCGATGATCGCCGCGACCTTGGCGGTGCCGGGAGGGGAGGCGTGCGAGCACCTGATCCGCACGACGATCTCCGATGCCTTCCCGGAGCTCGATATCTTCAGCCCGACCCCCCATTGGTACGATATCGTGCCACACGGTGTCAACAAGGCATCGGGCCTGCGCATATTGATGGAGAAGCTCGGGATCGGGCCTGATGAGGTGATGGTCTTCGGCGACGCAGAGAACGACCTCGAGGTCCTGCAGGAGACGCCGAACTCGGTCGCCGTGGCGAATGCCCTGCCGAGCGTGAAGCGGCTTGCCCGCTACCATATCGGCGCCTGCGTTGATGACGGGGTGGCAGAGGCCCTGGAGGACATCGCCCGTGCCACGAAAGCGGGCAGGCTCCCTGACTTCATGCGCCGCGAGGATGCGGCACGGCAGCAGGGCTAGCATCGCAGAGCGCCTGCGCCCCGCCCAGCAGGACCGTCCCCATGAATGAGGCCAGGTCGTCCGGGTCCTCCTTGCAGCCATCCTGGAGCCAGGAGCGGATGGTGCCGACGGCGCCGGCAATAACGAAGGAATAGTAGCGGTCGAAGAGATCTGCTCCGAGCCCGGGGAAGCACTCCTCGAGCCCCGCCAGGCAGTGGCGCCTGATCGTGTGCTCGAAGCGGCGGAGGAACGCGATGTCGCCATTTTGCCCCAGCAGGAGCGAAAGGGTCTTCGCCTCCTTCTGCATGAAGCGGCAGCCTGCTGCAAGCATCGTGAAGGCCCCATCGAAGTCCGGCCTCTCCGGCTGCGAGCGGCCGACCTCGGCGTCGAAGGCATCGATGAAGTCATCGGCTATCACGGAGCGGAGGTCGATGAGGTCGTGGTAGTGCAGATAGAAGGTGCCACGGCTCACATCGGCCCTGTCGCAGAGCTCCGCGACCGAGAGCTCTGCGAGCGGCTTCTCTGAAGAGAGCTCCACAAATGCCTGCTTGATGGAGCGCTCGGTGCGCTGCGCGCTCCGGTTGTTGCGTCTGTTTGCCATGCCTGCTCCTTTTTCCGGCGCATTGCCTGAACACCATGCGCTGCCGCTGTCAATGAATTGACAGGCCAGCTCCGCTGTCCATTGCTGCCGCCGTGCGATGCATTAACTTGATTCTTGCCAATAAATAGGCACGAGTCAAGATAAAACAGGACGACGAAAGGAGCGGCAATGGTCGACGGCACCTATGCCGTGGTCGTGAGGACCCCTCTGGGAGCCTGCAAGGCTGAGGTCACGCTCACCAGCTCCGGCACGGCCTGCACGGCAGAGCTTGCTGCGAAAGGCAAGACCGGAAGCGCCGAAGGCACGCTCGAAGGCGATGCCTTCCGCTTCGAGGGAGAGGCGGTGACCACCCTCGGCAAGATCTCCTATGTGGCCGAAGGGACCGCTGATGGAAGTGCCCTCACCGGCACGGTCAGGACGAAGAAGGGCACGCTGCACGTGACAGGCAAGCGCATCTAGGAAAGGGGACCACCATGCTTGGCAACTGGAAGAGGACGGACGGCACGCAGTTCTGGTTCGTGGGGGCAGGCCTCGGCACGCTGGCAGGCGCCTGCTATCTCCTGCGCGACTGCGGCTTCGAAGGCAGGAACATCCACATCGTCGAGGCGCTGCCTCAGGCAGGCGGCTCGAATGATGGCTGCGGCAATCCCCAGACGGGCTGGGTCGCCCGTGGCGAGCGCATGTTCTGCCGCCTCACGTACGAGAACTTCTGGGACCTCATGTCCTCGGTCCCATCGCTCGAGCATGAGGGGGCTTCGGTCACGGACGACATGTTCGCCTTCGCCGACACCCAGCCTGTCTATGCCCGTGCCCGCTTCATCGACAGCACCGGCGAGATCATGAACGCCGGCCACTACGGCCTCGACCGCCAGGAGCTCATGCAGCTCGTGAACCTCCTGAAGGCGCAGGAGGAAGAGCTCGACGACCTCACGATCGAGGACTGGTTCGGCGA
Organism: uncultured Actinomycetes bacterium; assembly: GCA_900313905.1. Taxonomy (GTDB): domain Bacteria; phylum Actinomycetota; class Coriobacteriia; order Coriobacteriales; family Atopobiaceae; genus Olsenella_L. The sequence continues at coordinate 9,321 of OMTG01000179.1, read as the reverse complement.
CCCAGAGGCAGAGGGCAGGCACTTCTTCCACTCGATCTTCTGGTACTGCTACCAGGCGACCTTCGCCTTCACGCCCTGGACGTCCGTGATGGAGTTCCGCCGCTATGTGATCAGGCTCCTGCCGCTGATCATGCGCCTTCCGACGGCAGAGGGCGTCGTTCTCACCGAGCGCGACCAGTATGACGGGATCATCCGTCCCCTCATGGCGGTGCTCGAGGAGGCAGGCGTCGACTTCATCTACAGCACGAGCGTTTACGATATGGACTTCGCCGAGGGCGATGGCATCACGGTCACGGCGCTCCATATGCGTGACAGCGAGGGCACGGAGCGCACTGTTCCGATCCGCTCTCAGGACAAGGTCGTCGCGACCCTGGGATGCATGACGGACAACTCGACCTATGGCACGACCGATGCGGCGGCTGTGCTCGACGATTCCTATCCGCTCTCGGCACGCCTCTGGAAGAACATCTCCGCCAAGAAGGCTGGGCTCGGCAATCCGGATGTCTTCTTCGGGCATCCTGACAAGTCCTGCTGGATGAGCTTCAATGCGACCTTCGAGGGCAACACCTTTATGGAGTGGCTCGAGCGCTACACGCACAACAAGACGGGCCAGGGCCTCTCCTCGACCTTCGCCGAGCATCCGTGGGCCATGGAGCTCAGGAACCCCACGCCTCCCTATTGGGCAAACCAGACGGAGAACGAGTCGTATCTGTGGCTCTGCGCCTTCTATTCGATGAACAAGGGCACCTATACGGGCAAGCCGATGACGGAATGCACGGGCGCCGAGATCCTGGAGGAGATCCTCCAGGCGCTGCCGATGGAGGAAGAGGTCAGGGTGCAGGTGCGCTCCGAGCTCGTGAGCGCCGTCCCCGTCCTTATGCCTTACATCAACGCCCAGTTCATGCCCCGTTCGGTGGGCGACCGTCCCGATGTTATCCCTGCCGGCTCGACCAACCTCGGCTTCACAGGCCAGTACTGCGAGGTGCCGGGCGACATCGTCTTCACCGAAGAGTATTCGGTCAGGGCCGCCCGCATGGCCGTCTATGGGCTTCTCGGCATGAGCCGTGAGGTCGCGCCGATCAAGCCCCTCAGCTACGATGTGCGCGTCCTGGGGCAGGTGGCTGTGAACCTCCTCAAGTAGGAAGAAGGCAGCGAGAGATGAAGGGGCGCCCTGCATCCTTTCGGGGATGCGGGGCGCCCAGCCTTCTCTTCCCTGTCTTCCTTAGAGGATCTGCTCCATGCCGACCATGTAGGGGACGAGGCCCATGTGCTCGTAGAAGCCCTGGGCCTTCGGGTTGCAGCTCCAGACATGGAGGGTGAGGCGGTAGAAGCCCTGCTCCTTCGCATAGTCCAGGACAAAGCGGTAGAGCTCCTCGCCCACATGCTGGCCGCGGGCATTCGCATTCACGCAGAGGTCGTCGAGGTAGAGGGTCGTCTCGGGGCAGAGGTTGTTCGAGCCTGCGTGGTCCTGGATCTCGCAGAAGGCATGGGCCAGGAGCTCGTGGGAGCCTTCCTCGCGATTCTCGTCCACGGCGACGAAGATCGGATGCTTCGGGTCGGCGATGAGCCCTGCGAGCTCCTCGTCCGTGTATTTCCGTGCATTGGGGATGAAGAGGTCGGGCCTTCCCTCGGCATGCACGTTGCAGACCTGGATGAGCAGCTCGTGGAGGCCGGGAATGTCCTCTTCGGTGGCGGGACGTATCTGCATGGAAGCCTTCTTTCTGGAGTTGTGCGATCAGCGGTCGGACAGGGCGATGAGCTCGGTATGGCTGGAGACCACATCGAGCATCTCATCGAAGTTCGTGCTGGAGGTATGGAAGGTGCGGGGATGGCCTGCGAGCACCAGCTCCAGCGCATGGGACTTCTCCCGGATATCGTAGGCCACGACCTCGTCCCAGGTGTAGCGGTGCTGCCTCCTGAGGCAGTCGGTATAGCGGATGCCGCCGTCTCCGACCTCGAGGCTGCGGTTGCAGTAGTTGAGAATCTGGATCACGGACATCACGATGAAGGCAGCGATGATGGGGATGCCGATCCAGCGGATCGCGAGGAGCCAGCCCGAGGTGGAGAAGAGCGGGAACAAAAGGAGGGCGATCGCGATGATGCCGGAGACAAGCACGCCTATCCCATAGCCCAGATTGGAGCGGACATGCTCTGTGCAGAGGATGGTCGGCCCCATCCCATCCTCGATGCGTGCCTCTGGCTGCTTCTTCCGCTTCCTGCCCATGCGGCCTCTTTCCTCTCACGCTGCGTATGCTGTCGCGAGGAAGGATTCCCGCTTGGGGGTATCACTACCCAAGGCAGCGACGAATGGGTACCATTCTACAGGAACATGCCATGGAGCCGGCATAGCGCGTTGTCTGGAAATGAGGTTGGACCATGGAGCTTTCGCTCGAGAAGAGGCAGTACAAGCGTCTGTGCGCCGCACTGCGCATGGCGCTGGTGACAGGGACCGAGCAGGAGGCCCTCGATGCGATCGATGCGCTGAAGCCCATGAGGGGCATGGCGACCGCAAAGGAGCTGACCGATTTCCTGGAGCGTGCCTGCGTCTGGTCATCCTGCAAGGTCGTCGACGCGATCTTCTCGGAGCTCGGCCCCATCCCCTACAAGGGCTGGGCCTTGGCGCTGGCGCTCCGGTGCGACCGCGAGGATATCGCGATGGACCTGAAGGCCCGCCGCATCAACCTGCTCGAGGATCCCGACGTGCCGAAGGAGGCGCTCGACCACAACCTCCTCGTCGTGGAGCTGACCCGCGGCGACATGACCGGATCGTCTCCGCGCCTCTTCCAGGACCCGCAGGGGCGCTCGGTCTGCTCCGAGATATTCCGTCCCTTCGCGCCGCATGAGGAGCTGCTGGGAAGCGACTATTCACGGGGCACCGACGTCACGAAATCCTGCGAGCTCATTGCGAAGCTTGCAAACGAGCAGGCCTTCATCCCGATTGTCTTCGATGACCTCTTCCGGGCGGCCCTTGCCTGCGCCAGCCGCGCCTTCGCCTCTCCTGCCTCCTATGTGCCGGGCACGCCGGAGGCATGCCTCGACCTTGCACAGGCGATGCTCGAGCTCCACAAGCAGAAGCTCGGCGGCACCGAGCGGATCGAGAAGCTCCTCGGCGATCTTATCGTCCCCAGCCAGGACGAGCGTCTCATCATCTTCATCTGCGAGCAGGCTCCTGCCGTCTTCTACGACCAGCTCTGCTCCCAGAGCTGGCTCCGGAAGAACGTGGGGCTCGTGCGGAGGATGGTCGCGCATCTGGTCCCGGGCACCGAGTACCAGAATGGTGTCCTCATGAGCGTGCTCGCATCGGGCGCCTGCTTCGACCAGCTCGAGGATCTTCTGGGCTGGAAGGACACCTTCACGCCGGGCAACCTCGACCGGGCGATCGATGCAGCATCGGAGGCAGGGCATGCAGAGATCGCAGCCTGGCTCCTGACGCTCCGCCAGGACCTCTCCGACACGGACAAGGCCCAGGAAGCCACCCAGCACCCCGAGGACTCCCCGAAGGAGGGGCCCGGGGGAGAGGATCTGGGCGAGCTTTCCGACCTCCTGCTCTAGAGGTGCGCCATGCTGGATGCCGAGATGATGACACCGGAAGAGAAGGCGAAGCTCGCTGCTGCGAAGGAGGAGGTCCGCCGCCGCTATCAGCTGGCAAAGCAGGTCGTCGAGCTTGCGAGCGGCCTTGTGGTGAGCGACAACCATTTCCTCGCCCCCGCCATCGGCCAGCTCGATATCGAGATCGCCCCGGCGCTCATGCTGGAGCCCTTCGCGACCGATGGGAAGACGCTCTATATCGACCCGCAGCGGGTCCTCGAGAACTTCTCCCGGGACCGCAAGCCTCCCTGCCATGATGTGGTCCATCTCCTCATGCACTGCATCCTGATGCACCCCTTCGTCGATGACCGCATCGAGCCAGGGCCTTGGAACCTTGCCTGCGATGTGATCGCAGAGAACCTTGCCCAGGAGATCCTGGGCCCCCGCCCGGACGAGCGGGGAGAGGGTGTCTCGGTCACGATCGACCATCTGAAGCGGGACCTCCGCGGCAAGCTCACCACGGATGGGCTCTACCGTGCCTTCCGCCGTGGCTACTACCACGATCTGGTGCCTGCCTGGATCGATATCTTCACATCCGACAACCATGACCTGTGGTATGCAAAGCCGCCCTCCTCCGAATCGAAGGGCGGAACCCAGGTGGAAGGCTCCTCCTCCCATGCGCCGACCGAGTACCGGGAGTCCCACCAGCCACAGAAGGGTGATGGGCAGGAGAAGGACGGATCGAGCAGGACAACGACGAAGCAGTCCAATGAGGCTTCGGGGGAGGGCGAGTCCGGCACCCAGCAGAAGCGGCGCACGGACACGCTTTCCGAGAAGGAGCGCGAGGAGCGGCGCGGCAAGTGGCAGCAGGTTGCGAAGTCCATCAATGTGGACCTCCAGACGCTCTCCCGGGAGCGGGGCGAGCAGCTCGGCGACCTCACGAACGAGCTCGAGATCCGCACCCACCGCCCCCAGGACTACCGCGAGTTCCTGCAGAAGTTCGCGGTGATGCAGGAGAGCATGCATGCCTCGCCGGACGAGTTCGACTATGTCTTCTATACCTATGGGCTCGAGCTCTATGGGAACGTGCCTCTGATCGAGCCGCTCGAATACCGCACCGAGAAGAGGATCCGCGAGTTCGCGATCGTGCTCGACACCTCGGGCTCCGTGAACGGCGAGACGATCCAGCGCTTCGTAGACACGACCTACGACGTGCTGACCCAGGGCTCCACCTTCACCGACCGCGTGAACATCCATCTGATCCAGTCCGATGCCGGCGTGGAGTCCGACACGAAGATTGAGACGGCCGAGGACCTCGCGAAGTGGTCCTCCCACATCACGGTGAAGGGCTTCGGCGGCACCGATTTCCGTCCTGCCTTCGCCTATGTGGACCGCCTCATCGCAGAGGGAGAGTTCCGGAACCTCCAGGGGCTCATCTATTTCACGGATGGGTTCGGGACCTATCCGAAGAAGATGCCACCCTACAAGTGCGCCTTCATCTTCTACGATGAGAGCTACCGGAAGGAGACGGTCCCGCCCTGGGCGATACAGCTCGTCCTTGCGCCCGAGGAGCTCGAGCGCGAATCGGACGAGTCTGCGTCCTATCACATCCAGCTGGAGGAAAGCGGAAGCTGAGGGGGATAACGTGAACATCAAGACAGCGACCGAGCAGATCAGAGGGGCCGTGAAGGCCTATCTCGCAAAGGACGATCAGGGGCTCTACCTGATCCCGCCCCAGATGCAGCGCCCTCTCATCATGATGGGGCCTCCGGGCATCGGCAAGACCGCCATCGTCTCGCAGGTGGCAGAGGACCTCGGGGTGAACTTCGTCTCGTACTCGATGACGCACCACACGAGGCAGTCGGCCTTGGGTCTGCCCTATATCGCCGATGCCACCTACGGCGGCAAGGAGTACAAGATCTCCCGCTACACGATGTCGGAGATCATCGCCTCGACCTATGATGCGATCGAGCGCACCGGCGTGTCCGAAGGCATCATCTTCCTGGACGAGGTGAACTGCGTGAGCGAGACGCTCGCCCCCGCCATGCTCCAGTTCCTCCAGTACAAGACCTTCGGCCAGCACAAGCTGCCGGTCGGCTGGGTGATCGTGACGGCAGGCAACCCGCCTGAGTACAACCGGAGCGCCCGCGACTTCGATGCTGCGATGCTCGACCGCATGAAGAGGATCGATATCGAGCCGGACCTCGATGTGTGGATGGACTATGCGACGACCCATGGGGTGCATCCGGCCATCCTCACCTATCTCACGAACAAGCCGCAGAACTTCTACCATGTGCATGCGGGCGTCGAGAGCACGAGCATCGTGACAGCCCGTGGCTGGGAGGACCTCTCCCGCATGCTTCTGGCCTACGAGCATGAAGGCCTCGATGTGGACCTGAACCTGATCGGCCAGTATCTCCAGGACCAGGAGATTGCCGAGGACTTCAGTCTCTACCTCGAGCTCTTCGAGAAGTACCAGGATGACTACCAGGTGAGCGCGATCCTCTCCGGCTCTGCGGGGGCCGAGCTGAAGAGCCGGGCGAAGCGGGCGCCCTTCGACGAGCGTGTCGCCCTCGTGAACCTCCTCCTCGATGTGCTGCTCGGCAATGCCCACAGGCTTGCGGCAGACAAGAAGGCGCTCCTCGAGGTCCGCAACATCCTCGCGAAGCTCCCTGAGCAGGAGAGCGGCGTCACCATCCTGGCCGCCCTCTCGGCTGCCGAGGTCGAGGCCCAGGCTGAGCTCAAGCGCATGATCGCCGATGGCTACGCCTCAGGCAACCGGCAGATGGCGCAGGCAAGGAAGGCCGAGATCCTCTCCACCCTCCATACGGATGTGGGACGTGCGGTCGCCCAGGCAGGAGGGTCGCTCTCTGCTGCCGATGCCTATGCAGCGGCAAAGGCTGCCTTCAACAACCTGGTCCGCGATCTGGGCGCTGCCTCGAAGGAATATGTCTCGAAGATCGATGCCGCCATCGACTTCGTGAACGATGCCTACGGCGATTCGCAGGAGATGTTGATCTTCACGACGCATCTGGCAGTGGATCCCGACTTCATGCATTTCGTGGCCGAGCATGGCTCGAAGAAGTTCGTGGAGCATAGCCGTGGCCTCATGTTCCACGACCGGAGCGCACAGCTTCTGGGAGAGGTCGACAAGCTGGAAGGACTGGCATGAGCGAGAAGAAGGGCCATACGCTGGCAGACGATATCGAGCGGTCGGGCTACGAGATGGCAGACGAGCTGAAGGTGGCGCTCGGAGGCGCAGAAGAGGCGGTCGAGGCCGAGGCCTCGGTGCATGCCTTCGGCAGCATTTCCGAGGAGCCGGATGAGGCCACAGAGGAGGAAGACCCCACCCAGACCGAGTTCTTCCGTGCGATGAATGCCTTCCGTGCGGCGAAGCACTCCGGCGACAAGGCCGAGATGGATGCTGCCGAGGCGCATCTGCGCGAGGTCGTGCGTGCAGAGCTCACGGGCTCAGAGGACTGCGGCTGCGAATAGGCTCGTGCTGATTGCATTGGTGCTCTGGAGGCAGAGATGCTCTCCAGAGCATTTTTGCTGTCCCGATTATGGGACAGGTCATATGCCAGAGCCTGAACTCGATGCAGGGGCAGTCGCCGCGCGTGCGCATGATGCTGAAAGCCCCTTCGACCTGCGGAAACGTCAGCTTCGCTCAATGTGGCAAACCATGAAATTACAGGTTTGCAACCAACAGGAAAGTTCGTTTGCGGAAGCACCGCTTGACGCGCTCGCTCCTCTAATGGAAGCATTTGAGGAGACGGGATTAAGGAAACATATCAGTATCTGAATGAATGCTGAAGCAGCGTGTCTCCGCTGAGGGCAGGCTTCCCGTCCGCGTCCTGCCTGGCTGCGGAGGGGAAGAAGGGTGCATGAGATGCCCGTATTGCGGACGCGAGCTGCCTGATGACGCAATATTCTGTTTCCGATGCGGGAGGAAGATTTCGGCAGAGAAGGCAGATGAGCCTGCTGAAGAGGCGCCAGATCCAATGCCATCACAAGACAGCGAAGCTGATGCTGGGAATGCAGGAGACCCGGCAGATATCACGGATTCAAGAGATGAAGAGGATTCTGCAGATGCTGGCGCCGAGAAAGAGCCAGCCCAGAAAGAGGAAGACGGAGACCCTGGAACAGAGGACAGGGGAGAGAGGCCCCCAAAGCCAGGAATGCCTGAAGATGGCACCAGCGAACATCGCAATGACAAAACGACGGCTGCCAAACAGGACGTTCCCGATGCTGCGGCGGAATCTGCTTCATCCGATGCGGATGGCAAATCCAAGAAGAGCGGTTGGGGGAAGCGTATCCTCTCTGTGCTGCTTGCCCTCATCATCCCTCCTGTGGGCATCTATCTGGTATGGAAGCATCTGAAGCCTAGCAAGAAGGTCCTGAAGATTGTCCTCACGGTGCTTCTGGGGCTGCTCACCTTGGGCTATATCGGCTCGATTTCCGACTCGGTCCATACGGAGCAGATCATCGCGCAGGACAGCACGCTCGATGCGAGCTTCGAGGCCGAGGGGGCGAAGATTGCCTACCCAAGCAGCTGGAGCAGCAACGACAAGGGCACAGGCTACAAGGGAGAGTCCGGAGTTGCTGTATTCGTCGCGGACCTTGGGCAGATAGGAAACAACGTCGATTTCGTCTCTTCGTATAACCTTGCCTATGAATCGCAGTTCGAGTCCATGGTGAAGGCCTACTGCTCGGCGCTCGCCCAATCGAACATCGAGATCGATTCCACTTCCTCGGTCCAGGTTGAGCCCAACGTAATGACCTATACGGCTGGGTGCACCATGCCCATCGATGGAAAGGACTACAAAGGCAAGGTGACCATCTACACCGATGGTGACGGCCATACCGATGCTGTCTGGTGCCTCGCTGCCAATGCGAATGAGCAAAATAGCAAGACGATTGACAGCATCATCAGCAATGTGACCTTCACGGCGAGCGACTTCGCCTCCGACCCGACATACGACCCGATCGTGAAGCTCAATGCAAGCTATAGCGGCGACACCAAGGAAGGCGTGACGCTCGATAGCTCCAATGCTGGCTTCACGGTACAGGCAACCTATGCCGATGGCACAACTGCCAATTTGGCACAGGGCGATTGGAGCATCGCCGAGCCTGTCACCCTTGCGGCTGGGCAGGTGGCAACAATCCACATCACGGCGGGAGATGCATCCACCGATGTCACGGTGACCTGCAGCACTATCACGCCGGATCAATACAAGTCCCAAGCCCAGGATATTTCGTATGATGAGCTCCTCCGCAATCCGGACAATTACCAAGGGCAGATTGTCCATATGCGTGGCAAAGTGATGCAGGCCCTGAGCGATGGCTTCCTCGTGCAGGTGACAGAGGGAAGCTACGGAATCTGGGATGATATCGTGATTGTTGCATGGGATGGTTCGCCCAATGTTATCGAGAAGGACATCGTGAACCTGTATGGCACGTATGCAGGAGCCTATACCTATACGACTGCGCTGGGTGCCCAGAAGACTGTGCCTTCGGTGGTGGCGAAGTATGTCGATATTGAATAGGGCATCCGTACATGCTTAGGGCCAGCCCGATGCAATCCTGATGCTCTGCACGAAGCGACGGCAGGCACGATTGGATGGGCTGGAAAAGACGACGAATCAGGTGGAACAGGCGTCTTGGAATGAGGAAGCCCCGGCATCCATATGGTTTGGATGCCGGGGCTTCTGCGTGCCGCGAGAAGTATGCGCGATCGCCTATTCCTTCACGCCGTACTGGGCGTAGTAGGCATCGAGCGCGGAGTCGAGCTCT
>OMTG01000079.1 GCA_900313905.1 uncultured Actinomycetes bacterium | reverse complement strand
ACGATTAGCTTCAATCTGGCGTTATCTTCAATCTCGCGCATCCCTGCAGCTCGGAGAGCTGCCTGGCGCTTGAGATTGAAGATAACGAAGTGGACGGCTACGCCAATCCGCAGAGCTCGAGCAGGTACTGCTCTTTACCCTTCCAACGCTTCTCGGCAGTGGCGATAGGGGCGGCGATTCTCTGGCTGGCGGCCTCGACCGCATTCGCTATCGCGCTGCCGTCGGCATGCGCGTAGACCATGGTCGTGCTCGGATCCGCATGTCCGAGGAAGTCCTGGATGTACGGAATCGGCGAGCCGGCGCGGTACATAGCCGTGGCGACGCTGTGCCTGAGCATGTGGGCGTGCAAGTTCTCGGGGAAGGAGGGGTCGCGTCCGTGTATGGCTGAAGCGTATTTCTTGAGCAGGTGGTCGACGGTGCCCGGCGACATCTTGGTGTGCATGCCGCCGTGAACGGTGAAGAACAGCCAATCTTCCGGAGCCGGATGGGGGTGGAACTCGGACAGGTACGCATCGAGATGTTCGACCGCCTGGCTTGCGAGCGGAACGATGCGCACCTTGTCGCCCTTCCCGTGCACCCTGAGCGTGATGTGGCCCCCGCGTTCCTGGACGCAACCGCACGTCAAGTCGATCAGCTCCTGCATGCGCGCTCCGGACTCGTAGGCGAGGATCATGAGGAATCGATCGCGACGGCCCAGCTTGGTAGATGCGTCCGGTTCTGCGAACAGCTCTTTGAGCTGTTTGGGTTCGAGGAACTCGATTCCAGGCGACTTCGACCCCTTGAACGGCCGTATCGACGACACGGAGAGGTAGAGCCCCGCGAGCTCGACGTCCTCCTCGCCGCAGAAGCGCAGGAAGGCCTTGATGGCGGAGAGCCGCAGGTTCAGCGTCTGCGGCGACAAACCGCGCTCGTCCCTCAGCCAGACCAGGAAATCGTAGACGACGTCTCGCGATAAGTCGCCGAATCCCATGTGGTCGAACCTGACCCCGCGCTGCTCCCGGTTCCAGGCGGCGAACTGCTTAATGGATTGCCTATACGAGCGTATCGTCTTGTCGCTCGACTTCCTGCGCACGGGGAGATGCTCGTTGAGGAACAGCGAGAGCAGCCGGTGGAACTTCGGGGCGTCATCCCTCCGCGCCATGGCGCACCACCTCCGGGAGAACGAGCGAGTTGACCGGGGCCATGCGCCTGTCGAGCTCGGGGTAGAACGAGGCCGACATCTTCAGGTAGTAGCTCGTGTCGGCGAAGTTGGCATGGCCGAGGAATCCGCTGAGGTAGGGGTACATCGCCTCGACGTCCGCCCCCTCCTCGACCCACCTGTTGAGCCTGGTCACAGCGTGAGTATGCCGGAAGTCGTGGACGCGGGGCGGATTGCCCTTGACGCGCGCCGCCTCGGGGAGCGGGTCCCAGAACTGATGGAACCAGCGATTCGGCGCGCTCTTCGAGAAGAAGCCGCCCTCGCGGTTGGGGAAGAACGGGACGCGGCCCGGCAGCATGCCCTCGATGACGGCGTCGTACGCCCGGCAGACGCGCAGCATGTCATCGCCCATGTAGACGGTCCTGCCGCGCCAGCCCTTGCAGCCCTTCACGTCGATCCGGCCGGCCTCGAGGTCGACGCCGGAAGCGCCGAGCAGGAGGGCCTCGGAAGAGCGCATTCCGCAGCAATAGAGCATCCTGAACAGCGTCGGGACCACGTACGCCTTGGTAGGCGAGCATGCGGATGGCCCGCAGGAGTCGATGGCGGCGAAGAACGCCGACAGCTCTTCCCGAGTGAAGATGTGGGCCTGGTACTTCAGCCTCTTGCCCGGGATGCCCGGAGGTATGACGTACGACGGCTTTCCGGCCGCCGCCATGTACTTTGCGAGCTGGCGGACCGGCGACACCCTTCGCATTAGCTCGTTCGGGTGCTCGTCCGCAACGAGCGACAGCCACGCGTCGCAGGCCCCTTTCGTGACGGTCTCATCGTCGGGGAAGCGCTCGGCAACCATCCGGTCGAACCTGCGGAGGATCGTGGCGGACTCCACGTAGGGGTAGCCGCACGCGCGCTTCTGGGCGACGAACGCGGCGATGTCCGCCGACAGCTTGCTCTCGTAGTTCTCGTCACGCACGGCGGCCACCTCCTCCGCACCATGCCGGGAAGCCGATTCCGGACAGGTCGAGGGCGCATGCTGCCAGCATGCGCGAGTCGAGGGATATGTAGGGCTTGCCCGATTCCGGGTTCGAGTGCCCGAGCGCGTCGCCGAGGACGGCATGCGTCACCGAGGCCTCGAGCATCCGACGCGCCAGCGTCCTCCTGAGCAGGTGCATCCCCGCAGGGCCCTCCTCCTCGCCGACCGCACCCGAGCGGCGCAGCGCCTTGGAGCATACGGTGTAGAGCGACGTCAGCTTGACGTGCGGCGCCTGCTCCCGGACGAACACGTACGGATAGCCGGCTGCGGAACTCGGCCGCTCGCCCGTGATGTACTCCATGATCGCGTTGCCGACCTCCGGGACGAGCGGCAGCGTCAGCGGGACGCCCGTCTTCTGCTGGGAAAGGCAGATGCGGTCATGGACCCAGTCGACTTCGTCGAAGCGCAGGCTGCGAATGTCGCTGTCGCGCAGTCCGAGGCGCAAGGCGAGCAGCATCATCGCCCTGTCGCGGGCCGACTCCTCCTGTAGCGACTGCACCAATCGAACCTCGTCGTCCACGGGCAGGAACGTCACCTCGCCGCCCCTCTGCGAGTACGGCGTCATCACCAGGCCGGACAATCCTGCCCGGCAGAAGCCCGCCTCTCCGAGGTAATCGAGTGCGCGGCGGACGACGGGCAGCGCCGTCGAGAGGCTCCTCGTCGTGCATATTCCGGAGAAGCCGCCGACCATGGCTGCAACCTGGTCGGCGCCGAACGATGCGACGTCGTCGAGGGTCGTGGCCCCGGAGAACTCCAGCATGCGCCTCAGGCCCCAATCCTGCAGGCCGATGGTGGTCGCCGCGAGGTTCCTGGCCCTGAGGAATCCGATGTAGTCTGCGCGGAGGACCTCCAGCTCTTCGGTTGGCGCACGCGGCCCCTCGCGCTCGAGGCGCCATTCGCACGTGCCCGTCAAGGCGACCTCGACGAGCACCGCCGACGCCTTGCGGCGAATCTTGCGACGCCATTCCGGTAGGCGGGGGTCTTTCCGCGCCTCGTCGGCGAACGCCCTGATCCCCGCCTCATCGTACAGCAACGATCCGTTCTTCACCTGCAGGTACGCCGCCAGCTCGCGCCATGCGTGGCGATACTGCCCCATGGTCGACTGCGTGAGTCCGAAGCGCGCCATCTCGGCATCGGCCCTTGCGACCACGACGAGGACGCCTGCGCCCTCGCCGGCCAGCCCCGCTTTCCCGAACGCTGCCTCGACCTCCTCCGCAGTCGGCATGTCCGGTTCGTTGTAGAACATGCCGCCCGGGTTGACCGCCCTCGTGCCTGCGACCGCATCGACGAGCTTGTTGACATGGACGTGCATCGAGCGCCGCTCCGTCGAGCCCCGGTCGTCTGCGGCGAAAGCGTCGTAGAGATCCTGACAGGGCTCGGCGAAGCCCGCGCTCTCGGCAAGCGCCAGCATTTGGTTGACGTAGCGCTTGAGCGAGTCCATGGTCGTCTCGGCCAGGCATCCACGTGCCCGCTCCCGCTCGAGCACCTGCCGCGCGACATCTTCCAACTTGTTCATAGGCACCTCCTGCCATCGTGTTATGCCGATGCCAGAAAGGATAATCACGCCACTTCGTTATCTTCAATCTCAAGCGCCAGGCAGCTCTCCGAGCTGCAGGGATGCGCGAGATTGAAGATAACGCCAGATTGAAGCTAATCGT
>OMTG01000112.1 GCA_900313905.1 uncultured Actinomycetes bacterium | reverse complement strand
CGCTTCTCGAGCACCTTCTTCAGATGCTGCCCATAGGGGCTCTTGCCATATTCCTCAGCTGCCTGAGCGAGCTGATCGGTCGAGATCCAGCCACGCTCATAGGCGATCTCCTCAATCACGGAGATCATGATGCCCTGGGAAGACTCGATGGTGCGAACGAAGTTCGCAGCCTCGAACAGGGAATCCATCGTGCCCGTGTCAAGCCAGGCATAGCCACGGCCAAGCGTGACAACATCGAGCTGGCCGGCCTTGAGATACATCTCGTTCAGCGATGTGATTTCCAGCTCGCCACGTGCAGATGGCTTGACCTGCTTTGCCAGCTCGCAGACCCTGGAATCATAGAAGTAGAGTCCCGTCACCGCGTAGTTGCTCTTGGGATGCTGGGGCTTCTCCTCAATCGAGATGGCGTGGCCATTCTCATCGAACTCGACGACACCGAACCTTTCCGGATCGTCCACGTAGTAGCCGAAGACCGTGGCACCACCCGACTCCTCTGCCTTCTGCACAGCCCTGCGGAGATGGCGGGAGAGGCCATTGCCATAGAAGATGTTGTCTCCCAGGACCAGGGCGCAGGAGTCGCCTGCAATGAAGTCCTCGCCGATTATGAATGCCTGTGCCAGGCCATCGGGAGATGGCTGCTCCTTGTAGGAGAGGGATATGCCATACTGCGAACCATCGCCCAGGAGTTCCTTGAAGCGAGGTAGATCGGTCGGCGTGGAGATGATCAGGATGTCTCTGATCCCCGCAAGCATCAAGGTCGAGAGCGGATAATAGATCATCGGCTTGTCATAGACCGGAAGAAGCTGCTTGCTTGTGACCCTTGTCAGGGGATAGAGCCTGGTGCCTGAACCTCCTGCAAGAATGATGCCCTTCATACGCTCCCCCATCCTCCCTTGGAGATTTTCTTGGAACAGGTCGATTCTACACGACCCAGCCAGATCGGCTCAGCCGTTCCAGCCCATGCCATCTCAGGCACATCGAACGTTACGCTCTTTCAGTATCCATGAAATAGGTGTGTATGTAGCCTTCTTTTTTGTCGATAGAAGGATCGACATAGGGATCGGCCGCCACTGACCGCGGATGCCGGCGTACCAGCAGCGCACGCTGCTGCTCTTCGCTCTGCACCAGCTGTTCTCCAGATATCTCCCTGCATGTCACACGGGAGAACGGCTGCACGACGCAGAGCTTCCCCTCCTCATGGAGCCTGAGGCAGAAATCGGCTGTGGCATAGGGCGCACCAAGCTCCTTGCTGAAGCCACCCAGCCGCCCGAAGTCGCTCCGCCGCAGGGCAAGCACGATGGGCGGGAGGACCGAGCAGTCGTGGGCGATTCTATGGAAAATCATGTATCCATCGACGACTTCGGGCAGGTTGCGGGACAGGGAAGTCACAGAGCCATCAGGGGCAACCATCCCTCCTGCACTGCATATCGTGTGATCCGGGTAGACAGCCATCGGAGCAGCACAGCCCACCTCGGGGCGCATCAGATACTCAATCGTGGCTTCGAGCCATCCATCCTCCCCGACAGTGCAATGCTCATCCACAAAGACCAGCACATCGCCTGTGGCTGCATGGGCACCTGCATTTGCAAGCATCGACCAGAGCCTGCTGCCAGAAGCGACCTTCCTGGCATTGCCGAGATCCTGCGGCAGTCCATCAATCTGGGGGGCAGCCACGATAATCTCTCCAACATGCGCATGCGTGTGCTCCTCGATGGATCTGACGCAGGCGGATGCCCCATCCCCCTGGGAGGCCACCACGATGATGGAAGCCTTCATATCGCGGGGCATCTTGTAGCGGACACGGTACGAGAAGGGAAACTCCGCCGGAGATACTTCCGATGCGATTCCGCGTCGATCGAGATGCCGCTGAATGGAGAGGCGCCCCGCCTCAAGCGCGTAAGGCTTCGTCTCTCGATGGGTCGCTGTCGATCCGGCATGGTCGCGCCAATGATAGAGGAGATAGGGCACATGCACGATCGACCGTGCAATTTCGCAGGTCTTGAACGTCAGGTCATAATCCTGGGCGCCAGCGACGTCGGCACCCGAACGCTCGGTCTCCTCGATTGCCTTCCGGCTGACGCAGAGCATATGGCAGGCATAGTTGCAGCCGAACAGGAGATCTGGATTCCAGCCCGGCTTGAACCGTGCTCCATAGTAGTGTGGGTCCTCCCCTTCCTGGTCGCGGAAGAGATCCTCATCACAGAAGAGCAGATCGGCATCAGGATGCTCGTTGATGCTCTGCACATAGCGGAAGAATGCATCCGGCTCGATGAAGTCATCATGGTCGACAAATGCAATATAATCGCCTTGAGCTGCGGCGATGCCAGCGTTGGTATTCTCCGAGATGTTCTTGTTGGGCACCTCGATCACATGGATGCGCGGGTCTGTGTATGAGGCAAGAACCTCGTCGACCTCAGGGCATTCGCCGCTGACATTGACGATGATGTGCTCCCAGTTCGTATAGGTCTGTGCAGCGATGGAATCGAGAAGATCCCTCAGATAGCGTTCGGGAGTCCTGAAGACAGGGGTCACGATGGAAATGAGCGGCTGCAAAGCGAAGCTTTTGGCCTGCTGCCTTTCGCGCTCCTGCTCAGCCTCAGGGCATCTGGTGCGTACCCAACAATCATAGCCGCTCCAATTGGAAGCATCCTGGCTTCGACTTCTCCAGACATCCAGCGCCGCCACTCCCTGCCTGTACGACACCTCGCAATGTCCTGTCGCTGTGCCAATTGCCACGGTCAGGCTGCAGCCAAAGATGAGACGCTTCACTGGCACAGAGATCTCCAGGATGCGTACACGCCTTCCATCCTTGCGGGATATTCCGATTGCATCCCTGCGGATCACAGGTGTGCCTACCAGCTTCAGCCCAAACCTCCCCTGGGCCCTGACATGCACCGGACCTTCTGCATCAGGGTCGCATTCGCACCGGAAGCACAGGAGGCTCCCTTTTTCATAAAGGGTTATGGTCTCCTGCATGATGATGTCAATGGTGCCCGCATCACGATTTCCTGCCATGCCCCAGCCCAACCTTTGCCTATCGATTTCCTCTGCCTGCTCAATTCTATTTCAGTCTATAGGATGTGCAGGCCTGATGGGGGACATATCAATCGCCAGAAAGGCCTGAGCAGGTTCCTGCTTACGTTATGATGGAATGATTGCTCTGCATGGCGAGCCACTCCATCGGTAAGGAGCCAACTTTGGAATCTCAGCCAAAGCCTTTGGATATCAAGAAGAACATGCTGTACAACACGATAGGCAGCCTGACCTACCAGGGATGTCTCTGGATCACCACAGTCTTGGTGGTGATCCTCGCAAATGGCTATAGCGATTCGGGGATATTGTCGTTCGCGATGACCATAGGCAACATGTTCAATGCGGTCAGCACCTACAACATGCGCACCTACCAGGTATCCGATATCAATGGCAAGTACAGCCAGCGCAATTATGTGGGCTTCCGCATTCTCACGATCGCGATCGGACTTGTGCTCCTCGAAGTCTACAGCCTCATTGTCTCCCCCGACAGTCAGACCTTCATCGCGGTGCTGGCATATCTGCTCTTCAAGACCGATGAATCGTTCTGCGATGTCCTGTATGGAATCGACCAGCGCGGGCAGCGCATGGACTATATCGGCATCTCCCAGCTCCTGCGCGGCATCCTCGTCGTGGCTGCCTTCTCCTGCGGGCTTTGGCTGACGAAAGATATCGTTATCGCTATCTTGGCCATGTATCCGGTCTGTCTGCTCATCACCCTGTTCTATGACATGCCGCATGCACGGCGGCTTGCCCAGATCAGGCCAGAGCTCAGAGCCGATCAGGGAAAGACCCTCCTCGTTGAATGCCTGCCGCTGGTCCTTGAGATCCTTTTCCTGAGCATGATCGTGTCTGTAGCCCGGCAGTATTATGCCAATGCCTTCGGCAACGAGCGCCTCGGAATCTATGCAGCCGTCGCCACGCCAGCAGTCCTCGTTCAGGCAGCAGCGCGCTTCCTCTATGCGCCAGCCCTCGTGCCCCTCACCGAGAAGTGGAATGAATCGCCGCAGGATGCATTCCTGCCTGCTTTCAAGAAGACCATCTCCATCATGCTGGTGGCAATGCTTGTTGCCATCCCTCTGCTGGCATTCGTGGGCCCTTGGGCTCTTACAGTGGTCTACGGAGAGAAGGTCGAGGGATACACCTACCTCTTCACCAATGTGCTGATCAGCACGGGATCCATCGCAATGCTCTACTACCTCACCGATGTCCTCGTCCTCACCCGCGACATCAGAGGATCCCTCATCAGCACAGCGCTGGCACTCGTCACTTCCATCGTCCTCATGGTCCCCTTCGAGAAGCTCTTCGATATGCAGGGAATCAACTACACCATCATCATCGCTTCCGTGGTCGGCATAGCCGCTGCCTTCATATGCCTTACGAAGGACATTGCATCCTCATCCAGACATGCTGGATGAAGGCATCCTTGCAGAATAAGGAGAAGGTGGCGCCGCAGCTCTCTTTGGGCTGCGGCGCCACCTCTTCTCAATGCGTATCTGAAATGATCCTTCAGTCTCGAATCTTCGGGTCGGACTGTTCCTTTTCCTGCTGCTGATGCTTTGCCTTCCTCTCGAGGCTGTCCTGCATCAGCGTGACTTCCTGGATGAGCTTCCGGATATCACGTGCCTGCCAGCTCACGATCACCGTCAGCGAGAGGCAGATTCCTAGAAGCCCGATGATGCTTACGAGATAGACGAAGTTGGAGGGTGTCTGGAACCCCAGAAGATCCGAGAAGAAGTAGACGATGCCTGGAAAGATGGCACAGATGATCAGGACAACCGAGAGCAGCATCCAGAGAAGCGAGTACTTGAGCTGCAGCTTCCCTGCCGAGACCAAGCGGAATACCTCGATCAGGAACGCGAGTGCGACGAATATGAGAACTATGCGCAGCGCCACCGTCATTATGCTCGTTCTCCCTTCTTGCCCCTGTGGCCCTCAATCCAGATAGCCAGAGTCACCTTGATCATGTAATAGATGCTGCGGCGGAAATTGATGGAGGATTTGCCTCCCTGGCGCTCTCGCATCTTTACTGGCACCTCTTTGATGGAGAGGCCATGGTTGTAGGCCATAACAATGGACTCAGGCTCTGGATAGTCAGAGGGGTAATCCGATGCAAAGAGCTGGATAGCACGCCGGTTGGAGGCACGGAATCCCGATGTCGAGTCCGTGATCGTAAGGCCTGTCTCGCGCTTGATGCATTTCTTGAGCCAATTGATGCCCATGCGACGCGCCGCAGTTGACTGGAATCCATCGCTCTGCTCCACGAAGCGCGAGCCGATAGCGATGTCTGCGCCATCTTCGATGGCCTCGAGGAGCCTTGGCACATAGGCTATGTCATGCTGGCCATCTCCATCGATCTGGATATCCACATCATAGCCATGCTGGAGGGCATACATATGTCCTGTCTGCACTGCCCCGCCGATGCCCATATTGATGGGCAGCCGCACAAAGTTCAGGTTGTTGTCCTTGCAGACGCCGTAGGTATTGTCAGTCGCGCCATCGATTATGATGACGTAATCGTATCCAGCACGCTCGACATTGCGCGCGACGGCGAGGATATTCTTCTCTTCGTTATATGCCGGTATGATCAGCAAAAATTTCATCTGGTGCATTCACCTCGGAACAGACAGTCTGGGCTGGTCTCAAATGCTATTGCTCTTCTCGCTCAATCCATAAAAATAGTTTATGCAGGATGCGAGAGGCGCGGGCCAGAATCGCTTCAGCATCTCCAGATCTTCCGTATGCCTGGTATTGTTCTCTATCAGTTCTGTCGTCGCGGACCCCTGATGGATGCGATGGTACATGAGGATATCGGTGCTATACCAGAAATCCCCCTCAAGCCTTGAAAGAGTTTCCCAAGTGTCCCAATCAAGGGAGCACTTCATGGCGGTACGATAAGGAGGATGCGGACATACCTCCCTGTTGATGGTCACCGCAGGACAGCATATCGGGCAGCCCAGCGAGATTGCTTTCCGGCGGACCCCGACCTTGTCCGAATTCTTCCCATTTTCCAGATTGCGCAGCAGGAATCTCTTGATCTTGAGGTTGGTGGTATCATCCACCTTCTGCCCGTCGCGCAGCTCCCCATAATTGGAGAAGAAAAGGATGGACCGCGTCGATCTCTCGAGATACGAGACCGCGGTGGCTGCATAGCCAGGCTCATAGACATCGTCCTGATGGGCGATGGTGACATACTGCCCCTGCGCCTTGCTATAGGCAAAATTCCAGTCCTGCCCTATGCCATGCTCACCCGTATTCACATAGAGAGGCAGGTCATGGGCGGAAGCAATCTTCTGGATTGCATCATTGGGAGTCGAGGTGGCTATATAGATCTCGCTTCCCTGGTATGTCTGCGCCAGCAGCGATTCTATGCAGGCTTCAAGATAGGGGCTTTCCTTATAAGCACATACAGCAAAAGTATGTTGGTATGACATCAGCTTATCCATCCATCTATCGTTGCACTCACCAGCCCCCAAGAGAAGCTGCTTCTTCAGTTGCGCAATTCCATCTTCAGCACTTAGAGTAACAATATATGCTTGAACACGATATGCGGGCTCTTGTTTTCCCGAACTTGCAGTAAGCACATCTCAGGATCCACACTCTTACAGCCATTCCATTCCTCGCCATATCCTTTCCTTCGTGAGCATATGGATGGGGATGCCCGCCGCTCCGGCTTCATCCGGATGGTCTCTTGCTATGATGGAAAGGCTATCTGAATTGGCCACGCTCGAGCAGCTCTTTCCATAGGGGTCCTCATGTCCGAAATTGTCCTTCAAAGAAATGCCCAGCAGAATGGATTCCTGTCGTTCTTGCGCAGGAACGCTCTTTTTTTGCTGTACATCGCTTCAATCCTGATCTCATTCACGCTCATATTCTCCAGAATCGTCTGGTGCTCCGTCTTTGGGCTGTCGAAGCTGGATGTGCTGCTCTGCCTCATCGGCTGCGCACCGACCGTCATCCTCTTTGCAGCACAGCTCAAGAGAGATAAGGTGTCAGGCCAGCGGCTCTTCATCCTGATCGCACTGCCAGCCCTCTATGGCTTTGGCCTTTTCATTGTTCCTGGCGGAATCCCCGATGAGCATGTGCATATCGCCCAGATATTCGCCCTCTTCGACCGGTCGAGCACCGGCATGTACGTGCCAAAAGCAGTCTCGAATGGCGTGCTGCCAACCTCATATCGGCAGCTCTACTTTGCCCTGCAGAAGAATGGCTCCTGGGATGTCCTCGAATATACCAACCGGTATGTGACCTATGGCACCCATCTCTATTTCCCCCCCTATCTCACTGTCTCCCTGTGCCATCTTGTGGGCATGCATCCCCTTCTGGCGGTATATGCCGCGCGCTTCACCAATGCTCTCGTCTATCTCATTGCCGGCAGCCAGATCGTCAAGCGCATTCCGATTGCCAAGACCTTCACCCTTGTCTATCTGCTGAACCCCATAGCCATCCAGCAGGCTGCCTCGACATCCTGCGATGCGATGATAAACGTGATCACCATCTCCTTTGCAACCTACGTCCTCTGGCTCCGTTTCAAGGAGGAAAAGATCTCCACCCGCGACCTAGCCTGGCTCGCTGTGCTGGTCATCCTTCTTGCAATCTCGAAGAATGCAGCATATACTCCCATGCTCCTCATGCTGCTGATCCTACTCAACAGGCTCGAAGACAGAAGCCTGGCAAAGAAGGTCTTCTTTGGGATCATCGGAGCAGGCGTTGTCCTGGTAGTTGCAGTCATCTGCCTCTACAGGGGGAACTTCCTCCCCTATGCCTTCGACCTCCTGAGGCAGCCCATCTTCTTCGTAAAAGTCTATCTGAACACCATCTGGCTCCAATGGCCATTCTGGTTCGAGTCGCTATTCGGCTACAATCTGGGTGCGCTTGATATCAATGAGTGGCTCTTCGTCTTCCTCGCCTATCTCCTTCTGCTCGTCACATCGCTGGCATGGGATACTGAAGAAGACGGCTATGCCTTCAATTGGATCGACAGGACGTCTTTCATCCTGGTTGCTGTGATAGACATGACACTCATCGCCCTTTCCCTGCGCGAATGGGCTGTCACAGTAGACCACCTCGACAATCTCCTGACCGGTGTCCAAGGCCGCTACTTCATCCCGTTTGCCCAGCTGCCCTTCTACGCGTTCTATGAACGGAGCAGAATCTACACCAAGACCTCGAGCACGACACTCATTGCTTGGACCAGTGTCTTCATCGTTGTCGCTGACATGGCAACAATCGGTGCCCATTATTTCTATCTGGCATAGGAGAGCCACTTCCGCAGATCA
>OMTG01000078.1 GCA_900313905.1 uncultured Actinomycetes bacterium | reverse complement strand
TCTGTCTTCCGATCTCATAGATCGCAGTATCCGGTTCTCAGGGTTCGCCTGCGCTGTCCGGGCCGCCCTGCCGGCCGCCCCTCGGCGCGAGAAATGAATATACGCGATTACAAAGCCTTTGCAGCCCTCAAACCGTGCGTTCACAATTTGTACATAAATGGGAGAAAGACACCCGACCTTTGCAGCCAGCGCCCGGATCGGACCACACGGTCCCTAGGAGCTTGTAAGACTTCGTTTCTGGTTTCCTGCATGCTCCATGCCTAGGCAGATATACCCACCCAGCGCCTGCATTATATCCACGGGGTTCTGGCATCCTTTATATCCATTCGGCAGATGTTACCTGTCTGCAAAGCTGGCGGTAATCCGTTGGCTCCACTTCTGTATTGGTGCCTTCGTGGCATAGACTGAAATGACGTCAGGATGCGCAATCTGCTGCGAGGGGAGACCATGTTCCTTGCTGCTGAGGCTTTCAGGACACGCCTTGTCCCCTCGTCGTTTCGTTCCTTCTTCACGCAGGACGAACGCTCCCTCATCGTCAGCCAATATGGCGGGACGCGTTTCAACGGTGAAACAGTCCGCCTCGAAGGCATCAAAGAGCGCGACGGACAGCTGGATCTCCTGCTCTCGCCGTCCTGCTATTTCGATCTGCTCTCGACCAATCTGCTGCTCAGCGCCACGGCCTCGCAATGGAGTCCTGAGGCACGGCAGCTCCAGGAGCGTCTCCGCAACGAGGCGAATATAGAAGAGCTGCAACGCAAGCCTCTGCGCATCCTCTCCAATCCCTTGCTCGCCAACGACCTCGCCGTGTCCATCCTGCTCCATACGCCTGACAGGCACTTCCTCCTGGCAAGGCGTTCAGGCGCCGTCGCGCTCTCCGCAGGAAGCTTCAGCGTCTCTGCCACCGGGGCCCTCGACGAGCGTGACCCGCATGCCGGAAATCCCGTCCTCTCCTGCGCCTGCCGCGAGATGGAAGAGGAGCTGGGGCTCAACGTCCACGAGGGGGACTTCGCCTTCCGCGGCATCTTCATCGGCTCCGCCAAGCTCCAGCCCATCGCCCTCGTGGATGCCGAGGTACCTTCTTTCGAGGGCATCCGGACGAACTTCGAGGTGGCGGGGCTTCAGGCCGTGACGAAAGAGGAGCTCAGATCTTATACAGATGCCCCCATGAGCGATGCCTCCCGCTTCCACATCTCGCTCTGGACATGAAAAACCTCCCCGTCCAAGGACAGGGAGGCTCTCTCATCTGGATCTCACACCTCGTTCTCGACGATCAGGGGAACGAAGCGATAGGTGCAGCAGTCCACGTAGCCCCGGTCAGTGAGACGGAGCTCAGGGATGCAGGCGAGTGACAGCAGCCCCATTGTCATGAATGGACTGGGCATCGTGCATCCCATCTTCGACCAGGCATCCTCCACAGTTGCGACCTCCTCCGCCACCTCCTCGACCGGACGCGGCGACATGATGCCGAGAAGCGGCAGCTC
Organism: uncultured Actinomycetes bacterium; assembly: GCA_900313905.1. Lineage (GTDB taxonomy): Bacteria > Actinomycetota > Coriobacteriia > Coriobacteriales > Atopobiaceae > Olsenella_L. The sequence goes on along the minus strand of OMTG01000078.1, from coordinate 42,485 downwards.
GACCTTCCCGAGGATCTGGCCGTCGGCCACGGCCACCTCGCCGCCTCCGCAGGCGATGAGGGTCTGCGCAGCGAGCGCCATGTCCGCATCGTTGTCTCCGACCACGAGCAGGTTGTGCGCATCATGGGCGACCGTCTGCGCCAGCGCTCCATGGATGCCGAAGCCCTTCGCGAATCCGGCAGCATGGTTCCCGGTCGCATGATGGCGCTCGAAGACGAAGGCCTTGAGGATGTCCTTCTCGGGCATGGCCAGAAGGCAGCCACCTTCCACAGGCACCGTGAGATGCTCCTCCTTCGTGAGCGTCGAGCCGCCAGCCGACGTGATGACACGGACGAGCGCCTCTCCGTCGGGCAAGACCGTGCCATCCTGAGTGCGTGCTGGAATCCGGAACGTCTCCGGCGTGATGGAGAGTCCCACATGCATCGAGTGTCCAAGCTCCTCGGGCCACGCGTACGGCTCAGGATCGAAGAGGGCGCGCCCATCCTCAGCCACGAGCTCACCGTCGATGAAGGTGGCCTGCACATCGAAGCTCCCGAGGCTCGTGAAGACCACGAGGTCGGCGCATTTGCCCGGCGTGACCGACCCCATATCGGAGGCGATGCCAAAGCATTGGGCGACATTGATCGTGACCATCTGGAGGGCGGAAATCGGGTCTATGCCGCAGGCGACCGCCTTCCGGAGCAGCCGGTCTACATGGCCTTCGGAGACGAGCGTCTCAGGATGGTTGTCATCTGACACGAGATTCACGAAGCGGGTGTCGATCGTGCGCTCCGTGATCGCATGGGAGAGCTCCTCGAGATTGTGCCAGGCAGAGCCTTCGCGGAACTGCGCATACTGGCCGAAGCGCAGCTTCTGGAGCGCCTCCTCCCGCGTCACCGACTCATGGCAGCAGGAGACGCCCGATGCGATATAGGCCTCGAGGGCGCAGTCCGTATCTCCCATCGTGAAGTGCCCCGTCACGGTCTTGCCAGCCTTCAGGGTCTCCTCGATCTCCCCCAGAGGCAGATCTGCGCAGCCAAGGACACCCGGGTCGTTCATCATCTCGCCCAGGCCGACGACCTCGTCCCAGCCCATCATCTCTCGAATGTCGTCCACGCCGATCGCGGCGCCCGTATCCTCGAAGCCGGGGACTGCCGGCACGCACGATCCCGGCGTCACCATGCACTTGAGCGGGACCCGCTTCGAGTCCTTGATGAGCTCCTTCAGGGCAGCAACGCCTCCGACATTCATCGCCTCATGGGGATCCCACATGATTGCCGTCGTGCCATGAGGGACGACAGCACGGGCATACTGGGACGGGCCGACCATGGCAGACTCCACATGGATGTGGCCATCCATGAAGCCAGGGGCGACATAGGCCCCCTTCAGGTCATAGACCAACGTGTCAGGTCCTATGCAGTGGTCGGCGGTGTGGCCGCAGATCCCGATATAGGCCACGCGTCCTTCAGCCAGGGCGATGTCTGCATGTTCCAGCACCTCATGGGTCGTGACGCTCACGAGCTTGGCATCGCGCAGGACGCACTCGGCGGGACGCTTTCCCTGGGCGACCTCGATGAGGGTGCGATGGCATTCCCAGAGCGGCTTTTTGCAGAAGTGGTTCAGCATCATGTGCTCCTTCCCCTTGAAAAGAGGCATTTTCATGAGTCTAGAAGCAACGCTACCTGTGCTTCAACAGGTTGTCGGGGAACGCATCGCCCCTCTTTGGACGGACGGAAGCACATTACCGACCATCCGTTGCAAACAGCCGGCGCAGGCTCGATACTTCATCCAAATACGGCAGAAAGGCTGTGGTTGCTATGGCAGGAAAGCTTGGATTCGGCCTCATGCGCCTCCCCCGCAAGGGCCTCTTCATCGATATGGCCCAGACGAGCGAGATGGTGGACCTCTTCCTCGATGCAGGCTTCACCTATTTCGATACCGCCTTCATCTATCCCGGATCGGAGGATGCCGTCCGCAAGGCCTTGGTCGAGCGCCATCCCCGCGATTCCTTTACGCTTGCGACGAAGCTGAACTCGATGGTTGCCCCGACCCAGAAGGCAGCCAGAAACGAGTTCTACAAGAGCCTCGAGCGCACCGGAGCCGGCTATTTCGACTACTACCTGCTCCATGCCCTCATGAACAACAGCTATACCCGCTACGAGAAGCTCAAGGCCTGGGACTTCATCGCCGAGCAGAAGGAGGCTGGCCTCATCAAGCACATCGGCTTCTCCTTCCACGCAGGGCCCGACCTTCTGGACAAGCTCCTGGACGAGCATCCCGAGGTCGACTTCGTGCAGCTCCAGATCAACTATGCGGACTGGGAGAGCCCCAAGGTCTCATCCCATGCGAACTACGATGTGGCGACCGCCCACGGCAAGCCTGTCGTCGTAATGGAGCCGGTGAAGGGCGGCAACCTCGCCAATCCTCCGAAGGAGGTGCTCGACCTCTTCCATGCCTACGATGCCGATGCCTCCCCGGCATCCTGGGCCATCCGCTTCGTCGCATCCCTCCCGAATGTCATGTGCGTGCTCTCGGGCATGTCGAACATCGCTCAGATGCAGGACAACCTCTCCTACATGAAGGACTTCAGGCCCTTGGACAGCCAGGAGCAGGAGATCATCCAGCAAGCGCAGCGCATCCTCGGAAACTCCTCCACCATCCCCTGCACGGCCTGCCATTACTGCACCGAAGGCTGCCCGAAGCATATCCCCATCCCGGAGATCTTCGCTGCCATGAACAAGGAGCTCGGCAACGGACAGCAGGGTGAGGCACAGGCTGCCTATGCGCAGGCGATAGAAGGCAAAGGCGCTGCCTCTGCGTGCATCCGCTGCCGCCAATGCGAACGCGCCTGCCCCCAGCAGCTCCCGATCACGGACCTTCTGGAGAAGTGCGCCAAGGAGCTGGAGCGCACCTCCAGCTGAAGGATCGCCGCGCTATGAGGAAGGCCTGCTGGGATTCCAGCAGGCCTTCCTTGCAGCAGCTATGCCGTATGTCTACCAGGAGAGCAGCTCGTAGCCCGTCTCGGTCACGACGAGCTGGACCTCCCACTGCGCAGAGTCGGAGCCATCGGCCGTGCGCACGATCCAGCCATTGCTGCGGTCGATGCGGATGCCGGGCTTGCCCGCATTCACCATCGGCTCGATCGTGAAGCAGAGCCCCGGCACGAGGATGGGGCCCGTGCCCTCTTCGGCGACGAAGCTCACGAACGGATCCTCGTGGAACTCCTTGCCTATGCCATGGCCGCCGTACTCGGCAACGACCGAGAAGCCGGCATCGAGCGCCACCTGATGGACGGCAGCCCCCACATCGCCGAGATGCCCCCACGGCTTCACGGCGGCAAGGCCTGCCTTCACCGACTCGTGGCAGACATCGACGAGCCTCTTGCGCTCCGGCGACACCTCGCCGATGCAGAACATGCGGGAGGAATCGGAGAAGTAGCCATCCTTGATGGTGGACATATCGACGTTGATGATGTCACCATCCTGGAGCACGGCCTTCTCGTCCGGGAAGCCATGGCAGACCACATCGTTGATCGAGGTGCATACGCTGTAGGGATAGCCCTCGAAGTTGAGGTCGGCCGAGACCGCCCCATGGGCGGAGAGGTAGTCTTCGACCCAGCGGTTGATGTCCATCGTGGAGACGCCTGCCTGGATGTGCTCCCCGACATAGTCGAGCACGCCCATGTTCGCGGCAGCCGAGGCCTTGATGCCTTCGATGTCCTTCGGCTGCTTCAGGAGCGACCGGGGCAGGACCTCCTCGCCGCGGTCGTAGAGATATTCCATCTTCTGGTCGGATGCCTCATGGCATTTCTTGTACTTCTTGCCGCTTCCGCACCAGCACGCATCATTGCGCCCAGGCACTGGCTCGTTATCGAACATCGGATATCCTCCTTCGAGCAGATTCCTATCAGCCCAACCTTACTCCAACAGGCACGCTCCAAGAAGGCCACAATCCGCCTTTGCGGACGCTTTGATGCAGTGGAAAGGCTTCCATCACAGAAGCCCCTCCGTTCCTTGTCCTTATGCCAGCCCCTGATCTGTGAGCCAGCTGTCCACTTCATCCAGCCTATCGGGGATCTCGTCTCCCCGGATGCTCACGCCCTCATCCACGGCTGTCGCTCCGCCGCAGAGATTGCGCACCTCGTCGGGCGTATCGGACCAGCCGCTTCCCATGTGGGAATCGAAGAGATAGATATGTTTCCCCGTCCAGTCGTGGTCGGAGCAGAAATGCTTCACGATCTGCGGCAGCTGGTACCACCAGATGGGATAGCCCAGATAGATGGTGTCATATCCTTCCCATCCATCCACATCGCCTGTGTAGTCCGGCATCTCGTTCGCACGCTGCTCCTGCCTGGCTTGGTCGACGGTCGTGTTGTAGTCGTCGGGATAGGCTGTGGTCGGCTCGATGCGGAAGAGGTCGGCTCCGGTCTTCTCAGCGATGCGCTGCGCCATCTGCCAGGTATGCTCCTCGTAGGAGAAGTCGACGACCAGCGCCGTCGCCGACGTGGTGCTAGAGGACGAGAAGGCTTCAGCCTCTCCCGAGGTCGATGGCTGCGTGCCATCGCCAGATGCAGTGTCTGCTGATGCGGCATTCCCCTCGGCTGCCGGGGAAGAGCAGGCAGCGAGCATGCCCACGCTTCCCCGGGAGATGAGCTTGAGGAAATCTCTTCTTGTAACCATACGGCCCCTTTCTGGGGTTCTGTGCGGGACCCCTTCATATATCCGCTATCCATTGTGGGACCTTGGCATCATCTGTTCCAATGCCTATTCCGAGTACTTTGCCATGCAATCCAGGCATTGCAGAACAGGAAGCCCGAAAGCGGGCCAGCACAGCGGAAGGGTCTTCTGCTATGCACCAACAGCATAGTGGATGGCCAAGCATGCATACCCATCGCCGCGATTCCCGGAGATAATGGGATTGCACGAAAGCGCAGCAGAAAGCCGCAAAGGAAAGGACAGCTCCATGCAGTCTCTTATGATGAACAACGGCGTCGAGATCCCCCAGATGGGCTACGGCGTCTTCCAGATGTCCTCCGCCGAGGTGGCAGAGCATCTGCCCCAGGCCATCGAGGCAGGCTTCCGCCACATCGATACCGCCAACGCCTACTACAACGAGGTCGCTGTCGGCCAGGTCCTCAAGGATTCCGGCATCGACCGCAAGGACTTCTTCGTGACGACGAAGCTCTTCCCGCGGGATTACGGCAAAGATGCCTGCATGAAGGCAATCGATGCCTCGCTTCGCCGTCTCGATATGGACTATGTGGACCTGCTCCTCCTCCATCAGCCCTATGGCGCCTACACCGAGGCCTGGAAGATCCTCGAAGAGGCCCAGCGCGAAGGCAAGGTCCGCGCCATCGGCATCTCCAACTTCAGTCATGCCAAGACCCAGCAGATCCTCGATGTCGCAGAGGTGGTCCCGCAGGTCCTCCAGGTCGAGATCAATCCCCGCAGCAACCAGCATGAGATGAAGGAATGGCTTGCCCCGAAGGGCGTCGTCTTCGAGGGCTGGTATCCTCTGGGCCACGGCGACAAGGCCCTCCAGCAGCTCCCGGTCTTCCAGAAGCTCTCCGAGAAGTATGGCAAGAGCCCGGTCCAGATCATCCTGCGCTGGCACATCCAGTCCGGCAACGTGATCTTCCCGAAGACGAACAACCCTGCCCACATGCGTGACAACCTCACGATCTTCGACTTTGCCCTCACGGACGACGAGATGGCAGAGATCGATGCCATTCCCCAGCAGCCCTACTACAACGTGCCCGACGAGACGCCGGCGTGGATGGACACCACCTTCGATTTCGATCAGCAGCAGTAAGGCCTTCTGTCTATCTGGCCCCTCTCCCAAGGCAGGGCACCGCCTCGGCACGCGATGCGAGGCGGCGCCCCTTTGCATGCCGGCATAGGCGCGATCCGCATGCTGAAGCATGAAAGCATCCCCGGCGCGCATGGCTGCATGCCCATGTCATCAAACAAGCCAGCCCCTTCCCCGAGAAGCAGGCCTTTCCTCCAGCAGCTCTGCCGTTACAATGTGAGGGCACCGTGCTTTTGGGAGGAGATTTGCCATGCGGGTCGTGCGCAGCATCAACAACAATGCCGCCATCTGTGTGGACGGCCGAGGCCGCGAACTCATCGCCCTCGGCACCGGCATCGGCTTTGGCGACATCCCGCGCGAGCTTGAGCTCTCTGAAGTCAAACGGACCTTCTACGGCATCGACCCGAAATACCTTGGCCTCATCGGAGAGCTGCCCGAAGAGACGCTCGAATTCGCGGCACAGCTTGCCGATCTTGCCAGAAACACCCTCTCCTACGAGCTCTCTCCGAATCTGCCCATCACCTTGGCAGACCATATCGCCTTTGCAATCAAACGTGCTGAGGAGCACATGGTCGTCCAGATGCCGCTTGCCTACGATATCCGCCAGAGCTATCCCACCGAATACCGGATTGGCGAGATGGCCGTGCATGGAATGGAGAAGACCTTCCATGTAAAGCTGCCAAAGCAGGAGGCGGTCGGTATCGCCCTCTCCATCGTGAACAGTGCCGTCTCGGCAAGCGCCAGGGACAGCCGCGCAGAGCGGATGGCAGACCTACTCCTCGAGGACAGCACCCAAATCATCGAGCGCAGGCTCTCCATCTCGGTCGACCGCGATTCGTTCGACTATGCCCGCTTCGCGACGCACATGCGCTACCTGATCGGCCAGCTCCAAAAGGGCGAGCGGCTGACTTCAGGAGCATCAGGCCTCTATCCCGAGATGGAGGAGCACTATCCTGAAGCATTTGCCTGCGGAAATGCCGTTGCCGACTTCCTCGAGGAGCGGCTCGGCACGACGCTCGACCACGAAGAGCGCGTCTACCTGATGCTCCATATTGTGCGGGTCTACGAACGGGAAACGAAGCACTGACATACCGTTCACCGTCTTAATCATGCCGTTCACGGCGACCTGCTTCCCAAGCCTTCTTTCAGGACGTTAGATTGCAACTGCATTGGGTGCTACTCAGTGAAGCCATGCTCCACGAGGCATTACCAAAGCAACAGGAAAAACGTCCTGAGAGACGTCTCTGTCCTGCATGCTGAGGAAATGGCTCGGGAGCTTTTTTCATGCAGCTGCCTTCCCACCCGAAGGAAGGCACCATCCTCCACAGCACAGGACAGATGCGCCACGAAGGCGACAGGGTCCACAAGGAGGAGAAGGCATGGCAGACAACGCAAAGATCGCGCAGCAGGTGCTCGCTGCAGTCGGCGGCAAGGACAACATCACCAGCATTGCGCACTGCATGACAAGGCTGAGAATCAACCTGAAGGATGAATCCATCCCGAACGACGATGAGATCAAGGCCATCAAGGGAGTCCTCGGCTGCCAGTGGTCCGGTGGCCAGTACCAGGTCATCATCGGCCAGAATGTTCCGAAGGTCTACGACGAGATCGTGAAGCTCGGCGTCTCGGCCGGAGGCGCCATCGACGAGAACCTCGATGCCGGGCTCGAGAAGCAGCCGTGGACAGCGAAGCGCGTCGGCAATGCCATCCTGAACTACCTCTCGAAGACGATGGTCACCGCCATCCCGGTCATGATGGGCGCTGCCATGTTCCGCACCATCGCTGTCATTGCCGGACCGGGCATGCTCAACATCTGGGCTGCTGACAGCGAGATCTACAACCTCTTCTACAACTGGATCTACGACGCAGGCTATTACTTCATGCCCATCTATCTGGGCTATGCCGCCGCAGCGCAGCTTGGCTGCAGCAAGATGCTGGGCATGATGATGGGCGGCGTGCTGATCGCCCCCGACCTGATCGCGCTGGTCACGGCTGCAGCAGACACCGGCGCCACCACGACCTCGGTCTATGGGCTTCCCGCCATGCTCAACAACTACTCGAGCACGGTGCTCCCCATCCTTCTGTGCATGCCCGTGCTCTGGCAGGTCGAAAAGTTCTTCAAGCGCGTCGTCCCCGATATGCTCTCCACGGTCTTCGTCCCCTTCCTCACCATGTTCGTGATGGTTCCTGTCAGCCTCGTCGTCCTCGCCCCGATTGGATCTGTCCTCGGCAATGCCATCGGCAACTTCATGTTCTCCTTCGGCAACGCCGGCGGCATCGCGACCGTCATCGCCCTCACAATCATCGCTGCCCTCTGGGAGTTCCTGGTCATGACCGGCATGCATCAGGTCCTGCTTACCCTCGGCATCATGCAGCTGCTCTCCGTCGGCTCCGATTCCTGCGTCATGGTCGCAGGCGGCATCGCCCAGTTCGCCACCTGGGGCATGGCATTCGGCGCCTTCCTGCGCCTCAAGGATCCTGACGAGCGTGGCGCCAACCTCGGCTACTTCCTCTCTGGCTTCCTCGGCGGCGTGACCGAGCCCGCCCTCTACGGCTGCGGCTTCAAGTACACCCACTGCTTCGCTGGCATGATCGGCGGCGGCGCCATCGGTGGCCTCATCGCTGGCATCTTCCATGTCACGACCTATGTCCTGGGCGCCACCAACATCCTCGGCATCGTCGGGTTCGTGGCTGGCGGCACCTTCAACCTCGTAATGGGCTGCGTGGCATCCTTCGCCGCCTTCGTTGCAGCTGCCATCATCTCCTACACCTTCGGCTTCACGAAGGAGCAGCTTGCCGCCGATGCAGAAGCTGCTGCCGAAGCCAAGGCCAAGAAGGCCGCACTCTCGGCATAATGGTCTTTGACCGCACTGAAAGGAGATCTCTTCCATGAAACGACTGCTGCTCCGCGCTGACGATCTGGGATACAGCTACGCCGTGAACCTCGGCATCGTCCGTTCTGTGAAGGAAGGCCTCATCCGCTCGGTCGGCCTCATGCCGAACATGCCGGAAGCCGCACGCGGCCTCTCCTGGCTCGAAGGTGAGGATATCGCAATCGGCCAGCATACGAACGTCTGCCTCGGCACCCCCTGCTCAGATCCCGCCACCATCCCGAGCCTGGTGGATGAGGAGGGACAGCTCAAAAGCAGCAGGACCTATCGCCAGAGCTTCAAGGACGGCATCGACTTCGTCGACTACGACGATGCAGTGCGCGAGATCGAGGCCCAGCACCAACACTTCCTCGAGCTCGTCGGCCATGAGCCAGACTACTTCGAGGCCCATGCCGTGATGTCCGAGACCCTGAACCGCGCCATCTCGGATGTGGCAGCAGCCCATCACCTGCGCGAGCAGAAGGCCTCGTTCGACCCTTCGAAGAAGGTCCTCTGCGGCACGACGGAAGTGCGCATGTGCTGCGAGGATACGCTCAAGCCCGAAGACTACCATCCGGCAGACTTCATCAGGCGTACGGCAGAGAGCATCGAGGAGGATGGGACCACGGTCGTCGTCCTGCACCCCGGCTATCTCGATGCCTATATCCTGGGACATTCGTCGCTCACGACGAACCGCACGAAAGAAGTCGATGCCCTGATCGATCCTGAGCTCCGGAGCTGGCTCGAAGCCCAGCCGGACCTCCAGCTCATCGACTACCGCGACATCGCGTAAGCCGTCCTCTCCATGGAAGAGCCAGCAAGGGGCGCATACCAGCCAGGATGCGCCCCTTGCTTTTATGGGGGCATCCTGCAGCTGCGATAGGTACTTTCTTTAGCGTTCGGCATCCACCTTTGTACATTTCTCCCGCTGATTGCCCAGCCATTCTCATCCTGCTGTCCTCATCGGAATTCCTGGCCTACCCTGTAATTCATCTATACACCCAAGCTGCAGCTGGAGGCCCCTATGCCCGATGCACATCCTTCCATCCTTGTCCACACCAATGCAGCGCGCTTCCAGGAATATGCACCGAAGGATGACCCCTTTGTAGGACATGCCCATCCTGTCTTTGTCCCTGCAGGCGCTACGGCAGAGGAGATAGCCGAGCTTGGTGCCAGCTGCGAGATGTGCGTCGTAGATGCCATCACGCCTATGCCAAAAGAGCTGATTCGCGCCCTGCCCAAGCTGAAGCTCATCCACTCCGAGGGCGTTGGCTTCAATGCAATCGACTGCGCCGCGGCCGCAGAGCAAGGCATCTACGTCTGCAACTGCAAAGGCGCCAATGCCCCCTCTGTCGCAGAGCAGGCCATCCTCCTCATGCTCGGCGTGCTCCGGAAGGTCGTCCCCTACGACAGGGCCGTGCGCGAAGGAAGGCAGTTCGAGACAAAGACCAAGGCCTTTGCTGAAGGCTGCGCCGAGCTCGGCGAATGCCATATCGGCCTCGTAGGCCTCGGCGATTGCGGCAGCGCAGTGGCTGAGCGCCTCCAAGGCTTTGGCTGCTCTGTCAGCTACTGGTCGGCCCACCGCCGGCCAGAGGATATCGAGCGGAAGCTCCATGTCAGCTATCTGCCGCTTGATCGTCTCCTCGCCACCTCGGATATCGTCTCCCTCCATGTAGCCGTGACCCCTGAGACCAAGGGCATGGCAGACGCGTCATTCCTCGACGCAATGCCGGAGGGCTCCATCCTGATCAATACCGCCCGTGGGGAGCTTGTGGACAACGATGCCCTGATAGCAGCCCTCACCTCTGACCACCTTGCTGGTGCCGGACTCGATACCGTAGCCCCCGAGCCAGTCCTTCCCTACAATCCGCTCCTGCTGCTTCCTCCCGATATCGCTTCCCGCATCCTCTTCTCACCCCATGTCGGAGGAAGCTCGAAGAGCTCCTTCAGGCGTGCCCATCGGATGATCTGGAGCAATATCGAGGCAGTCTTCGAAGGCAGGCGCCCCATCAACATCGTGAACGGGCTCTGAGGGAGGCGACGGCCAGCCTCCGCTGGCCGCTCATCATCAGCCTCTCTCTGGCTGGCACACATAGACATAGATGCTGATTGTTGATTGCATCTTTTATTTATCAGCTATTATCGCGTGTTTATCATCAGAGAGCGGATTGCAGGCGCTTTGGAGAGACTCCAGCTCATCTGCCTGCGATTTTCCGGCCCGCCCCCTCCATCGGCAGAACATCTGTTTTTATCACCTATTATCGCGACTGTGCACATCGCCGACATCAACGCCGGGTAACAGCCATCTGCAGACACCAGTAGGTGTGCTTGAGCCACTGCATTCCAATCCAATTCCTCATCCAGCTGAGCACGCATTCCTTTCGAATGCTTGTGGCGCTGTCGTTGGACTGCTAGGGATTTCTTATTATCACGTATTATCGCTTTTACCTTCAGAAGCTATGTGCTCCCACGCTTTTCATCCATCGATAATAGCATCGACCTGCACGTTTTCTATTAGCGCTCTTGTAAAGCAGAACGTTTGTTTTTATCATCTATTATCGAATTGTGACTTCCAGCGCCATTTTCATGAGATTGGAGACGGTATCCATGAACACATCAGCCGATCCCATGGAACTCATCTACTCGCTCATCGGATTTCCTGCGGAGACGGAGTGGCTTGAGTTCAAAGAAAACAACGCTGACTGCATACAGATCGGAAGGGACATATCCGCACTTTCCAATGCCGCCGCATACCATGGACGAGAGTACGCCTACAAGATATGGGGTGTCGAAGATGGCACCCGAAAGCTGGTCGGGACAACCTTCAACCACAACACCGCAAAGGGCAAAGGAAACCAGCTGCTGCCAATCTGGCTCAAGACCAAGCTGTCACAGAACGCTCGCTATGAATTCATCGAGACCGATTCTGGCGGAAAGCATTTCTCAATATTGAGAATCGCCGCACCTTCCAGCCAGCCGGTTTATTTCGACAAACACGCCTATATTCGCGAAGGCACCAGCTCGACTGAAATCATTCCCGGGTCTGCTTTGGAGGCCGAGCTCTGGAAACGTCTACAGAACAGCGATTATGAGTTGCGCATTGCGGGAGAGAACTACCAGCTTACGGAGATACCCGAGCTTCTGGATGTCTCAAGCTTCATCCAGCTGATGGACCTCCCAAAGCCCACCAGCCTAGAGGCGATGGCAACCGTCATGACAGAGCAGTCACTGTTGAAAAAGCAGGACAATGGCAGGTATTCCATCACCAATCTCGGAGCCCTGCTTGTAGCACGCGACCTTCGCGAGTTCATGCACCTCGGAAAGCATGCCATACGCGTGATTGTCTATGAAGGCAACGGGAATCTCAACATCCGAAGCAACCAGACCTTCGGTAGGGGATACGCGCTCTCGCTTTCCGAAGCGCTGGAACACATCGCCTTATCCACAGCTGCTGGCGAAATCAACCAAGGTGCCTTCCGCAAACAAACCTTTGCCTTTCCGATGGCTGCCGTTCGCGAACTGCTATCCAACGCCGTCATACATCAGGATCTGTCCGCCAGTGATTCTGGCCCGCTGGTTCAGATATATGGCAACCGAATCGTCTTCAGCAATCCTGGCACAAGCCTCATCCCTGCAGAACGAGTGCTCAATGCCCCGCCAAAAACACGCAATGGTAGGCTGGCAGGCATACTGAGGCAGATGCACCTCTGCGAAGAGGCCGGCACGGGCTGGGATCGTGTTGTCAAAGCTTGTGAGGATGCTCATGCATTGGCTCCCCGCATTACAAGCGACGAAGATGTTGGCACGATTGCGACCCTCTTCGCCGGATCATCAATCTTTGACCGCATGACACGCCAAGAACGCATGGATGCCGTCTACTGGCATGCCTGCCTCATGTACGCACAGGGAGAATCGCTCACCAATAAATCCTTGAGAGAAAGGTTCGGTCTTCCAGACGATCGCAGAAGCACGCTTGCGGCTTCTCGACTCATTAGCAGCTGCTGCGCAAATGGCCTCATAAAAGTGCTTGATGAATCTGCCAGCTTGAAAAACAGGAGCTACATACCCGAGTGGGCCTGAAGAAATGGGGGGCAGATCAGGCGCTGATCATGCCATATGCGGGTGCGTCCGTATGGGTGCACCCGCATCTTTTCATAGGAAGAGGCAGAAAGTCTGCTCTCCTCGCTTTCATTGCATCTTTTATTTATCAGCTATTATCGCGTGTTTATCATCAGAGAGCGGATTGCAGATGCTTTGGAGAGACTCCGGCTCATCTGCCTGCGGTTTTACCAGAGCGGCCCTCCTTTCCCCTCTCTCTTCTATTATCGCGTCCGAGCAGCCCCTCTCCGGGGAGCGGGCCTTGTCTCGCCTTATTATCGCTTGTTTATCACCCGATATCGCCAGGGAGCGGATTGCGGCCGCCATGGAGAGGCTGCCAGTGCATCTGCCTGCGATTTTCCGGCCCGCCCCCTCCATCGGCCGAACATCTGTTTTTATCATCTATTATCGCGACTGTGCACATCGCCGTTTCGCTGAACCCCGAACTCTTTCTCCATGGATGGATGGTTTTGCTTTCTCTCAATATTGTTGACTTAGTCAACTTATTTCCCTATCCTATTAGTTGACAAAATCAACTGTTAGGAGGGATGGGATGCCTGACCGCACGCAATCGATAGACAAGATCCGCTACTTCAACCGTCACTACGTGCCCATGATGGGACTGCTCGACCAGCGCTATCTTGGCAGCTCCTACTCCACGATGGAGGCAGATGTCCTGATAGAGATCGGGAGATGCCCTGGATGCACAGCACGGGACATTGCAGAGGAGCTGAAGCTCGACAAGGGCTATCTGAGCCGCATCCTGCACCGCTTCGAGAAGGAAGGGCTCCTTTCCCGCACGCCCGATGCGCAGGATGCCCGCTGCAAGCGCCTGGAGCTGACGGCCCCAGGCAGAGATGAGGCGGCCTCCCTCACTGAAGAGGGACGCAGGCTTGTCGGAGACATCTTGGCAGGAGCAAGTGACGATGAATGCGCAGAGGTCGCCGATGCCATGAAGCGCATCGAGGAGATCGTCTGCCTTTCGCGGAACAGGAAGGAGACTGGAGCACGATGAAGGTGATCACCTATACGCCGGACCGGAAAGATGATTTCATCCGCCTCAACACCTGGTGGATCGAGCGCTATTTCGGCACAGTCGAGGCACAGGACCGGGCGGAATTCGATGGCATCGACCAGGAGCTCGAAGAGGGCGGTATGATCTTCTTCGCCGTGGACGACGAGGGGCGTGCCTTGGCGACCTGCATGGCAAGAAATGAAGGCAACGGCGTCTGGGAGCTCGCAAAGCTCGGAAGCGACCCTGACGTTCCCCATCCCGGAGCAGGGAAAGCCGTCTTCGAGGCTGCAGAGGCCTGGGCCACCTCGCACGGGGCAAAACGCATCTATATCCTCACGAACAGCCACCTCCATGCAGCCATCCACATCTACGAGAGCCATGGGTTCAGGCGCTTCGCCCTCCCCCAGCAGGAGTTCGGCTATGTGCGCGGAGACTATGCTCTGGAGAAATTCCTCGATCACAATGAGGAAGACGGAGACTAGCCATGAAGATTGCCGTCATCGGAGCAGGCGCCATGGGAACGCTTTTCGGAGGGAGGCTTGCCCAGGCAGGAAATGATGTCACGATGGTGGACGTGAACCCTTCTGTCATCGATGCAATCTCCTCCCGTGGCATCATCCTCGAGGATGAGGAAGGAGAGCATCACATCCCTGCTGCATCCTGCCGGGGTGAGGAGCTCAACGAGCCGCAGGACCTTGCCATCCTCTTCACGAAGACCATGTATTCCCGCTCTGCCCTCAAGTCGGCCAAGGGATTCATTGGAAGCAGCACGACCGTGCTCACCCTGCAGAACGGGCTTGGCAACATCGAGCTCGTCGAGGAGTTCGTCGAGCCTTCCCAGATTCTGGCTGGCGTCACGAACTATGCAAGCGATGTCACGGGCCCTGGCGCCATCCGCACCCAGGGAGCAGGATTCGTGCGCCTCTACTCGGCTGATGGCACGATGCGTCCCTCTGTCACAGCCGTGCACCAGGCCCTGAAAGATGCCGGCTTTGCAGCGGAGATCTACCCTGATGTCCTTGTCGCCATCTGGGAGAAGGCCGCCTTCAATGCTGCCATCAACAGCACCTGCGCCCTGGCCCATGTGCCTTGCGGCGGCATCGGCAAGGTTGCCGAGGGGCGCGAGCTTGCCTTCCAGATCGCACGCGAGACGGCTGCTGTCGCCCAGGCCTCAGGCGTCGATGCCTCTGCCGAGCGCGTGATCGAATCCCTGAAGTTCAGCTTCGTCCACCACAAGGACCACTATCCTTCGATGGCACAGGATGTGATGAAGAAGCGCAGGACCGAGATCGATTCGATCAACGGCGAGATCGTGAGGCGGGGCGAGGCGAAGGGCATCTCTGTCCCCTATACGAAGGCGGTCTATGCCCTCATGAAGGTCGTCGAGGCATCCTTCGCATAAGCCTCCGCCATTCCTGGAAGCCCCTGCCGGGGCTTCCAGGCCTCCACTCCTGTCCTTTCACCATGCTAGAATCGGGGACATGAATCCAGAGCCAGCTTGAGGCTCTGCCTGTCCACCCTCTCCGGCATGAAGGATAACGATGGCAATCAGCGCTGACGCCGTATACAGGAACTGCTATCCGACGACCTGCAGCAAGGCAGAATCGCTTGCCCTGCAGTCCTCGAAGTTCCTCAATCCCATCGTGGAGCATATCGCCGTCGGCCGCCGCCATCACGTGATCCTGAGCTCGAGAGTCGCAGGGTCCACTCCCGGAACCGTCTACTACACAGAGGCAGAGATCGAAGAGGAGAGCGGCAGGGTGGTCGGCTATGGCTGCGACTGTCCTGCCTCCAAGAAGTACTCTGGCATGTGCAAGCATGCCGCAGCCCTCATCCTGCGCTACGTGGATGAGCCTGGCTCGTTCCAGGTGTTCGGCGCGAAGCCGAAGCGCCAGACGACACCGGGCCTCATCGATCTGATGGGCCGCCGCGCCACGCAGCCCGCCGGCCACCCCTCCCCTTCTGTCGACCTCGATATGGTCCTCACGCATCAGACGAACGACTCCTGGACGCTTGCCCTCAAGGTGGTCGGTCCCACCGGAGCCTCCTATGTGGTGAAGAGCATCGAGGATTTCGTGCACCGCATGCGCATCGGCGAGCAGTTCTCCTACGGCAAGAAGCTTGCCTTCACGCATACGCCGGACATCCTGCTCCCCCGGGCACGCAAGATCGAGCAGTTCCTGGAGGGGGCTCTCATCAGGCGCAACGAGATCTTCTATAGCGGGATCGGCTACTATGGCACGCACCCGAAGGTGCAGCGCGAGATGCAGCTTGCCAAGAGCGAGCTCCTATCGCTCCTGAAAGCCCTTGAAGGCGAGACGGTCACGATCGTCCAGATGGTGCGCATGGCGAAAGACGACGCCTACGCCTACCGCTACGGCAGCTACTGCACAGAATCTGCCCCGGTCACTGCCCTCATCCAGCAGGGCGCGCCCAAAGCCGATGTCACCTTCACGGAGGCATCCGATGGCTATGGGCTCGCCCTCAAGGACGACCAGCGCGGCGTCCCCATCTCCGACGGGCAGCGGATTGCCATCTGGCAGGGCAGCACGATCTGGCTCTGCCCTGCGAGCTATATGCGGATTGCCGGCTTCCTGGGCCTTCTCTTCAGGGAGTCGTCCCTCTTCATCGCCAAGAAGGATGAGCAGAGATTCAGCTCGACCGTGCTGGACGACGTGGAGGAGATCCTCGGTATCAAGGCTCCCCCTTCCCTGGATGCCCTGAAGCCCGTGCCCTGCAGGCTCCAGTTCTATTTCGACCGGAGGGGTGGCCAGATCCTCTGCACGGCAAAGGCGGTCTACGGCAGCCGCGAGTACCCAATCGGCTCCCCGTGCACCTCTGAGGACAGCCTGATCCGCGACAGCGATGCCGAAAGCCAGGCGCTGGTGCTCCTCGAGCGCTATCTCAGCTATCTGCCACAAGCTCGCTCTGGCGCAGGCCTGCGCTTCTGCCTCGACGAGGATGATGAAAGGCACGTCGTCGATCTCTTCGAGCAGGGCCTCCCCGCCTTCGGAGAGGTCGGAGAGGTCTTCAGCACCGACTCCTTCAATCGCCTCTTCCATGAGGAGAAGCCTCAGATCCACACTGGCCTCTCCCTTGCCGGCAACCTCATCAACCTCACCATCTCGTCTGACGATCTCGACGCTGAAGAGGTGTCACAGCTCTTGGGCAGCTACCGGGAGCGCCGCAGGTACCACCGCCTGAAGGATGGGTCCTATCTCAGCATGGCAGGGATCGATCTCTCGGAGCTCGACCGTATGAGCGAGGACCTCGGCCTCACGCCCCGCCAGATCGCAAAGGGATCGGTGAGCCTGCCTGTCTACGAAGCATTCTATCTGGAGGACCGGCTGAAGGATGCCGAGCGCGACCAGAGCTACCTCGCCTGCATCGACCGCTTCGAGAAGGAGCGGACCAAGGAGCGGAAGCCCCCCGAGGCCTTCGGGCACATCCTGCGTGGCTACCAGAAGGAGGGCTTCAGCTGGCTCTCATTGCTGGCAAGCTGCGGCTTCGGCGGCATCCTGGCAGACGAGATGGGACTCGGCAAGTCTGTCCAGCTGATCAGCTGGATTGCCTCTGAGCGCAGCAGCGCACGCACCGCAGGGCCCCATCTGATCGTCTGCCCGGCCTCCCTTGTCTTCAACTGGAAGGCGGAGTTCGAGCGCTTCGCTCCCGATCTCGAGGTGGTCGCCGTCACGGGCACCAAAAGCCAGCGGCAGGCATTGCGTCTCCAAGCGATGGACGAGGCGGATGCCATCGTGACTTCCTACGATATCCTCCGCATCGATATCGAGGACTTCGCGGAGCTCCATTTCGCAAGCTGCACCCTCGACGAGGCCCAGTACATCAAGAACCGCAACACGAAGGTGGCAAAGGCAGCCAAGCTCATCCAGGCCGACCACCGCTTTGCCCTGACCGGCACGCCGGTCGAGAACCGCCCCTCGGAGCTGTGGAGCATCTTCGATTTCCTGATGCCCGGCCTTCTGGGGTCTGCCAAGCATTTCCGCGACCGCTTCGAGGCTCCCATCATCGCAGGCGACGAGGAGGCTGCAGCAAGCCTCCAGGCACTCACCGGCCCCTTCATCCTGAGGAGGCTCAAGGCTGATGTCCTGAAGGACCTGCCCGAGAAGATGGAATCCTCTGTCTTCGCCCAGCTCGAAGGAAGCCAGCTCAAGCTCTACCGTGCCCAGGAGCAGCATCTGAGGGACAGCCTGGTGTCCAGCAAGAAGAAAGGCAGCGCATCCGGCGCAGAAGACATGAACAAGATCCAGGTGCTTGCGGAGATCACCCGCCTGCGCCAGATCTGCCTCGACCCCGGTCTCGTCTTCGAGAACTACAGGGGAGGCGCAGCCAAGCTCGACACGATCATGGATCTTGTGGAGCAGGGCATCGAATCCGGCCAGAAGATGCTCATCTTCTCCCAGTTCACGAGCTTCCTCGGCCACATCGAAAAACGGCTCGATAAAGCCGGCATCAGCTTCTATGAGATCACAGGCTCGACGCCCAAGAAGAAGCGGCTGGAGCTCGTCGATGCGTTCAACTGCGATGAGGTGCCCGTCTTCCTGATCTCCCTCAAGGCTGGAGGCACTGGCCTCAACCTCACGGGCGCCTCGATCGTGATCCATGCAGACCCGTGGTGGAATGCCGCAGCCGAGCATCAGGCAACTGACCGCGCCCACCGCATCGGCCAGCAGCACACCGTCAGCGTCTATAAGGTCATAGCGAAGGGGACCATCGAGGAGCGCATCGTGGATCTCCAGAAACGCAAGAATGCCCTGGCCCAATCCCTCATGGCGGGAACCGAGGCCTCGCTCGCCTCCCTCAGCTCGGACGACCTCATCGCCCTCCTCTCGTAGGCAGCATCTTCCCCATCCATCCCGGCATCCTCCTTGTGGAAGCCGGCCTCCGCCAGTGCGCTCGACTATCGACATTCTGCTCGAGCTACATCGTGCTGGCTCCAGCCCTGCACCCGGCTGGCTGCAGGCAATATTTTCTGTTAACTGGAAGCTCTATATTCTGTTAATTAGTACTTATATTTTATGTTAATTATATCGTATATATTTTGTTAATTGAACTCCATATATTTTGTTAAATATACTGGTGCATGGGGGTGTTTCCATGAAATACATTCCACGAATCGCCGAGAAGGAACTCGATGAGCTTCTCGATACTTTCGGTGCCGTCCTTATCGAAGGACCCAAATGGTGCGGAAAAACCACGACAACCGAGACAAGGGCAAAATCGCATCTGCTTCTCACCGATCCAACCCGTGACTTTGAAGCACGGATGCGGGCAGAGACGGATCCGGCTCTGGCAATATCTGGCGAAACCCCGCGGCTGATCGACGAGTGGCAGGAGGTCCCCAAGCTTTGGGATGCTGCCCGTTTCGAATGCGACCGCAGAGGGGGCAGGCCTGGCCAGTTCATCTTCACGGGGTCCGCAACGCCACGCGACGATATGAGGCCGATGCACAGCGGTGCAGGCCGCTTCGCAAGGCTCCGCATGGACACCATGACGCTCTGCGAGCTCGGAGTATCAAGCGGAGACATGAGCCTTTCCGGCATCCTCTCTGGCACAACCTATCGGGGTCTGATGGGTCATCTGGATTCTGCAAGCATCGCAGACCGAATTGTCCGAGGTGGATGGCCAGCAGCCATCGACATGTCCACCCATGCCGCATCTCTTATGGCAAAGGGCTATATCGAGGCAGTCGCTGAAGAGGATCTGTCAAAAGTCGATGCCACCAGGCGAAACCCTGAGAAGGTCAAGGCCGTCATCGCCTCGCTCGGTCGCAATGAATCGACGCGCGCAAGCATCAAGACGCTCGTTGCTGACATGGGAGATTCCGTTACGAGGCAGACAGCCTCTGCCTACATCTCACTGCTGGAACGGCTCAGCTTCGTATGCAACATACCTGCTTGGAGTCCTGCAATGAGATCTCCCGTTGCGCTGCGAGAGGCATCCAAGCACCATCTTGCCGACCCGTCGCTTGCTGCCGCCGCAATTGGTGCCACCACCGAATCGCTGCTGGAGGATTTCAAGACACTTGGTCTGCTCTTCGAATCTCTGGCGCTTCATGACCTCATAGTCTACGCGCGAGCGAATGGCATGCAGGTCTATCACTACCATGATGCGAGCGATCTCGAGGCAGATGCTGTCATCGCCAGCCCCGGAGGAGCTTGGATACCCGTCGAGATCAAGCTTGGCTCTGCCCAGCTCCCCGAAGCGGAAAAGAGCCTCCTTGCCGTTGAGAAGAGGATGGTTTCAGCCGGAAACAGGCCACCTCGCGCCAAGCTCGCCATCATCGGTTTCGGAGCGCCCACATACGTGACGGAAACAGGCATACAGGTTGCCCCCATCGATGTGATTGGCCCCTGAGACGCGCTGAGACATCATTCGTCAGCGCCGCGCAGCACATCTTTGACGCAGCGGACCTCCCGACCGGAATCTGCATGGTTTCCTATCGTCATTTGGCATAAGGCAGATTCAAGGCTCGCCGCAGCCATCCATCAGCATCCGATGCCGGCAGGGCTTCCACGCCCTGCCGGCATTCTGCATGCGCTCCGCCGTGTCAACTCCAGGTCCTTCATCTGGTTAGCTGCTGGCCATATTTTCTGTTAACTGGTAGCTATATATTTTGTTAAATGGACTGCTAGATGGCACTGTCTCTGCACCGCTGCAAAACAGCCGGAAAAGGTCATTCAATAGCGCCGCATGCGTTCCTGGAAGAGGCTGCAGAGCATCTCTGCGATCTCATGCGGATCGCGCTCCATCCCATCTGCGACCCAGGATATGAGAGGGCCGGCAAGGGCCGCGCTGTAGGAGACGGCAAGCTCCTTCTCCTGCACGCTGCGCTCGCTTGCAAGCGACACTGCGAGGACGCCACGCTCTATCGCCTCGTAGATATAGCCTTCGGCGTGGCTCTTCCTGAGGCATCGGACAAGCTCCGCATGTTCCCGGAAGGCATCAGCGAGAAGAAGGATGTTGTCCTCACGGATATAGGACGCGAAACCCCGTCCCTCAGAGACCTTCCTCTCGTAGCTGTGCGCGATATCTGTGACATAGCGCTCCAGCACCTCCTCGATGCTGTGATAGTTGCGGTAGAACGTCACCCGGGAGACGCCAGCACGCTCAGCAAGCTCGCTTACGCTGATGGATGAAAGAGGCTTTTCCTCGAGAAGCCCTATCAGGGCCTCGGCAAAGTATGCCGTCGGAAGCCCTTCATCATCCCAGCGTCCCATATGCCATCCCCTCCCTTGTTACACTCTGTAACATTCTGGCGCAACCTGTCTCTTTCTCCAAACGGTCTGTCGCAATTGATTCAAAGAGGATTTTCCAGCAGAAGCCATTTCCTACACTTGCCAACAGATTTCAGCCACGCAAGGCGCGACAGGAAAGGTGCGTCCACCATGGAGAAGAACGGATATGCCAGCTGGAAGATCGCGGTCGTCGGAGCGGGGACCATGGGGCTCTGCATAGCCCAGCATTTTGCGATGCAGGGCCACGAGGTGAGGCTCTACAACCGGACGCCCGCGCATCTCGAGACGGCGCTCTCCCATATCCGCTCCAACATGGAGGGGCTTGTCCGGTATGGGATGGCAGAAGAGAGCGATATCGAGAGCGTGCTTTCCCGCATCACGCCCTCTAGCGATATCGCTGCATCTGTAGCAGATGCCGACTACATCGTGGAGAATGTCGCCGAGAAGCCCGATGTGAAGAAAGCGGTTTTCGCCCAGATCGATGCTGCCGCACGTCCAGATGCAATCCTCGCAAGCGACACTTCCTCCATGGACATCTACCGCTTCATCGAGGTATCGCACCCCGAACGCCTCCTGATCACCCACTACTTCAACCCTGCCTACGTGATGCCCCTGGTCGAGGTCGTGCGTGGCCCCGAGACATCGGATGAGACGGTCCAGTCCATCCACTCCTTCCTCGAGAGTTCAGGCAAGACCGTAGCCGTGCTCAACAAGGCTATCTCCGGCTTCATTATCAACCGCTTCACGGCTGCCCTTTCCCGTGAGGCCTGCTCGATGGTGGAGGCGGGCTACGTCAGCTTCGAGGATGTGGACAAGGCAATCGTTGCCACCTATGGCCCGCGCTTCACCTTCGAGGGCCCCTGCCGCCTCGGCGACTTCGTGGGGCTCGATGTCTGCGCCTACGTCTTCAATAACCTCTTCCCGACACTCAGCAATGCCACATCAGTCTCCCCGCTCATCCTGAAGGATGTCCAAGAAGGCAAGCTCGGCGTCAAGACTGGCGAAGGCCTCTGCGGCAGCTACAAGGATCCCGAGGCTGCCTATCGGGACCGTGACATCAGGCTCATCCGTACGATCAAGGCAATCCGCGACATCGGCAGCCAGGCGGAGTAGCGCTGGCATTCCAAGCAAGGCCAGGGGCCGCTCCATCCTTCCCATGGAGCGGCCCCTGGCTGATTCTCGTGTGTACTGTTGCCAATGCGGTGTCCGCATGCCTGTCATAGAGGGAACCCGATGCAGGTCCTGAAAGATCAGGATCCTCACATGCCCTGTCC
Source organism: uncultured Actinomycetes bacterium (assembly GCA_900313905.1). GTDB lineage: Bacteria > Actinomycetota > Coriobacteriia > Coriobacteriales > Atopobiaceae > Olsenella_L. Next base: position 20,185 of record OMTG01000078.1, on the reverse strand, counting down.
AAAGCTCCGCTGCAGCGCCTCGAGGAAGACTTCCGCCATGCGGGAGAGGGGCCTCCCCTTTCTCCAGACAAGATAGAGCTGCGTTGTGAGCGCAGGCACAAGCGGACGGAACGTGAGGCCCGATCCAGGCCCCACGTCCACGATATGGTCGAAGGTCAGAAGATATCCCATGTGCTCCCGCACGAAGAGGGATGCATTGTAGGAGAGCGAGAACTCCCCATCGAGCATAAGCTCATCCATGCGCCCGCCTGCCCAGCGGGGGATGTCCGCACGCCATCCCTGCCGTGAGCAGAGGAGCGGCACACCCACGATATCATCGATTGCTATCCCCTCATGGGCAGCAAGGGGATCGTCTGCCGGCATCACAAGGCCCCAGGCATCTGCTTCGGGAAACAGGAGCGACTCGTAGCGCCCTGGATCGGGCTTCTCGGCAAGCAGGGCGAAATCGATGACACCTGAATCAAGCCGCTCCGCGACCTGTGCGGTATCGCCGGATATCACGTGATAGCGCAGGGCTGGATAGCTGTGGCGCAGCTCGGCGATCTCGCGCGCGATGAGACGGACCTGCCAGGTCTCGGCCAGGCCGAAATGGATATCGCCTCCTTGGATGTCCCCCATGGAGGCGAACTCCTCCTCCACCCGGTCAGCCAGGGCCACCAGGTCCTCTGCCCGTTCCCGCAGGAGCCTGCCCTCCTCGGTCAGCTCGATCGAGAAGCTGTGCCGGATGAAGAGCTTCTGGCCCAGCTCCTGCTCGAGCGCCTTGATCTGCTTCGAGAGCGTCGGCTGCGTCACATGGAGCTCCTGCGCGGCATGCGTCATGTTCTGCGTCCGAGCGACTGCCAGGAAGTATCTCAGCGTGCGTATCTCCATCGCGAACCTCCATCCGGCTCTGCTATGCCTATTGCGACTATCATATATTCTCAATAGCCATTAGCGGAATGCCTTTCCTCCCTTCATTATGGATGGTGACAGACAATGCGGGGATGCTGTGCGCATGCCCGCCAAGAGAAAGGCATCCACCATGGCAGATACTTCAGCCGATACCAGCCTGCATGTAGAGGAGCTCGCGCTTTCCCAAGAATGGGACAAGACCTTCGCGCAGAGCGACCTCGTCGACCATACGAAGGTGAGCTTCCCGAACCGTTTCGGCATCACCCTTGCCGCTGACATCTATATCCCGAAGACGGCAGCCCCCAAAGGAGGGTACGATGCTCTGGCAGTCTGCGGCCCCTTCGGTGCTGTCAAGGAGCAGGCAAGCGGCCTCTACGCCCAGACCATGGCGGAGCGGGGGTTCCTCACGCTCGCCTTCGATCCGAGCTTCACGGGAGAGTCTGCAGGGCAGCCCCGCTACATGAACTCCCCTGACATCAGCACCGAGGATTTTGAGGCAGCAGTCGACTACCTCTCCTGCCGGGATGATGTGAACCCTTCCCGCATTGGCATCATCGGCATCTGCGGCTGGGGCGGCATCTCCCTTAATGCCACAGCGGCAGACACCCGCATCAGAGCCTGTGCAGCCATAACGATGTACGACATGTGCCGCGTCACTGCCAACGGCTACTTCGATGCAGATGACAATGCAGAAGCAAGGACCAAGCTGCGCCATGCTCTCTCCGAGCAGCGCACCGAGGACTTCAGGTCCGGCAGCTATGCGCTTGCTGGCGGCGTCGTCGATCCGCTCCCGGCAGATGCTCCCCAGTTCGTTCAGGACTACTACGCCTACTACAAGCAGCCCCGTGGCTATCATCCACGCTCCCTCAACTCGAACGGCGGCTGGGCCATCACCAGCAGCATCTCCTGGGCCAATGCCCGCTTCATGCACTACATCGGCGAGATCGCATCTCCCGTCATGGTGATGCACGGCGAGAAGGCCCATTCCCTCTATATGGGGAAGTCTGCCTACGAGGCGCTTGCAGCAGGCACCCATCCCGAGAACAAGAAGCTCGTCGTTGTCCCTGGTGCCGTGCACTGCGACCTCTACGACGGAGGACCTGAGGCCACGAACGGCAAGGGCGGCTTCATCCCCTGGGACACGCTTGTGGACTTCTTCCAGAAGGGCCTTGCCTGATATGGAAGACAGCATGGCATGCATGAGCCGCTATGGGCGCTTCCTCGATCCTGCTTACGCCATTGCGGATGATGAGGAGCTCCAGGAGGCATGCCGGGAAATGAGCTGTGGCAGCAAGACGAACCAGGCTCTCTCAGAGGCGATGAGCCAGCGCGCTCTCATGATCCAGGCAGAGCTCAATTGCTCCTATCATGAGCCGGAAGAGGTCCGCCGCATCTTCTCCTGGCTCATCGGAGAGGACGTGCCCGAAGGCTTCTGCCTCTTCCCGCCCTTCTACACCGACTTCGGCGCCAATATCCATGTGGGCAGGAATGTCTTCATCAATTCCTGCTGCCACTTCCAGAGCCAGGGCGGCATCTGGATTGGCGATGGCTCCCTCATTGGGCACGATGTGGTGCTGGCGACGCTCAACCATGCCATGGCACCTGCCAGGAGGGCCGAGACCATAGCCAGCCCGATCCATATCGGACAGGGCGTCTGGATAGGCTCGAAGGCCGCCATCATGCCCGGCGTCACCATAGGAGACGGCGCCGTGATTGCCGCGGGCGCCGTCGTGACGAAGGATGTGCCACCCCGCATCCTGGCGGGAGGGGTGCCCGCACGCCTCCTGCGCAAGATCGCAGAGGATGGCACGACCACAAAGATTTCTTCCTGAACGGCTGCAGGATGGAGAAGGGATGCATTTGGCCTCTTCTCCATCTTTTTGCATCGATGCAGATGCCCAGAACTTCCCCTTCCGCTCCGATGGCATGGTGACCTTCGGCCGCGCCATCCGCCTGGGACAGATGGCGACCTTCACGAACGACTTCGAGGAGCTCGTCGGACGCAAGCCCCTCAGCATGAAGGAGATCTTTGAGCACATGGATGAGCATCTGATCGGCTCGCACACCTCAACCGACGACGAGCTATAAAGCATGCTTGCATGGAGCCCCTTCTGTCAACCGGCAGAGGGGCTCATTTCATGCCTTTGTCCCAAGCGCATCTGCGCAGCACGTCTCCCTCCAATTGAGAAGACCGCAGAGCTGCATCCAGCCCACATCGAAAGAGGGCCCAGAAGGATGCGGGCCATGGGGAAATTCCTCAGGGATTCCTTCATCTTTGATGAGCCAGTTCTGGAGCTTAGCCAGTTCTTTGGGACTCGCGTTTCCCCTATGCCTCTACCTGAAACCATCGCCCATGGAGAGCTGGCATATCGCAGCATGACGGCTGAGCCGCACATCCTGAACTTGAGCGGCCCATGCGGAAGCTTCACGAATCCGCATCCATCTGCGCTTTGTCTCTAAACCCCGCCGTTTTAAAGCTATAGGTCAGTGACTAGGGATTTAGGGTATAAACTAGTACCAGTTCAGGTATGAAAGATGGCTTCTTATGGGATCGAGAACTGCTGAAGTGAAGTCTTACGTCTCTCCTGACGTTAAATCCGAGGCGTCTGATATCTACGCCCGATGGGGCATGAGCCTTTCGGATGCAGTGAATACCTTCCTGATCAAGTCAATAGAAGTCGGAGGGCTCCCCCTTCGACATGCGTCCTGAGCCCAAGCCCCGCTACCATAAATCGACTGTTCTTCCAGCAGATGCGACTTTGGGATCGAGCATCCTTCCCGCCGAAATGGACGACGAGGAAGACGGTCCTTGCAGCAGGACTATCGAGGGATAAGCTGCTTGGAGAACATGCTGGCAAGAATCCCAAAGAGCCCGCCAGCACCATCATCCAGGCATCAAGGCCTCATTTCATGCCTGCTTCCCAAGCATCTGTGCAGCATATCCACCTACAATTGGAAGGCTGCAAGATAACCCGGAAGAAAGAGGTAGAGGCTATGCCCAAAGGCCGCATGGAAGCCATGAGCGATGGTGTCATCGCTATCATCATCACGATCACGGTCCTCACGATCTCGGCCCCTGATGGGTCGTCCCTCGAAGACCTCATGTCCTTGGTGCCCGCCATCCTGTCCTACGCAATCAGCTTCGTCGGCGTCGGCACCTACTGGAACAACCACCACCATCTCCTGAACCTCGTGCAGAAAGTTGATGGCAAGCTCCTCTGGGCGAACCTCTTCTTCCTCTTCGTTATGTCCTTCATCCCTGTCGCGACCGACTGGCTCGCAAAGACGAGCTTCGCGACCCTCCCCACGACGGCCTACGTGGTCCTGAACATCCTGCTGTCGCTCTCCTATATGAACCTCGAGCGTGTCATCCGCCACGACCTTGCCTGTGAGTACTCCATCACCGGCATGAAGCAGCTGCAGAAGCGCTCGCTCGTTAAGGAGCGTGCGACGCTCTTCCTTGAGCTTGTCGCTATTGCGCTCGCGCTCTTCCTGCCCGCCACGCACGCCGCCCTCATCGCGATGGCGGCAGCCTTCCTCTTCTGGGTCGTTCCCGACCTCCGCATCGTCCATCTGCTGGATTTCCTTGCCAGCGATGAGACCGATGCATGAGAATGGGACCGTACGCCCACAGTCCCCGGAAGGAGCACCATGAGCATAACGATGAACCTGTACTACACCGGGTCCGAAGGCTCTGCCCGCCGCTTCGTCGAGGAGATGGAATCATCAGGCACAGCCGCAGGCATCCGTGCCGAAGAGGGCAACGAGCGCTATGACTACTTCCTCTCGCTCGCAGATCCCGAGACCGTGCTCCCGATCGACCAGTGGAAGGACCAGGCAGCCCTCGATGCCCACCATGCAAGCCCCTACATGGAGAAGCTCGCAGCGCTGCGCGACAAGTACGACCTGCACATGCGCGCCGAGCGCTTCGTGCCCGCAGAGAACCCCACATCCGACCAGGGATTCCTGCGCTCGTAGCTGCTGCCTCCATATATCCGATGCCATCTCGCCAGCACGCCTGCCTGCCCTCATAGCATGCAGGCGTGCCGGCTTTTCCTGCTGTTCATCCTTCCTTCAGGAAGCATTTATTTACTAAAGTCATTCTCATTTCTGCATTTTTCAGTTAATCAATTTATTCCGGCGTATATCTTTCCTTCCAGCGGGTACGAAAGCCCTGCTGTCTGAGGCTGGAGCAGAGGGCTCCGGCGCAGCGATCGTGCGCTTTCGAGCAGCAAGGAGAGGTCGTTCACTATGAAGATGCTTCGTGCCATGCGTGAGCCCCTGAAGTATGTCCAGGGCAAGGGTGCTCTTCTGAAGTTCAAGGAAGAGATGGGCTACATGGGAGAGCGCTGGCTCTTCATCTGCTCGAAGAGCGGATACAAGGCCTGCCACGATAAGATCGAGGAGAGCTTCGGCACCTCTGAGGACTATCGCCGCTATGAGATCTTCGGCGGCATCTCCAGCAAGGGCGAGATCGCGAAGATGCAGAAGATCGTCGAGGAGGACAAGATCGACGCCGTCGTCGCCTGTGGTGGCGGCTCCGCAGTCGATACCGCCAAGGCAACGGCCTACTACACCGGCAAGCATGTTGTCATCATCCCGACCGTCGCTGCCACCGATGCCCCCTGCACCGGCCTTTCCGTGATCTACAACGACGATGGCAGCTTCGACAAGTACCTCTTCTATCCGACGAACCCGGATGCCGTTATGGTCGACTCCCAGGTCATCGCCGATGCACCGGTCAGGTTCCTGATCGCAGGCATGGGCGACGCGCTCGGCACCTACTTCGAGGGCCGCGCCTCCATCCGCACCGAGTCCCCGAGCCTTGAGGGCACCGGCATCACCCGTGCCGGCATGGCGCTCGCAAAGCTCTGCTACGAGACGCTCAGGAACTACGGCAAGCAGGCACTCGCAGCCTGCGAGAACCACGTGGTCACCCCGGCCCTCGACGCGATCATCGAGGCGAACGTCTACCTCTCCGGCGTCGGCGCCGACAACGTGAACTGCGCAGCAGCCCACTCCTTCTACAACGGCCTCACCTCGCTCGGCGGCCACAGCGCACCGCATGGCAACTGCGTCGCCTTCGGCACGCTCGTGCAGCTCACCCTCGAGGCTGCCACCACGGAGGAGTTCGAGGATGTCCAGTCCTTCTGCCTCGAGGTCGGCCTTCCGGTCACCCTGGCCGAGCTCGGCATCACCACGGATGAGCAGATCCGCACGATCGCGAAGAACGCCTGCGTCCCCGGCGAGACCATCCACAACCTTGCCGGCGACGTCACGCCCGACGAGCTCTACGCTGCCATCGTCGCGACGGATGCCCAGGGCAGGGAAGTGCTCGAGTCCTTGGGCGAGGGCGGCCAGGCCTGCTAAGGCATCTGCCACGCCATCCATCAGCTCTGCAAGGGGATCCTGGGCAGCCAGGGTCCCCTTTTTCATGCAGAGCGCGGCTGCGTCTGCTGCCAGCAGGATCTCATGGTCCTCTTCTCCTGCCCTTAATTGTGAGCATTTCTCTATCATTTATCCTTTTCGTGGTTCTGGCAACGAACAAGGGATGTTCCCTTGGGTAGAGTAAGCTCTGTCAAACAATAACAGGCATACTACCCTGCAGCAGGAGGATCTATGGATACCACAGCAATCGACCTCGATGCTCCCCTCATCGAGACCTGCAAAGCCCATCCCGAGGTGAAGGAGATCATGTCGAAAGCAGGCTTCGACGAGATCGTGAAGCCCGGCCGCCTTGAGACGGTCGGCAGGTTCATGAGCATGCGGAAGGGATGCAGCTTCAAGGGCATCCCCGAGGAGGACCTCGTGGACAGCCTCCAGGAGGCCGGCCTTTCCGTCAAAGGCTACGAGAAGAAAGAGGCTGCTCCTGAACCTGCCGCAGCACCTTCCGACCAGCCATCTGCCCCAGCAACTGCCGAGGAGCGGACCGCAGAGCTCGGACAGCTCGTGAAGCGCCTTTCGGACGGCGAGGATTTCGAGACCGTACGCGACCAGTTCGTGCGCGATTTCGCATCTGTCTCGGCTGAGGAGATCGCCCAGGCAGAGCAGGACCTGATTGCCCAGGGCTATTCGCTTCCCGAGATGCGCCGCCTCTGCGACGTGCACTCCTCCCTCTTCCACGGGAGGACCGACGACGAATGCACGCTCACCTTCGGCGATGAGAGCGTGCTGCCGAAAGGCCACCCCCTCTCGGTCCTCAAGGCGGAGAACGATGAGATCGAGAAGCGACTCGATGTCCTTGCAGCCCACACGCTCGAAGACGATGCAGACCGCGCAGCCTTCATCGACGAGTTCTGCGCCCTGCGCCAGGTGAAGCCCCACTACGCGAAGAAGGAGGAGCTCCTCATGCCCCTCCTCGAGTCCTATGGCTACCCCGGTCCCGCCGAGGTCATGTGGGGGGTGGACGATGAGATCATGCACGAGGTGTCCATGCTTGCCAAGGCAGCAACGCCTGATACGCTCTCCCAGTTCGAACCCCGCATCCAGGCAGCCTTGAAGCGCATGCGCGAGATGCTCTACAAGGAGGAGCAGATCCTCTTCCCGCTCTGCCAGGACCACTTCACGAAGGAGGACTGGTACGCCGTCTACCGGGACATCCCCGAGTTCGGCTTCTCCTTCATTGCGTCCGCTCCCCATTGGCTCGACGCCGATGTCTGGGCAGGCCTCGAGGCAAAGAAGGCAGCATCCCAGGATATCGAGGCTGGCACCGTGAAGCTCCCGACGGGCGAGCTCACGCTCGGGCAGCTTGCCACGATCCTCTCGATGCTGCCGGTCGATCTCACCTTCATCGACGCCGACGACACCACCCGCTTCTTCACGAACGAGGGCAAGGTCTTCTCCCGTCCCCTCTCCTGCCTGGGCCGCCCGGTCTGGAGCTGCCATCCACCCCGTGTCCAGATGGTGGTCCGCACCCTTATCGAGGACTTCAAGAGCGGCAAGCGCGACAAGATGGAGGTATGGATGCCGAAGGGCGGCGTTCCGACCCGCGTGCAGTATCTGGCCGTCCGTGACAAGGACGGGGCCTACATGGGCACGCTCGAGATCGTCCAGCAGTTCGGCGACGTGATGGAGCATCTGGCAGAGCCGTCAGCTCCCCGCCCCCATCCGTTCCCCTAGGCACAGCAGCAAGCTTTCATCCCCAGGCCCGCTTCCTCATCTGAGGGGGCGGGCCTGCTGCATGGCCGCTTCACCATGAAAGTCTCTGAAGCCTTACTTGACATCCTATATTAATTGTACACAATATAATTGTACTCAATATTTTAGGGCTGGTCCTCCGGCCCACCTGTCAGGGAGGCAGACATGTACGATTACGACGTCGTATTCATCGGTTCCGGACACGCATGCTGGCATGCGGCGCTCATGCTCGTGAAGGCAGGCAAGAAGGTCGCATTCGTCGAGGAGGATACCGTCGCAGGCACCTGCACCAACTGGGGCTGCAATGCCAAGATCCTGCTCGATACCCCCTTCGATATGATTGATGGCCTTTCGCGCTATGAGGGGGCAGGGATCCATGAGCTGCCCCAGGTCGACTGGCCTGAGCTCATGGCATACAAGAAGCAGACCATCAGTCCCCTCCATAAGCTGATGGAGGGCATGTTCTCCCAGATGGGCATCGATGTCTTCCATGCCCACGGCAAGCTCCTCGATGCCCATGCCGTCGAGGCGGGAGACAGGAAGCTGACGGCAGAAAGCGTCGTGCTCGGCACGGGCGAGCGCCCCCGCACGCTCGCTATCCCGGGAGCCAATTTCATCCACGACAGCCGGGAATTCCTCGATATCGAGGAATTCCCGAAACGCGTCGCCTTCATCGGCGCTGGCATCATCTCGATGGAGTTCGCTTCCATCGCAGCCCGCATGGGCTCCGAGGTCACCATCATCCAGCACGACAGGCGCATCCTCTCGATGTATCCTGCACGATACGTCTCCCGCGTCGTGGAGAAGATGAAGTCCGAAGGCGTCACCTTCCTCCTCGACCACGACGTGGCGAACGTCGAGGAGCACGGGGGCGAATACGTCCTCACATTCCAGGATGGCACCTCCCTTGCCTGCGACTACGTGCTCGGTGCCACTGGACGCATCGCGAATGTCGAAGACCTCGGCCTGGAGGAGCTCGGCATCGAAGCCTCGAGCAGGGGCATCGTGGTCGATGACCATATGCGCACCAGCGTGCCGTCCATCTATGCATCGGGCGACTGTGTCGCCAAGCGCATCCCGAAGCTGACGCCGACGGCGACCTTCGAGTCGAACTACATCGCGCTGCAGATCCTGGGGCTCAGCTCAGACCCCATCTCCTACCCTGCCATCCCCAACCTCGTCTTCACGCTGCCGCGCATTTCCCAGACAGGCGTCACGCTCGCAGAAGCCGAGCGCGACCCTGACAGCTGGCGCATCGAGACTGTCGAGTACGGGAAGCGCCTGCTCTTCGAAGCCAAGAATGAGGCCGATGCCGAATTCAGCTTCGTCTTCTCGAAGAAGACCGGACTCCTTGCTGGCGCCGCCTTCTATGGCACCGATGCTGGCATCTGGGCAGATATCGCCACTCTCGTGATCAACCAGAAGCTTACGGGACGCGACCTCGGGCAGATGATCTTCACGTTCCCGACCGAATCGCAGGGACTGATCAGCCTCCTCACGCCGCTGCTGCCGCTCGTCTAGCATCTTCCGCAAAACGATCGGGCTTCTCAGGCCAGCGCCTCGGCGCTGGCCTTCTTCCATATGAAGGCGCGCAGGTTCAGGAAACAAGCTGCAGGCAGAGGCATCCCTCACCCGTGGAAGACAGCCTCGTCGGCAAGCGGGAGATTCTGGAAGATCCAGGATGCTGCCTCCTCGTACTCCGCCACCTTGCGCACCTTCCTGATGGCGCGCTGGACCGCAAGGGGATCTGCGAAGGCGAAGCGGGCATAGGACCACCACTCCTTCATGCGGAGCACCGCATTGCCACCCATCTCCTCCACCAGGACAGAGAAGAGCTTCTGCTGGAAGCCGTCAAGCTCTTCTGCTGTCGCGGCAGGCCCGCCCTCGATCATGCGGCCCAATGCGGGGTTGGCGAGGATTCCCCGCCCGAGCATCACATGGCGGGTCTTCGGGTAGGCGTCCACGAGGGCATCATAGGCAGCGCAGGAGAAGATGTCCCCGCTATAGGCAATCGGGAAGGGCGCCTCCTCGAGCGTCTTGCCATAGGCCTCCTGGCGCGGGATATTCCGATACATGTCGGTGCGGACCCGGGGATGGACGATGAGCTCGGCAAGCGGATGCCTGCAGTAGATGGCAAGGATCTCCTCCCATTCTTCGTCGTCGGCAAAGCCGATGCGCGTCTTCACCGAGACCGGCAGAGGAGAGCCTGCACACACCGCATCGAGGAAGGCTTCGAGCCGGCCAGGATCGCGGAGGAACCCGGCGCCCTTCCCCTTCGACACGACTGTGCCGGAGGGGCATCCTGCATTGAGGTTGACCTCACGATAGCCCATATCAGCCAGGAGCTTCGCTGCCCAGGCGAACTCCTCCGCATTCTTGGTGATGAGCTGCGGCACCGCATCGATGCCTTCGTTGGCAGCAGGGTCGAGCTCACGCATGATCCTCCCCGAGAAGGGGCTGCCCACGCGGGGCGGCACGACGAAGGGGATGTAGTAGCGATCCAGCTTGCCGAAGCAGGCAGCATGGACCCTGCGGAACGTATGCTCCGTTATCCCCTCCATCGGGGCAAGCGACAAGATCATGCACAGACTCCTTCCCTGATCGTTCCTGCCAGCATCAGAAGAGGCTCAGCTGCCTTCCATCATCCACGAGAAAGCTCTTCTGCGCCCCATCGATCACCCGGTCGCTGTCCTTGAGCTCCCCCAGGATGAGGGGACTTTCAGGACCTGGGCGCCTCCGCCATCTCTCCTCTGCAAGCTCGGGCGTCTGGTTCGCATAGCAGTAATGGCAGCCATTCGGACAGGAATCATAAGCCCCTATATCATGCGACACGATGCAGCGGCAGCCTGGCCGCATGCCAGCATGCTTGAGGCTCCTGAAGCGGACATTGTTGGCATGTCCCAGTCTCGAGCGTGATGCAGCCGGACTGTGCAATCCCATAGGCACTCCAGTCAGATTTCGCCACACAGCACTCGAGCCTGATACCGTAGCTTCTTGCAATCTCGCCCAGGCTCTTCGCCATCTCCTCTTCGCTCTCCCGTGTGAAGGGGATAAGCTCCGGCATGTTGTGGCGGAGCTTCTGGTAGCGCTCGACGAAGCTGAAGATGCAGCAGTCCACATGGCCTGCAAGCTTCGAGCAGAGGAAGCTGAAGGTCTCTTTGTGCCGCTGCGCCGTATAGGCATCCGTCAGGAGCACCGGATCGTAGCGCCAGGCGATGCGCTTTTTGCCCACCTGCTCCTCAAGAGCATAGAGCGTCTCCACCGAGGCCTCGATATCAGGCACGCGGGGCTCGATATCGCGCCCGTAGGCTGTGATGGTGTAGAAGAAGTAGGTGTTGAACCGCTCTGTTATCTCATGGAGCCTCGGCAGGATCGGGGCATAGTTCTTGGAGCAGAAGACGACGCAGTCCACGACAGCAGGGTCGAGCTGGTAGCGGATCACGGTGTCCGGATAGAAGGGGTTGCGCACGAGCACCACGCCCTCCCGGAATCGCTCCAGGAGCCAGTCAGAGTACCACTGCGCCATATCGGTGCGGGCACCGGTATTGATGATCATGCCTATCCTCCCTTCAGACAGCCTCTCCATTATCCGCCAGCTTCGCGACAGACGCCGCCACGATGCGCCACGCGCACCCACAGCTCCCCACCCGCTCCGCTCGCTATCACGGAGCAGCGCTATGATGGGGACTGGAATGCAGGAAGACGCGAGGAAGAAGGACCGATGGAGAAGCTGCCGCCCCTCCAGAAGGTATATGAGGCCTGGAGCGCTCTGGCCGATGGCCGTGTCGAGATGGGAGACGGGGAGGCCCACGTCACCTCCTCGAACCAGGCAAAGCGCTACACCATCACCTGGGATGGGGACATCTATGCCTCCAATGACAGTGCCAGCTACTGGCAGGGCTATGCCGGCTATCCGGTATTGGCAGTGATGATGAAAGAGGGAAGGCTGCCCTACGACGAGAAGCTCGCCCAGAAGCTTGCCGGCACAGACTGGAATGCCCTCAACAAGAAGCACAAGCGCGACTATGAGGCAGCAGCTGAAGAGGCGTTCGAGGCAGCAGGCTTCACGCCCGAGGAGAAGGCACAGGCAAGGGCCGATGCGGAGGGCATCCTGCAGACGCTTGCCGCGCTCCCGCTCCAGATCAAGCGCAAGGGGCGTCCTGCCAAGTAGGGAGATCCAGCCCCGCCTCAGACAAGATCAGCGCCCCTTCTTATGGATCCTGCAGCGGATCCTCTTCACGATCCGGAAGGTGCGGTTGCCGATCCCATCCATCAGCTGCCCTATCTCCTTCTCGAAGAAGCAGTTCACGAAGCCGCCCACCAGCAGGATGTAGAAGAAGCAGTACATCCAGAAGAGCGAGATCGCGAAGGCGCCGAGCGTCCCATAGAAGGCCGTGAACTTGTTCACATGGTTCACGTAGACCGAGAAGATCTCGGAGAGGACAAGCCAGGCGACAGCCACGAGCGCGGCACCCAGGAGCTGGTCCTGGAAGCGCCTCTTCCCGTTCGGCATGATCCAATACGTGCCAGCGATGAAGAGCCAGGCGATGATCATCGAGAGGACGATGCGCAGGGCGGAGAAGTCCAGAAGCCCTATATGGAGATGGTAGCCCGGCAGATAGGTCTCGGCGAACTCCCGGATCTTCCTGCTGAAGATGAGGAGCATGAGGGTCAGGAAGACAAGCAGAAGGACCGTCGTCCAGATGAAGGAGATGAGGAGGCGCATCCAGTAGGGGCGGGTCTCCTCCTCGCTGTAGGCGCTGTCCATGCCCCGGAGCAATGCCATGTTCCCCTGTATCGAGGTCCAGAGCAGGGTCACGACCGAGATGGGGATGAGGGCCGATGCATGCTGGAAGGCCTCCGTCACGACCATATCGAGGATGCCATTCACGACATCGGGCACGACCGCATCGATCGCACGGATGATCTCGTTCTGCCCGATGTCCGTGAAGGGCAAAAGCACCGAGATGAAGATGAAAATCGGGATGATCGCGAGGAAGTAGAAATAGGTCACGCTCGACGCATGCATGCTGAACTGCCGGCGGTTCCATTCCTGCACGATGCTGGATACCCATGCTGCTGTAGGAGAAGGGCCAGATGGCTTGATCCCATCAGTGTTCTTGTCTCTTGCCATAAGGAGATGCCTCAGCTCTTGCTGCCTTCCTGGTGAAGGCAGATCGCCTGACCTTTCCCTTACTATTCCCGAAGCGCAGCTGCCCAGACGAGGAAGCCCTCAGAGCTCCCCGAGGATGGACACCAAGGCATCTGTGTCGTCTTCTGTCGTGGCCCATGAGGTGGCGAGGCGATAGACGGTGCGTCCATCCGGGAGACGCTCCCAGAAGCTCATGTCGCAGGCATGGGAAAGCCTCTCTTCCTGCTCTTCGGTCAGCGCGACAAAGACCTGGTTCGTCTGCTGCGGATGCACCAGCTCGCATCCCGTCTTCTCGAATGCCGCTGCGATCCGGGCTGCCTGCGCGTCTGCTGCCGCACCGATCCTCTGGTAGAGCCCATCGGCGAAGAGGCAATCGAACTGGATGCCCAGGATGCGGCCTTTTGCCAGAAGCGCTCCTTCCTGCTTCATGAAGGTGAAGAAATGAGGGCAGATGCCCGGATGCGGAAACACCATGGCCTCGCCCAGAAGCGCCCCGCATTTGGTGCCGCCGATATAGAAGGCATCGGCGAGGCGGGCAAGATCGGGGAGCGCCACATCGTTTTCCGGCGCTGCCAACGCATAGGCAAGACGCGCCCCATCCACATAGAGCCTGAGTCCATGGGCATCGCACGCGTCCCGGAGCGCCTCAAGCTCGGAGAGCGTGTAGAGCGTGCCATACTCGGTCGGCTGCGAGATATAGACGACCCCTGGCATCACCATGTGGTCCCGGTTCCCGTCCTGCTCCCAGGCAGTAGCAAAGGCATTGACTGACTCAGCCGAGAGCTTCCCGTGCTCGCCTCCAATCTCCAGGACCTTGTGCCCTCCTGCCTCGATGGCACCTGCCTCGTGTATGCTCACATGGCCTGAGCGCGCCGCCACGACACCCTGCCACGGCGCAAGCAGGGCATCGAGTGCAACCTTGTTCGCCTGGGTGCCGCCAATCAGGAAATGGACCTCTGCCTCAGGCGCCCCGCAAGCTTCGCGGATGAGGGCACAGGCATGCCCGCAGTAGGCATCTGTCCCATAGCCCGGCGTCGCCTCCATGTTCGTCTTCGCCAGGCATTCGATAATGGAAGGATGGGCGCCCTGGGCGTAATCGGAGGCGAAGGGAAGCTTGTGGGCTGATGCGGTGGATGTTTGCATGGGAGGCCTTTCTGCTGTGCTGTTCTTGCTGCTTCAAGGCTACGTAACCTCTTGCAATAACACAAACGGCAGAATGCAATGCTTATCATAATGAACTGTTATTATGTTGCACAGCAAATGCCTCTGGAAGGAGCCCACATGGATCTCGTCAAGTGCGAAGCATTCCTCACCGCAGCTGAATATGGCTCGATCACCCGCGCCGCCAAGGAGCTTGGCTACACCCAGCCTGGCATCACCCGGCAGATCCATTCGCTCGAGTCCGAGCTTGGCTTCAGGCTCCTGGTTCGCACCAAGCGCGGTGTAGAGCTCACTGCCAATGGCCGCGATATGCTGCCCGCCATGCGCGCTGCGGCCCAGGCTCTGCGGGCGGCTGAAGAGCAGGGGGCCGAGATCTGCGGCATGCTCTCAGGCACCCTGACCGTCTCGAGCTACTACAGCACAGGCGCCCTCTGGCTCCCGCAGGTGCTTGCCCGCTTCTCGCATGAGCATCCCGGTGTGCGCGTCATCCTCCGGCAGGGCACGAATGCCGAGATCGCCCGCTGGCTCACGGAGCGCTCGGTCGACTGCAGCGTCTCGGCAGTCCCCGCACCTTCGGTCCCCTGCGACTGGATTCCGCTCCGCGACGACGAGCTCCTCGCCTGGCTCCCCGAAGACCACCCTTATGCCCATGCAGATGCCTATCCGCTCTCCCGCCTTGCCACGGACCCTTTCATCATCACCATGGCAGGAGAGGATACCGATATCGACCGGCTCTTCGAGGAGCAGCATATCGAGGCCGACATCCGCTTCTCGACGAAGGATGCCTATACGACCTGGCGGATGGTGGAGGCAGGGCTCGGCATCTCCTTGAACAATGCCCTCATCAGCAAGAGGTGGGACGGCGCCGTGGCGACCATCCCCTTCGATCCTCCCCAGTCCATCAGCCTCGGCATCGCCGTTCCGGAGCTGGCAGAGGCCTCCCCTGCCGCCAAGGCCTTCATCTCCTGCGCCCAAGAAGTCCTGAAGGATCAGTAGGCGCCAGCTACGGCATATCCCGACAGCCTTTGCTGGCATCCATTCATTCCGCCGGCAGCATGCGGATGTCCTGGATGCTCCGGGCGCCTGTCAGAAGGACCACACCCAGATAGGCAAGATAGGCCACGAACACCGATGCCAGCACGAGCGGAAAGCTGACCGTCTGCGAAGGCAGGCTGAAGAGCCCCGCCAAGAGCGCCTTCGCCACCACGAACCCGACCACATCGTGGAGAGCTGCAAGGGCTGCCGGCACCAGGAAGTAGGCGCAGGCCTCGGCCGCAAGGGCGCCTTTGAGCTGGCGGTCGCTTGCCCCAAGACGCATGAGGCTGGCGCACGACGTGCGCTCGTCCTCTGCCTCTGCCAGCTGCTGGAGCGCAAGCACCGCAAAAGCCGCTATCAGGAAGGTGAGGCCGAAGAAGAGGATGATATAGACGAACGAGCCCCTCACCGCCAGAAGCTCTGCATCGCCTGCTCCCTGCGGAATCGGCGCATTCCGGATGCCCACCGCCATGCCCAGAGCGCAGATGCCTACCGCAAGGAGCGCCGATGCTGTGGTCACGGCAGAGACGCTCTCTTCCACATGAACTTCCAGCTGGCGGACCACGAAGCTCGTGAGTCCGCGGAACCATAGGCGCGGATGCCTGCGCAGCGCATCGCCCACCATGGTGGAGAGGGCATGGACCACAAGCCAGGAGCCGCTGCAGACAAGGGCGATCATCGGAATCATGAAGAGCAGGAAGCCGTAGACAGAAAGGCAGATGCCATACCCAAGCCCCAGGAAGGCAAGCCCTCCGATGAGCTCGCGCCTGACCTGGCGCTTGGTGCGGGGACGCGCTGCATCGGATATGTGCCGTGCCTGCATCAGTTCGATCAGCTGGGTTCGTGCAAGCTCGCGGCCTGCCGCGATGCATGAGGCCACGGCCACGGCAAGAAACCCTGCAGCCGCAAGACCCATGCCCTGGAGCGACAGCGTCCATGCTGAATGCCATGGAATGCGAAATGCCCAGGCGGCAAGAAGGCCCCAGGCAGGTGAGAGCGCAACGCCCACAGCGATGCCTGATGCTGCTGCAGCAAGGCCTGTCAGGGAGCACTCGAGGCACAGGAGCATCCATGCCCGCCCTGTTCCCATGCCCATGAGCTGGAGCATGCCCAGCTCCTGCTTCCTTCTCTGGACAATGAAGCGGTTTGCATAGGCTGCCAGGAAGCAGAAGACCACTGCCGAAAAGAAGCCCAGGGACGTGATGATGGATGAAGCCTGTTCAAGGACAGAGAGCGCCGTGCCCTCGATCACTTCGGAGCCGATGGCCCTTATCGTGTCCGCACAGGATGCATAGGCATAGAGCAGGCAGGCGCAGAAGGCGAGGGTCGCGAAATAGACCGAGTAGTCCTTCAGGTTCTTCCGCACATTGCCGCAGGCCATCTTCCAGAAGAGCCCCATCATGCCTTCTCTCGCGAAAGCTCCTGCGGCTCTGGCGCACCGCCAAGCGCAAGCAGCAGGTCTGCCAGATCCAGCGCGCCATTGAGCGCGCAGGAAAGGACCCTTTCGGGCACAGTCAGCCTGCCTGCCAGTCTCCGCTCGTTGTTCCGCCAGAAACGCTCTGCCTTTGCATTCATATAGATCGCTCCCCTTTCCGGAAACGCCAGGATGTCAGTCCTATGTTCCGGGAAGACGCAATCTTGAGCCATCGAAATGCCTTACATCCGCCTTACGCTTCTGTAAGGATCGGCACAACAGGCCAGCGGCATCTGTTGACAGCTCCCAGCGGCGCCGCAAGAATGGACCATACAGCCGAAGGCATCCGGAAGGAGAAATCATGGCAGCAGCAATAGAGACGGTCTCGATTGGAGACAGCACGGCCGAAGGCATCATCGTGCCCGAGCTAGCAGGCGAAGGGCATGCTTCCCTCATTGTCATCCGCTGCAGGCGTGGCTTCCTCATGTGCGGATACCTGAGCCTCGAGAAGGCAGAGCAGCTCGGCGATGTGGCTGTGCGGGTCGCCGGCGGAAGCTTCGATGAGGTCCTTGCAAACAAGGTCACCGGCCTCACGCCGCAGGCAGCCGCCCTCGGCATCACCCCGGACATGACGGGAATGCAGGCAGCGGAGATCCTGAACCGCTAGACCTCGCCACGAAGCACAAATGCAGGATACATGCATGGGGCGCAGATTCTTCTGGCTGCCCGATGCGCAAAGAGTCCCTCGCCGCCCAAAAGGCAGCCGAGGGGCTCTGCTTCTGGCAGCAGATGCCTGCTAGTTCGCGAAGCGGGGATTGGCCTTGCGGACCGACCAGGGATAGCGCTCCTGCAGGCGCTCCCATCCCTCCTGGACCTCGTCGGGGATGTCCACATGGACCAGGTAGCCCAGGCCCTTCGGGCCGTAACCTCCCTCGTCGTCGGTGAGCCTCGGGATCTCTCCCATCAGCAGGGACAGATAGCGGTCCTGGTCCCACATGCCGAGCGGACGCTCCGCGTAGTCCAGCTTCCCGTCACGGACGACCATCTCCACCTGATAGGTCGCATATCCGATGGGGAGCGTCTGGAGCATCTCCTTCTCGGTCTCGGCCACCATCCTCCGCTCCATCGTGAGGTCCTGCGAGAGGATGACGCTTCCTTGAGGGACGCCCTGCTCCTTCAGGAGGTCGCGCAGATAGGTGATGTTGTTCCCGCAGTTCGTGGAACGCATCTCCAGCAGGTCGGGCTCAAGCCCATGGCGGGCCTTCAGATACTGGGCGAAGATCTCCGCCTCGGTCGCATCATCTGCGAAGCTGAGGTCGGGACAGAGGCCCCGCACCTTCTCGCGGAAGGTCTCGGTCGTATGCCCAGCACCGCCGACGATCACGTACGAGCGGGCAACACCTGCATGCATCGCATCGGCGAGGAAATCGCCTCCCGCCAAGATGGATCCTCCAAAGAGCGCCAGCACGTCAGCCTGCCTGAAGCCATATTTCGCCTCCAAAGCATTCTGCGTGAGCTCTGGCACCTCCCGCATGCCCAAAAAGGCAGCGAGCACGTTCATATCGTGCGCCACCCGCTCCAGATGCTCCGACCCCAGATAGCGATCCATCCTGCTCCCTTTCCCCTGTTTCCTTGCAAGCCATTCTATCCAGCCGTGCGATGCACAGCCTCGCCCGTTCCGCACCGCACAGCCGAGATGCATGCCTTGGGCAAGAAGCCCTCCTCCAAGGTGCTTGGATTCAGGCGCCGTGCATCGGACAGGGGCATCTCCAAGCACCTCCAAATCCTTGATGGCGTCCAGGTCTGGGAGATCAGGCGCATCCGCCTTGCGGATGGCAAGCCCATGCAGATGGTCACGGTCTCTGTGCTCTGCGAGGTATGCCCCGAGCTCGGCGAGGACGCACTCAGATCTCCGCTCTGCACCCTCATCGCCGAGCAGTCAGGCCGCACCCCAGCACGTGCCGTGGAAGTATATGAGGCCATCAAGCTCGACGCGCGAGGCGGAGGCGCTCGAGGTCCCCAAAGGCACAGCGGCGCTCCGCACGCTCAGGACGTCCTGCGACTCCTATGGCAGGCCCCTCGAGACTTCCGTGATCATCCTCCGGGCAGACCTCAACCGCTTCATGCTCAAGCTCGATGCGAACGGCTCGCACTTCTCGAAGATCACCTCGTAGCCGGCAATCCGTAGCAGGACAGAAGGCGGCCCCGGAAGCAATCTGGGGGCCGCCTTCCTGCTCTTTTCTTCCGTGCAGGAGCCCTATCCCCTCATTAACGCTGGCATGGCCCCGCTCTTCGCCGCTTCGGCGATGTCCAGCAGCGCCGAAGCCACCGCATCCTCGCTGGCAGGCCCGATATGCCAGCGTGCCGTCTTCGCCACCTTCGGCATGGCATTGGCGACGGCGACCGAATTGGGCACGGCCTCCAGCGCAGAGAGGTCGTTCTCGGAATCGCCGAAGACGCACACCTCATCGGCCGAGACGCCAAGCGCTTCCATCAGGCATTCGACGCCCGTCCTCTTCGAGACCCCGGCGGGGGTGATATCGATCGTGGAGGAGGTGGCACTCGGGAAGACGAAGGCAAGATCGCTGAACCGCTCCTCAAGCTCGCGGCGCAGCTCTTCCATATGTGCACGTGGGCGGTCGGCATGGATGTTCGTCTTCACGAACTCGCCCTCCGGCAGGCATGGCGCCGCAAGATGGAAGGCATGGTAGGCCTTGGGATGGCGGGCCATCTCCTCGAGCGTGACGCCGATGCAGAATTCACGGCCGTCCACATCGTCGTAGACCGTGAGCGCCACGGACTCCCCTTCCCGTTCACGCAGATAGCGCGCCAGCTCATCGAGCGTCTCGCGCGATGGGGCATGGTGCACGAGCTCCCTACCTCCGAGCCGCACGACCTGGCCATTCGAGAAGACACCCGTCGCGAAGCAGTCGGCTGCCTCCTGGCCGAACATCCAGTCCATCATCGGGATGGACCTGCCGGAGACCGGGCCTGCGACCACGTCCGGCGCAGCATTGGCAGCACGAAGCGCCGCAATCGCTGCATCCGAAGCACGCCCCTGGCCATAGGGGATGAGGGTGTCATCCAGATCGGTGAGCGCAAGCCTGATCATGATTCCTCCTCGTGGATGGGGATGCCATCCTCCCGATATCATTCGCTGCCCCCATTATAGGGGCAGCCCTGCGCCACCTGCGCCCTTCCCATGCAGAAGAGGTGCAGCACGCTGCCACCGGCCAGCCCCCCATAGCAGGCACTGCGCCGATGCCCGCATAATTTCAGATTTCTGATAATACTGGAGGCCTAAAGTGCCCAAAAGGCGACTGAAAGAGCTTTTAGGTCAAATGGCTCGGCACATAGAGCATAAGGCCACGAATTCCTGTCGGACCCATGCTGCA